>NZ_VUAZ01000021.1 GCF_009296165.1 Pseudomonas kitaguniensis | reverse complement strand
AAAAAATATCGCCGCCCATTACGACCTGGGTAACGACCTGTTCGAAGAATTCCTCGACCCGACCATGATGTATTCGGCGGCGCAGTTCCTGAGCCCCGACGACACCCTGGAACAGGCGCAACTGAATAAACTGGAGCGCATCTGCCAGAAGCTTTCGCTCAAACCCACAGACCACTTGCTGGAAATCGGCACCGGTTGGGGCAGCATGGCGCTGTACGCGGCGCAGCATTACGGTTGCAAAGTCACCACCACCACGCTGTCCAAAGAGCAATTTGCCTACACCGAAAAACGCATCGAGGCCTTGGGGCTGAAGGGCCAGGTGACCCTGTTGCTGCAGGATTACCGCGACCTCACCGGGCAGTACGACAAGCTGGTGTCGATCGAGATGATCGAAGCCGTGGGCCACCGTTTTCTGCCGACTTACTTCAAGCAGTGCGCGCATTTGCTTAAGAGCGACGGCCTGATGTTGCTGCAAGCCATCACCATCCGTGAGCAACGTTTTGAGCAGGCCAAGAACAGCGTCGACTTCATCCAGCGCTATATTTTCCCCGGTGGCGCCCTGCCCTGTGTGCAGAATATGTTGCAGATCGTCAGCCGCGACACCGACATGAACCTGCTGCACATGGAGGACTTTGGCCTGCACTACGCGCGCACCCTGCGCCTGTGGCACGAGAACTTTCGTCGCGCACACAGCCGTCTCGCAGAGCTGGGCTACGATGAGTACTTCCTGCGCTTGTGGGAGTTCTACTTGTGCTACTGCGAAGGTGGGTTCATGGAACGCACGATTGGTACCGCGCAGTTGCTGCTGGCCAAGCCTGCCGCGATCAACCCGCCCTTGCTCGGACGTTTCAGTGCTTAAACCTTTGGCGAATGCCGCGCTGTTCCAGGGCGGCTGGTTTGCGTGCGTGCTGGGTGGCGACAGCCGCTGGTTACTCGTTGGGGTCGCCGTGCTGGCCATCCATCTGCTGTGGATAAGTTCATGGTCGAAGGACGGGCGAGCCATCCTCGCCGTGACCGTGCTGGGCACCGCGGTCGACACCGTGTTGCGCGCCTTGGACGTGTTTCATTTCAGCCTTCCAGGGCCGCTGATTCCTTTTTGGCTGATGCTGCTGTGGGCGTTGCTGGCGACCACACTGCGCCACTGCCTGGCCTGGAGCGCGCAACCCTGGTGGCGCGCCAGTGTGCTGGGGGCGTTGGGCGGGCCACTGTCGTATTACGCCGGCAGCCAATTGGCCGGCGTGCGCTTTGGTTACGCCACCGTGCCGACCCTGCTCGGCCTGGCGCTGCTGTGGGCGCTGCTGTTCCCCATGCTGCATTGGGTCGCGCGGCGGCTGGGGCGTTAACGCCCGTCAGAGCATTCATACGCGCGACACGCGCTTGCCTTACACTGCGCACCTATGACCAACATCCCGCATACCCAAATCCCCGAACCCGCCGTCACTTGCTCGACGTGCGCGGCCTGTTGCTGCCAGCTGGAAGTGATGCTGATCACCGACACCGGCGTACCGGAGCGCTATATCGATACCGACGATTGGGGCGGTGAAGTGATGCTGCGCCTGGATGACGGCTGGTGCGCGGCGCTGGATCGAAACACCATGATGTGTTCGATTTATGAACGCCGGCCGCTGATCTGCCGGGAATTCGAGATGGGTGCGCCGGAATGTCTGACCGAGCGTGAAGGGATTGCGACGGTGTATCGCTGAGCGTTGGATAAGTACCGGGCCAATGTGGGAGTGCGCGTCGCGCCCTCCCACATTAAGCATTACAGCGGCATTGTGTAGTGCAGCGCGTAACTCTCTACGCCGTCATTATTGCTGCTGATGCCTGCGTTGGAATAATGCGTGGCGCGAATACCCACTTCATGCCCACCGGTAAAGCGCAAGCCAAAGCCAAAGCGGTCTTCAAACTGGAAGGCTTGGCCGATGTTGTTGTCTTCCAGGCGCGTACGTGAGAATACCGCCACGCCGACACCCGCTTCGATGTAAGGCTTGACCGACTCGCCGGCAAACTCATACACAAATACCGGCGAGAACGACAGGCTGCTGGCGCCCGCACGATCATCACCTTCCCAGTAGGTATATGCACCGCTCCAGTAGCCGGTCAGACGCCCCACATTGCTTTGCATCCAGCTCTTATCCCAATCCGACGTCAGCCCCAGACGATACGTCATGGTCGAACTGCTTGTGCTCCCCACTCCAAATTCCAGGCCCGCCGCCTGCGCCGAAATAGAGTGCCCCACTACCGCGGCCGCAATCGCAGCCAAACAGAACAAGCGCTTCATATGAAACAGTCCTTGAGTACTAAGTTGTATGATTTTGTACAGGCAATCCCGCTATAGAAGCCAACGCGCAACCAGAAGTTCAGCCACTAACGACGATATTTCACGTTTTTTTTACGCGTTAAAGCTTCGCACAACTGCAAGATGTTTCCATAGGGTAGGTAGGACATTTCGCAGGTGATACACGTCACCGCTGGTCCAGAACTGCGCGGGCTGAGGGGTGCCGCTGGCCAACAGGTCACGCTCGCCCAACAACCGCTTGAGCTGACGCGCTACTGCGGCGCCGGTGTCGATCAGAATGATGCTTGAGGGAAGCATCTGCGCCAGAAGCGGCTTGAGGAAGGGATAATGCGTGCAGCCGAGAATAATCGTGTCGCAGCCGGCGCTGAGCAATGGCTCGACATACCCGTGCAACCTCTGGCGCAGCAGCGGGCTGCCGAGGTCGCCGGTTTCTATCAGTTCGACCAGGCCTGGGCACGGCTGGGTGACCACACGCACGTCGGTGGCGAAGCGGTCGAGCAAGGCTGCGAACTTGGCGCTTTGCAGGGTGCCGGTGGTCGCGAGAACGCCGACCACGCCATTGCGCGTGGCGGCTGCCGCAGGTTTGACGGCGGGCTCCATGCCCACCAATGGCCAGCCTGGGTAGTCCTGGCGCAGGTCGGCGACGGCCGCAACGGTCGCGGTGTTGCAAGCAATCACAAAGGCCTTGGCGCCCTGCTCGCGGAAAAATTCGGCGACGCGCCGGGAGCGCTCAAGAATGAACGCCGGGGTTTTCTCGCCGTAGGGAATATGCCCGCAATCGGCCACGTACAACAGCGACTCATGCGGCAACAACTGTTGGATTTCATCCAGCACCGACAGGCCGCCGACACCGGAATCGAACACACCGACTGGCGCGCTCTTAACCATGCTGAGTCCCACACACGCTGCAACCGGGGTCGCGCTTGACGCGTAATTCGCGAAACCGCGTGGTCAAGGCATCGATCAGCAACAGCCGGCCCACCAGCGGCTCGCCAAAACCTGCCAACAGTTTCAGGGCTTCCAGGGCTTGCAGGCTGCCGACCAGGCCGACCAACGGGCCAACCACACCGGCTTCGCTGCAGGTCAGTTCGGTGTCGCTGCCGTGCCCGTATAAACAGTGGTAACACGGGCTGTCGGCGCGGCGCGGGTCAAACACCGACAATTGCCCTTCGAGGCGAATCGCTGCGCCGCTGATCAATGGTTTGCCCGAGGCGACACACGCGGCGTTGACGGCTTCGCGGGTGCCGAAGTTGTCGCTGCAATCAAGCACCACGTCCACCGCCGCGACCTTGGCGGCAAGCGAGTCGGCATCCAACGCTGTGCGATGCGCGACCAAGCTGATTTCAGGGTTGATGGTGCTCAGGCGGCGCATGGCCGAATCGACCTTGGCCTGCCCGACGCTGTCGGTGTCATGGATGATCTGGCGCTGCAAGTTGGTCAGGTCAACGCTGTCGAAGTCGGCCAAGTGCAACTCGCCGACACCGGCCGCCGCCAGGTACAGCGCGACGGGCGCGCCCAGGCCACCGAGACCGACGATCAACGCGCGGCTGTTTTTCAGGCGCAACTGACCCTCGATGTCGACATGCTGCAACAGAATCTGTCGGCTATAGCGCAACAGCTCCTGGTCGGTCAGCACGGCCGGCGGCCCAGGCTGATGCGCTCGTGGCCGCCGAGGTCAATGCGGCTGTGAACGTCTTCAAAACCCTCGCCCAACAACAGCTCACGCACGGCCTCGGCCTGGTCGTAACCGTGTTCCAGCAGCAGCCAGCCAGCCGCATTCAAGTGCGCCGGGGCCGCGGCGATGATCAGCCGCAGGTCGTCGAGGCCGTCATGGCCTGCCACCAATGCACTGGCCGGTTCAAAGCGCACATCGCCCGCCACCAGGTGCGGGTCATTGTCGGCTATGTACGGCGGGTTGCTGATGATCAGGTCGAAGGTGTGACCTTGCAGCGCGCTGAACCAGTGGCTGTTCAGCACCGTGGCATTTTTAAGGTGCAGGCGCTGGCGATTGCGTTCGGCCAGGGCAACGGCTTCCAACACCCGGTCGACCGCCGTGACCTGCCAGGCCGGGCGTTCACTGGCCAGGGCCAAGGCGATGGCGCCGCTGCCGGTGCCCAGGTCGAGGACCTTGGCCGGTGTAGCCGCGAGCAATTCCAAGGCAGCTTCCACCAGCAACTCGGTCTCGGGGCGCGGGATCAGCGTGTGCGGCGCGACTTCCAGGTCCAACTTCCAGAAGCCTTGTTGCCCGAGGATATACGCCACCGGCTCACCGCCACGGCGACGTTGCAGAAAGTCGGCAAAGGTCAGCGCCGCTTCGCTGCTGACAATTTTTTCGGGCCAGGTGTGCAGGTAGCTGCGCGATTTACCCAAGGCAGCGGCGAGCAACAGTTCCACATCCAGACGCGCAGTCGGCGAGTCGGGCAAGTCGGCGGCGCGCAGCATGCTGGCAATAATGGTCATTTATTCACCTATCGCCGCCAATTGGTCAGCCTGGTATTCGGCGAGCAACGGCTCGATCACCGCGTCCACGCCACCGGCAAGAATTTCGTCGAGGGAATAAAGGGTCAGGTTTACCCGGTGATCGGTGACCCGGCCCTGGGCAAAGTTGTAGGTACGAATGCGCTCGGAGCGGTCGCCCGAACCCACCAGCAATTTACGCTCGCTGGCAATCGCATTGGCGGCGGCGCTGGTCTGTTGGTCGTTGAGTTTGGCCGATAGCCAGGACATGGCCCGCGCACGGTTTTTGTGCTGCGAACGCTCTTCCTGGCATTCCACCACGATGCCCGACGGCAAGTGCGTGATGCGAATCGCCGAGTCGGTCTTGTTCACGTGCTGGCCACCGGCGCCGGACGAGCGGTAGGTGTCGACACGCAAGTCCGCCGGGTTGATCTCGATGGCTTCCTGCTCGTCCGGCTCGGGCAATACCGCCACGGTGCATGCCGAAGTGTGGATACGGCCCTGCGATTCAGTCGCCGGGACCCGCTGCACACGGTGGGCACCGGACTCGAACTTCAATTTGCCGTAGACATTGTCGCCTTCAACCCGCGCGATGACTTCTTTATAGCCGCCGTGTTCGCCCTCGTTCTCGGACAGAATCTCGACACGCCAGCCGCGCCGCTCGGCGTAGCGCGAATACATACGAAACAAGTCGCCGGAGAAAATCGCCGCCTCGTCACCACCAGTGCCGGCGCGGATTTCGAGGAATACGTTGCGCCCATCGTTAGGGTCTTTGGGCAGCAACATGCGCTGCAGGTCGCCTTCCAGCTCAAGCAGCTTGTCTTTGGCTTCGCGAACTTCTTCCACGGCCATTTCACGCATGTCCGGGTCGCTGTCCTTGAGCAGCGCTTGCGCACCTTCGAGGTCAGCCTGGGTTTTCAGCCAATGGGTGTAAGTCGCCGCAATGGGTTCAACTTCCGCGTATTCCTTGGAATAGGTGCGGAACTTTGTCTGATCGGAGATGATTTCGCCATCCCCGAGCAAGGCGGTCAGTTCTTCAAAACGGTCCTGGAGCACGTCCAGTTTATTGAGCAGTGACGCTTTCATTGCGGTTTTTTATCCGAAGAGCTGTCTGACGCGCCCTCACCGAGGGCAAAGAGTTCCTGGGCCATGGCCAGCGCATCAAGGCGGCCTTCGGCGGTAAGCTTTTTCAACTGTACGCTGGGTGCGTGGAGCAACTTATTGGTCAAGCCACGCGCCAGTTGCAGCAGCACCTCTTCGGCGCTGCTGCCATTGGCGAGCAAACGCTGGGCCTTGATCAACTCCTCGTCGCGCAGGCGTTCGCCCTGCTGACGGTAGGCCTTAAGCACGTCGACGGCCGCCAATTCACGCAGGCGCACCATAAAATCTTCGGCGCCGACGCTGACCATTTCCTCGGCAGCCTGGGCAGCACCCTGGCGACTTTTGAGGTTTTCAGCGACCACTTCATGCAAATCGTCGACGCTGTAGAGGTAAACGTCGTCCAACTCGCCGACTTCCGGCTCGATGTCACGCGGGACCGCGATGTCCACCATAAAGATCGGCTTGTGCTTGCGCAGCTTCAGCGCGCTCTCGACCGCGCCTTTGCCAAGGATCGGCAGTTGGCTGGCGGTGGAGCTGATAACGATGTCGCTGCGCACCAGTTCAGCCGGGATGTCCGACAGCAGCACCGCGTGCGCACCGAACTGCTCGGCGAGAATGCTCGCACGTTCCAGGGTGCGGTTGGCGACCACAATACGCTTCACGCCCAAGTCGTGCAGGTGACGGGCGACCAAGGTGATGGTTTCACCGGCGCCGATCAGCAAGGCCTGGCTGCGCTGCAAGTCGCTGAAAATCTGTTTGGCCAGGCTGACGGCGGCAAACGCCACGGACACCGGGTTTTCACCGATGGCGGTGTCGGTGCGCACCTGCTTGGCGGAATTGAACGTGGCCTGGAACAAGCGGCCGAGCAGCGGCCCCACGGTGCCGGCCTCGCGGGCCACGGCGTAGGCGGATTTCATCTGGCCGAGGATCTGTGGTTCGCCCAACACCAGCGAGTCGAGCCCGGAGGCGACGCGCATCATGTGACGAACTGCCGCATTATCTTCATGCACATAAGCACACGCGCGCAGGTCGTCGAGGCCCAAATGGTGATAATCGGCCAGCCAGCGCAGCACCCCATCCGCTGACAGATGCTCCTGCTCTATATAAAGCTCGCTGCGATTGCAGGTCGAAAGGATCGCAGCTTCGCGGCTGTCGGTGAGCCGGCAGAGCTGCTGCAAGGCCTCAACCAACTGCTCCGGCGTAAACGCCACGCGCTCGCGCACGTCTACGGAAGCAGTCTTGTGGTTAATACCGAGTGCGAGGAAGGCCATTCAATATCGCTGATGATGTCGGGAAGCCGTCAATTGTCCTACTTCGAAAGATCCAGAACAACCACCGTCGTCTATTGTCCTTATACATTGAGCCTATGCAGGTGCGAGCGCGCCCCTGCAAAGCCAGGATTTAGAGCATTACGGGTGCCCCGGTTATGTTTGGCCGAAGGCTTGTGTCATGATGATCCGACCGCAGGTTAGTCGTCCTCTCCGATATGAATAGATCTTCCGCGTTGTTCCTTGCTCTCATCTTCCTCAGCGGCTGCCAAGCTTTGGCACCCGTGTCGCCGGACGCTACGCCGCCGGTGGAAGACAGCCCTCCCGTCCCTGAAAAGCCGAAGGTTTATTCCTCGTTCAAAGAAGAAACGGTGTACAGCCTGCTGTCGGCGGAACTCGCCGGCCAGCGTAATCGTTTCGACATTGCGCTGGATAACTACGTGACCCAGGCCATCAACACACAGGACCCGGGCATCGCGGAGCGCGCGTTTCGCATCGCCGAGTACCTGGGCGCGGACCAGGCGGCACTCGATACCTCGCTGATCTGGGCGAAAAACGCGCCGGACGATCTCGAAGCACAGCGCGCGGCGGCGGTTCAACTGGCGCGCGCCGGGCGCTATGACGACTCCATGGTGTACATGGAGAAAGTCCTGCAGGGCAAAGGTGACACGCATTTCGACTTCCTTGCGCTGTCGGCTGCCGATACCGACCAGGGCACGCGTAATGGCCTGATGAAAAGTTTTGACCGCCTGCTGCAAAAGCATCCGAAGAACAGCCAGCTGATTTTCGGCAAGGCCTTGCTGCTGCAACAAGATGATGAGGCCGACGCCGCGCTCAAGTTGCTGGAGCAGAACCCGCCGGAAGACGGCGAAATCGCCCCGATTTTGCTGCGCGCGCGCCTGCTGCAGAACCTCAATCGCGGCAAGGAAGCGATTCCGCTGCTGGAAAAAAGCATCAAGAAATACCCGGACGACAAGCGTTTGCGCCTGACGTATGCGCGCATGCTGGTTGAGCAGGACCGCATGGCGGACGCCAAAGTGCAGTTCGCCAACCTGGTGCAGCAATACCCGGACGACGACGAGTTGCGCTACTCCCTGGCACTGGTGTGCCTGGAAGCCAAGGCCTGGGACGAGGCCAAGGGCTATCTGGAAGAGTTGATCCAACGCGAAAGCCACGTCGACTCGGCGCACTTGAACCTCGGCCGTATCGCCGAGGAGCGCAACGACCCGCAAGCCGCGCTGCTCGAATACGCGCAGGTTGGCCCTGGTAACGACTACCTGCCGGCCCAATTGCGCCAGGCCGACATCCTGATCAGCAATGGCCGCACCGACGAGGCGGAAAAACGCCTGGCCGCCGCGCGCGACGCCGAACCGGATTACGCGATTCAGTTGTACCTGATCCAGGCCGAGACCCTGTCGGCCAACAATCAGGGCGAGCGCGCCTGGAAACTGCTGCAACAAGCCTTGTTGCAATACCCCGACGATTTGAACCTGCTGTACACCCGTGCCATGCAGGCGGAAAAACGCAATGACCTGGCGCAGATGGAAAAAGACCTGCGGCTGATCATCAAACGCGACCCGGACAACGCCATGGCGCTGAACGCCTTGGGCTATACCTTGTCCGACCGCACCACGCGTTACGCCGAAGCCAAAGTGCTGATTGAACAAGCGCACAAGCTCAACCCGGAAGACCCGGCCGTGCTCGACAGCCTTGGCTGGGTAAACTACCGCCTGGGCAACCTGGACGAGGCCGAACGCTTGCTGCGCCAGGCGCTGGAGCGTTTTCCCGACCAGGAGGTGGCAGCGCACCTGGGTGAAGTACTGTGGGCCAACGGCAAACAGCGCGAAGCCCGTCAAATCTGGGAGAAGTTCCTCAAGGAGCAACCCGAAAGCCCTATCCTGCGCGGCACCATCAAGCGCCTGACCGGATCCGAGACCCTTTAAGCTTATGTTCTTGCGCCACGTTATTGTTTTCAGTTTTATCGCCTTGCTCGCCGGTTGCGCGGGCACAGGCAGCCGTGAATCCGTTGAAGGCCAGGGCAACCCGGCACAATGGCAACAACACAAGGACCAGCTCAGCAGCATCGATGGCTGGCAGATCGAAGGCAAAGTCGGGGTGCGCGCGCCGAAAGACTCCGGCAGCGGCACGTTGTTCTGGCTGCAACGCCAGGATTACTACGACATTCGTTTGTCTGGCCCGCTGGGCCGCGGCGCTGCGCGCCTGACCGGTCGGCCTGGGCAGGTGAGCCTTGAAGTGGCCAACCAGGGCCGCTATGAAGCGCCCACCCCGGAAGCGTTGCTGGAAGAACAGATTGGCTGGAAGTTGCCGGTCTCGCACCTGGTGTGGTGGGTACGTGGTTTGCCCGCACCCGACAGTAAAAGTCGCCTGAGCCTCAACGGCGACAGCCGCCTGGCCACCCTGGAGCAGGATGGCTGGCAGGTTGAATACTTAAGCTACGTGCAGCAAAGCGGTTACTGGCTGCCCGAGCGCATCAAGCTGCACGGCACTGACCTGGATGTGACGCTGGTGATCAAGGACTGGCAACCGCGCAAGCTGGGGCAATAACGTGAACGCAGACCGCCTGACCCTGCCCGCCCCGGCCAAACTCAATTTGATGCTGCACATTCTGGGTCGCCGCGAAGACGGCTACCACGAGTTGCAGACGCTGTTTCAATTTCTCGACTACGGCGATGAACTGACCTTCGCCGTACGCGACGATGGCGTGATCCGGTTGCATACAGCCTTTGAAGGTGTGCCCCACGACAGCAACCTGATTGTGAAGGCCGCAAAAAAACTTCAAGAGCAATCAGGTTGCCCGCTCGGCATCGACCTCTGGATCAATAAAATTTTGCCCATGGGCGGCGGCATTGGTGGCGGCAGCTCAAATGCCGCGACCACGCTGCTGGGTCTTAATCATTTGTGGAAGCTTGGCTGGAGCCCTGATCGCTTGGCGGCGCTGGGCCTGACACTGGGCGCCGACGTGCCGGTTTTCGTGCACGGGCACGCCGCTTTTGCTGAGGGTGTGGGCGAAAAACTCACCCCGGAATACCCCGAAGAGCCGTGGTATGTCGTGCTTGTTCCGCAAGTATCTGTAAGTACAGCAGAAATTTTTTCAGATCCACTGTTGACACGTAACTCTCCTCCCATTAAAGTGCGCCCCGTTCCCAAGGGAAACAGTCGAAATGACTGCTTGCCGGTTGTAGCAAGGCGTTATCCAGAGGTACGTAACGCTTTGAATTTGTTAGGTAAATTTACCGAAGCAAAATTAACCGGCACTGGAAGTTGTGTGTTTGGGGGCTTCCCAAGCAAAGCTGAAGCTGATAAAGTCTCGGCCCTTCTTACAGAGACCCTTACAGGGTTTGTAGCAAAGGGAAGCAACATTTCGATGTTGCATCGCACGCTGCAAAATCTGCTCTAAAAGGAACCGAGTGTTAGGCACTCGTTGCAACAGATACAGGGGCGTCGCCAAGCGGTAAGGCAGCAGGTTTTGATCCTGCCATGCGTTGGTTCGAATCCAGCCGCCCCTGCCATTTTCTAATACTCATCCAGGTTACCCTCAGCCTCTAGGTACTGCGCGTGTCCAAGATGATGGTCTTTACGGGGAACGCCAACCCCGATCTGGCTCGACGTGTCGTACGTCAGCTGCATATCCCTCTCGGTGACATCTCTGTCGGCAAATTTTCCGACGGCGAAATTACAGCCGAGATCAATGAAAACGTCCGCGGTAAAGATGTCTTCATTATTCAGCCGACCTGCGCTCCGACCAACGATAACCTGATGGAACTCGTCGTGATGGCTGATGCCTTCCGCCGCTCCTCAGCGACTCGAATCACAGCTGTAATCCCTTACTTTGGTTATGCCCGTCAGGATCGCCGTCCGCGTTCCGCACGTGTGGCTATCAGCGCGAAAGTCGTCGCTGACATGCTGACCGTGGTAGGCATCGACCGTGTTCTCACGGTTGACCTGCACGCTGACCAAATTCAGGGTTTCTTCGATATTCCAGTGGATAACATCTACGGCTCCCCAGTATTGGTGGATGACATTGAAGATCAGCGCTTTGAAAACCTGATGATCGTGTCCCCGGACATTGGTGGCGTCGTGCGTGCACGTGCCGTTGCCAAATCCCTGGGCGTGGACCTCGGGATCATCGACAAACGCCGTGAAAAAGCCAATCACTCTGAAGTGATGCATATCATCGGTGATGTCGAAGGGCGTACCTGTATTCTGGTTGATGACATGGTCGACACCGCAGGCACACTGTGCCACGCGGCAAAAGCCTTGAAAGAGCACGGTGCCGCTAAAGTCTTCGCCTACTGCACACACCCTGTGCTGTCGGGCCGAGCGATCGAGAACATCGAGAACTCCATGCTGGATGAACTGGTGGTGACTAACACCATCCCGTTGTCCGCTGCTGCTCAAGCCTGTTCGCGTATCCGCCAACTGGATATCGCGCCGGTAGTTGCCGAGGCGGTTCGCCGCATCAGCAATGAAGAATCGATCAGCGCGATGTTCCGCTAAGGGTCAAACCTTCGGAACCTCTCACTGACGAAAAGCGCCCCGCCCCAGCATTCTGCCGGGGCGGGGCTTTTTTGCCCATATCGCCTTTAGCGCTGGTCGCAAACGCTGGGGCGAATGTGGTTATTTTGGAGATACAACATGAACGATTTTACTCTGAATGCTGAACTGCGTTCCGACCTGGGGAAAGGTGCGAGCCGCCGCCTGCGTCGTCTCGCAAGCCTGGTTCCAGCTGTAGTTTACGGTGGCGAAAAAGCCCCTGAATCCATCAGCATGCTGGCTAAAGAAGTTGCCAAACTGCTCGAAAACGATGCTGCCTACAGCCACGTTATCGAACTGAACGTTGGCGGCAAAAAGCAGAACGTCATCATCAAAGCTCTGCAACGTCACCCATCCAAGGGCCACGTTTTGCACGCTGACTTCATCCGTGTCGTAGCGGGCCAGAAACTGACCGCTATCGTGCCTGTGCACTTTGTTGGTGAAGAAGCTCCGATCAAGAAAGGTGGCGTTGTTTCCCACACGACTACCGAGATCGAAGTAAGCTGCCTGCCGAAAGATCTGCCTGAGTTCATCGAAGTCGACCTGTCGGCCGCTGAAATCGGCACCATCATTCACCTGTCCGACCTCAAAGCCCCTAAAGGCGTTGAGTTCGTAGCACTGGCTCACAACGACGACAAGGCTGTTGCCAACGTCCACGCGCCACGTGTTGTAGCTGAAGATGAAGAAGGCGAAACCGCTGCAGAGTAATGCTCTCTGCAACGTCGGAGCTTGAGGCAACATCGCGGACCGAAACGTAGCGAGAAAGCGGGCGATAACGCGAAGTTTATCTCTGGATAAGTGAGCTCCTGTCGTCCACTTTCGCCGCACAACGGTTGCGGCGATGTTACCCACAACTCCAAAGGAAGGGCCCCTGTCGTGACCGCCATTAAACTGATCGTTGGCCTGGGAAATCCAGGCGCCGAATACGAACAGACCCGGCATAACGCGGGGGCCTTTTTTGTTGAGCGCATCGCCCACGCCCAAGGTGTAAACCTGGTGGCCGATCGCAAATATTTTGGCCTGACCGGGCGCTTCTCGCATCAGGGTCAGGATGTTCGTCTACTGATTCCCACCACCTACATGAACCGCAGCGGCCAGTCTGTAGCGGCGCTTGCGGGCTTCTTCCGGATCAAACCCGAAGAAATCCTGGTGGCCCATGACGAACTGGACCTGCCACCCGGCGTTGCCAAGCTCAAGCTGGGCGGCGGGCATGGCGGGCACAATGGCCTGCGCGACATCATCGCGCAGTTGGGCAATCAGAATAATTTTTACCGTCTGCGGCTTGGCATTGGCCACCCAGGCGTTGCCAGTATGGTTTCAAATTTCGTCCTGGGTCGTGCGCCACGCGCCGAACAGGAAAAACTCGATGCCAGCATCGACTTTGCCCTCGGCGTGCTGCCGGATATCTTCGCCGGTGAATGGAACCGTGCGATGAAAAACCTGCACAGCCAGAAGGCCTGACTTTTACCGAGGGGAAACACCATGGGATTCAATTGCGGCATCGTCGGCCTGCCCAACGTCGGCAAATCCACCCTGTTCAACGCCCTGACCAAGTCCGGTATTGCGGCGGAGAACTTCCCCTTCTGCACCATCGAACCGAACAGCGGCATCGTGGCCATGCCGGACCCGCGCTTGCAAGCCCTGGCGGCCATCGTCAACCCCAAGCGCGTGCTGCCGACCACCATGGAATTCGTCGACATCGCAGGCCTGGTAGCCGGCGCGTCGAAAGGCGAAGGCCTGGGCAACAAGTTCCTGGCCAACATCCGTGAAACCGATGCCATCGCCCATGTGGTCCGCTGCTTTGAAGACGAGAACGTGATTCACGTCTCTAACAGCGTCGACCCAAAACGCGACATCGAGATCATCGACCTGGAGCTGATTTTCGCCGACCTCGACAGCTGCGAAAAGCAACTGCAGAAAGTTGCGCGTAACGCCAAGGGTGGTGACAAGGACGCCGTGGTCCAAAAAGCCCTGCTGGAGCAATTGATCGCTCACTTCACCGTCGGCAAACCGGCGCGCAGCCTGATGAAGAGCATGAGCGCCGACGAAAAAGCGGTGGTAAAAGGCTTCCATCTGCTGACCACCAAGCCGGTGATGTACATCGCCAACGTCGCTGAAGACGGCTTCGAGAACAACCCGCTGCTCGACGTGGTCAAGGCCATCGCCGACGAAGAAGGCGCGATTGTGGTGCCGGTGTGCAACAAGATCGAAGCAGAAATCGCCGAGCTGGACGACGGCGAAGAGAAAGACATGTTCCTTGAGGCCTTGGGCCTGGAAGAGCCTGGCTTGAACCGTGTGATCCGCGCAGGCTACGAAATGCTGCACCTGCAGACTTACTTCACCGCCGGTGTCGAAGAAGTCCGCGCCTGGACCGTCAAAGTCGGCGCACCGCCCCACAGGCCGCTGGCGTGATTCACACCGACTTCGAAAAAGGCTTCATCCGCGCCGAAGTGATCGCCTACGACGACTTCATCCAGTACAAGGGTGAGGCTGGCACCAAGGAAGCCGGTAAATGGCGCCTGGAAGGCAAGGAATACATCGTCAAGGATGGCGACGTGATGCACTTTCGTTTCAACGTGTAAGCATTACTGGCGGCTTTGGCCGCCCACAAAAAGCGATGCACTGCATCGGCTTTTTTGTGGGCGAGTGATTAACCCCAGGCCTTTTTAACCTGAAAAACAATTGAGCCGCATTAACCGCCCAACACATCTAACTTCTCCTACATCATTCGCGCAAGTTCCTACTTTTAAAATAGAACAAAAAATCTATAATTTCCATTCCGCTGACCGGTGCCTGCTGACCGCTGCCTAACTAGTACACCGTGATAATGGAGCACCCATGCGATGTCGGACTCCTACAATAGGGACATTGAAACGGCCCCCTCACTTATTGAGGGTCCAGACATTGAAAATACACTTAACAGCACCGCGTCACTTAATATAGACATCCTGTTACTGGGCGAAACCGGTACGGGCAAGGATACCTTGGCCCAGCGGGTTCATCGTTTGTCGAGACGGCGCGGCAGCTTCATTGCGGTCAATTGTGCCGCCATCCCGGACAGCCTCGCAGAAAGCCAATTGTTCGGCGTCAACAGCGGCGCCTTTACCGGGGCAATGCAGTCGCGGGCAGGCTTTGTTGAGGCGGCTCATCTGGGCACCCTGTACCTTGATGAGATCGACAGCATGCCCTTGAACCTGCAGGCCAAATTGCTTCGGGTGCTGGAGTCGCGTGGCGTTGAAAGGCTTGGTTCAACCCGCTTCATCCCGGTCGATATGCGGGTTATTGCTTCCGCCCAGCAGTCACTGGACCAAATGGTCGAGCAAGGCACCTTCCGGCGCGACCTGTATTTTCGACTGAATGTGGTCAGCCTCCAACTCCCGGCCCTGCGCGACCAACGAGAAAGGATCATCCCCTTGTTCCTGGAGATGGTCCAACAAGAGGCGGACCTTTTCAAATGCCCTGCTCCGACCCCGCCCGGTGAGTTATTGCAACAGTTGCTGTGCCACGCCTGGCTGGGCAATGTGCGCGAACTGCGCTCGACCGCCAAGCGGTTCGTACTGGGATTACCCGCGCTTTCGCTGCCCCTGAGCAATCAGCACGACGGCGAAATGAGCCTGAAGGCACGCTTGCAACAAATTGAAAAAGCCCTGATTGAAGAATCACTGCGCCGCAACGACCATTCAGTCGATAGCGCAGCGATTGAGTTGGGCGTCGCCAAACGCACGCTCTATTACCGCATGAAGCAACTCGAAATATAACCAGCAGCGTGCGACAGCTGAAACTTTCCTCTGGCGTGCAACTCCAGCGTTACTCCAAAAGGCAACACGAAGCAATAATTTACATAGATACCTATAAAGTTTGGAACGCTTTGTTTGTCATCCGCCACTTATAAAGCGAGTGATTTCACAGCCACTCAACACCCCACGATAGCCACTGTTCGCTATCAGACTTTATTTAAAATCGTATAGGTGATTTATGTCCTCAATCTCAGGTTTGGGTAGCTCCAGCGCAGGTAACCAGGCGCAACTGGATGCCATCAACGCTGATAAAGAAAAGAAAGTAGTCGACGAGGCCAAAAAGACTGCTGAACAAGAACTGACTACCGCAAAAGCCGGCCGCATTAAATCTTTGCGATTCGCCTAAGCCAGACCAACCTCCTCAGCCCATCAGGTTGAGGAGGTTTTCAGCGTCACCCCGCGTACAACAATCGACACGTTCGATGGAGATTCATATGTACATCGCAACCCCAGGGCTCGCAGAAACCAGAAACACCAGCACCCAGGCCGATGCCTTTGGCGCGATCAACCGGGCGGCGGACATCAGTTTTTTCAACGCCCAACTAGGCAACCCCGAACAGCCCGGCAAAGGCGTCGCGCCCGCCATGGCATCGCCTCCCGTGTCCTGGGGCTCTACTGAGTCGGACACGTTATCCAGGCGCGTGTCCAAAGGGTTCAGGGATTCCAGCCAGAACAAAAATACCAAGGATGCGAACGAGTTCGCCCAATCGCTCGCCGAGGCGCATATCGACATCATGTCACGGGTCAAGGTAATCAGCGCACTCACAAAAGGCATCGATAAAATTTCAAGCATGGGGTAGTTGCATGTACCGCCGTCTAATCAGCCTATTATTTATCTCAACGACCTTAATACTCACGGGCTGTGGCGACAGCGTAGAGCTGCATCGCAATATTTCCGAGCCGGAAGCCAACGAAGTCATCGCGGAACTGGCGGACAAACAAATCCGTGCACAGAAGATACCGGGCAAAGATGGCGTCGCTGTTCGGGTCAAGGCCAGTGACATCAGTCGCGCGGTTCGTACTCTGGACGCTGCGGGGTTGCCCAGACTGGCCCGCTCAACCTTGGGCGATATCTTTCGCAAAGAGGGCGTCATCTCTACACCGCTGGAAGAGCGCGCACGTTATATCTACGCGCTTTCCCAGGAACTTGAATCGACCCTGTCCAACATCGACGGCGTGATCGTCGCACGTGTGCATGTGGTGCTGCCTGAACGAATAGCGCCAGGCGAGCCGGTGCAGCCGGCGTCGGCGTCTGTATTCATCAAGCATGACCCGCGACTGGAACCTGACAAGATCAATCCGCGAGTGCGCAGGATGGTCGCCAGCAGCATCCCCGGAATGGCTTCGGCGGTCGACAATACTGCCAAACTGACCGTCGTGTTCGTACCCGCCACGGCCTATATAGAGCAGCAACAACTTATTCACCTCGGACCGTTTCTGGTACCGGAGCAAGACGTCGGGTTCTGGCGCATGAGCATTTTCGCGCCGCTGGTTGCGTTGATTCTGGGCGGTATTGCCTGGCAAGTCTGGCGCCGCAGGCAAACGCGCGCCTCTGCAGCAACGCCTGCCGCAGCCGACGCTGATGAGTGAAGACCTCAGTTGGGCAAGATGGTGGGCCTTCCCCTGGGAGAATGCCCACGTCGACTGGCTCACACAAACCGGCTTCGTAGAGACAACGGCGCTTTCACGCAGCCATCATGGCCGGGTCAGCAGCATGTTCGAGATCGCCCCCGAGCTTCCCCCGCCGACCTCGGCGGCCTTGCTGAAACTGGTACTGAGTCGCGCGCAACAACAGGAACTCGTACTCGAACTCGTCAATGAGGTGTACAACGCGCCCCCCGGCAGCCAGTTGAATCAAGAACAGCTTCTTTGGTGCCAGCGCTTGGCCAAGGCGCTTCCAACAGGCCCAACACCGGAGGCTGTCGGCGACCCCTTGCACTACCTGCGGGCCTGGGTGCCCCCCGTTATCTGGCAACGGCTGCGCTTGAGCTTTGCTCGCCCGAGGGTGCTTGAGTTGGAGCAAAAACCCAAGCTGGCGGACACGCATGGCCGGCTGGACACCCTGTGGCAAGCCACTATTTGGCGCGCAACCTCTACCCCTGTCGATGATGCCCTGCGCGCCCCCCGCGAGAATTCCAATCATGTTTTGCGCCCGCAAGATTGAGCTGCACACCCTCACTCACGACCTGCCGACGGCCCTGATTCCCAAGGAAATGCTTGCTGACTACACCCAGGCCCGTCAAATGCTGGAACTCGCCGAAACCCAAGCGCAGGCGCTCATACACCAAGCCGAAGAGCGTTGCGAGAGCCTGTTGCAAACTGCCCGTGAGGCGTTCTGGGAGCGCGCCAATGCCCAACTGCAAAGCTGGGAGTCGGAGCGACTGGCGATGTTCGATGAGTTGGAGCATGCCGCCACCTGCGTCGTCAACACAGCGATTCGAAGCATCCTGGAGGAGACCGTACCCGCCCAGCGCCTCGCCGCATTGCTCAATAAATTACTGGCGGCCCAACTGCCGGCAGTCGAGGCGAACTTACTGTGCAACCCGCTGGACCGCGAACTTGTAGAGCAATGGCTTAGCTCCCACTGCGCAGTGCCGTGGACGCTGCGCGTTGAAAACGGGCTGGCCACTCAGTCCCTGGTGCTTGAAACAGAAGATGGCGGGTTTCACATCAATTGGACCGATGCCATCAATATGCTCGTGGCGGTCCCACCCACGACCAAAATCAAGTGACAACTTAGCTCAATAAAAACCTATCTTTTTTAAAAAAACTGGTCGCCGATGGAACTGGTCATTCACCAGGCGCCACACAGGCAATAGAACCCCATTGGAGATACAAGCGATGAATGCTGACGCACGCGTACTCAGTAATCTCTACCGGCAGCAAATTCGCTCCGAAAAAAACCTCGACCAAATCAGTGCCGATATTCCAAACATCGAACGCAGCGAAGACACAACGATGTTCCTGGAGTTTCTGAATGAGGAGAAGTCCAGGCTGGTCAACAATTTTGCGGTGAGTTCGACCTACCTCAGCTACAAACACGAAACGGTTAAATCCGCCATCAATGTCGTCTAGTGACTGGCAGCAAACGTTGACGGACTGTTTGAGTGGCCACCAACAGACGGTTCTGCTGTTTGAACAGGATGATGAGGTCAACGTGCAGTGCGACGAACAACGCGTCGTGCTGCGTGCTCAACTGACCCCTGCAGACCTCGAATTTCCGCTGCAATCCTGGTGCCTTCTCGGCCAGTCCAGCCTGGCGCATTTCCAGGGCGCACTGGCCTTGGCACCCGCCACAGGCCACCTCTGGCTGGTGCAATGCCTGCCTGGGCAATGCAGCCAAAAACACCTGTTGAAATCCCTTGAAGTGCTTCTCAACCAACGTGACACCTGGCGCAGCGTAACGGCGCGCCTGAGAAAGGCTGGGCGCAAGTTCCAGCCCACTTCATTACGTCAGCTGCCGCACTGAAACAGAGACCCTGTCATGCCTAGCAAGATCAACAAGCACACCCGCTTGCGTTTAAACGCGCCCGCGGCGTTGGTAAAACGCGCGCCCTGGCGTTGCCTGCTCGCCCTGCCCTTATTGTTGGCGCCGCTGCACAGCAGCCTTGCCGCGATCCCCCCGGAATGGAAAAACACCGCCTACGCCTATGAGGCCAATCATAAGCCGCTGCGAGATGTACTCGAGGACTTCGCTCAGACCTTTGGCACACAACTGCAAGTCGACGGCCTGCTGGACGGGACGGTCAATGGCAAGATACGCGCGAATACTCCACAGTCGTTGCTCGACAGGCTTGGGGTGGAACACCGCTTCCAGTGGTACTTGTACAACAACACCCTGTATATCAGCACCCTGGACCTGCAAGAGTCCGCGCGCCTGGAGGTCTCTTCCGAGACCGTCGCCGACCTCAAGCGCGCGCTGACCGACATCGGCCTGCTCGACAGCCGTTTCGGTTGGGGTGAGCTGCCTGATGACGGGGTGGTGCTGGTGTCTGGCCCCAAGCGCTATATCGACCAGATCAAGCAGTTCAGCAGCCAGCGCAAATCACCTGACGAAAAGCAGAGCGTGCTCAGTTACCCACTGAAATTCGCCAACGCCGGCGATCGCCAGATCGATTATCGCGGTGAAAAAATAACCATTCCAGGCGTCGCGAGCATGCTGCGCGGGTTGTTGGAACCGCGCTCTCCCAGCACCCTCTCAAGCATGAGCCCAAACCGCTCATCCGCCTCCCAGCCCTCTCCCATCACACCGAATTTCCCGCGGTTGAGCAACCCGATGTTGGGGCAGATGCTTGGCCAGACAGGCAACCAGGGGCCGTTGGAAACGGGCGCAAGCCTCAGCCCGCGAGCACCGGTGTCTATGGGCCGAATTCGCGTCGAAGCCGATGTGCGCAATAACGCCGTACTGATTTATGACCTGCCGGAGCGGCACGCGATGTATCGAGAGCTGCTTACCCAGCTCGATGTGGCACGCAAAATGGTGGAAATCGACGCGATTATTCTCGATATAGAACGCACTGAACTGCGTGAATTCGGGGTCAACTGGGGCAACAGTCGCTTTAGCAGCGACGCGCGAATCGCACCGGGCAGTTCATCGCAATTGTCGATCGGAAACCGTGACCGTTTTTTCGCCAAGATACGCGCACTGGAACAACGCGGCCTCGCAACCATGGTGTCTAACCCCTCGGTGCTCACCCTGGAAAACCAGCCGTCAGTGATTGACTTCAATCGCACCCAATACCTGACGGCAGGCACAGAAGTCGCGACCGTTCTGCCCATCACTGTCGGCACCAGCCTGCAAGTGGTGCCCAGGGTGATTACCACCCGTGGCACTCATCAAGTTCACCTCATGGTGGATATTGAAGACGGTAACTTCGACGAGTCCAACCCGGATCGCCTGGGCCTCGACGTACGCCGTGGCAATGTCAGTACTCAGGCCGTCATGGCGGAAAGCCGCTCGCTGGTGGTCGGTGGGTTCCATGTCACCGAGAGCACCGACAAGCGCAACAAGATTCCACTGCTCGGGGATATACCGCTGCTGGGCAAGGCGTTGTTTTCATCCACCGAACGCAAGAACAATCGCCGCGAACGCTTGTTTATCCTGACCCCGCGCGTGATCGGCGACCAAGCCGACCCTTCACGCTATTTGCCGCAGGAAGATCAGCTGGAGCTACAGGCCGCACTCAAACCACTGGCCAGGCGTTATGCCGAACACCAGCCGGTCATCAAACGCAGTGACATCACCAGCACCCTGGCTCATCTGGTGACCGGGCAAATTCCGCCGGCATTCAAGATGGCAGCGATGCCATTGGGTCTTGAGACCTTGTGCAACACACGCGAAATACTCGCCATGAACACCGAACGCAGCCAGTGGTATGCCGGCCCGCAGTTCAATGTGGCGGTGGTGGTGGTACGTAATCAGATCAAGCGCAATGTGCGCGTCGACGAGAACGAATGCAGCAACTCGCAAACCCTGGCGGTGACGGTGTGGCCGCGCGCCTGGCTCAAACCGGGTGAAGAAGCCGAGGTATTTATCGCCATGCGTCCGGTGGTAAAGGATGAACACATCGGCGTGCCCCGCCCCTCCTTGATCACTCCAGCTCAGAAGGCTACGCCATGAAACACCGCGTGTTGTGCGTCACCCTGATCAGCGCAGTAATGCTCGTCGCCGGCTGCACCCCCACGTGCAAGGGTGACTCCTGCTCACGCCCACAATCGAGCAAAAACACCATGGTGATCTGGTGGCCGCCGCAAACGCGGGTCGAGCCAGGCCCCTCCGGGGAGCGAGCGGACTACCAGACGATATCCCTGGAACAATGAGTCTTCCAGAAGCGTTCAACGATCAACGTCGGGTGTTTCTGGACAACCTGGTGAGCGGCACTGCCGCTCACCTGTCCCTCGCTCACGGGGTTAAGGTGCACGCACTGCACGCGGGCAAGTGCTCGGGGCTGGCCTTGAACATCGCGCGTGAACGGTTACACACCGGGCAGTTGCAGCGCGTGCTTGAGCGACGCTTCGAGCAGGCCTTGCTGTTCGACGGCAGTTTTATCTACCTCGACGCCCAGGGCAGCCTGGTGATCTGGCAGGCGCTGCCGGCATCGCACGCGGCGCTCGACAAGACGCTCAGCCGCATGCTTTCGCTGGCAGGTCTTGAAGCCCTGGACGTACGCGCAAGGCGCTGATCAGCGCAACTCAAGCGCCGGCAACTCCAGGGTTTCGCGCTTGGCGTCATCATCCAGCTCGCGCAAGGTGCGATAGATCAGCGCCACAGCCTGCAAGGTCTCACGCGGGATACCGGCGCCCAGCGCGTGCGTGTACAGCGTGCGGGCCAGCCATACACACTGAATCACCGGCACCTGCGCCGCCTTCGCCTGCTCGATCAATTGGCGCGCCTCGGCGTCCGTGCCTTTGCTGACCAGCACGGGCAGCGGCGTCTCACCGGGGCGGTAATACAGCGCGACGGCAAAGTGCGTCGGGTTGATCACCAGCATGTCGGATTCTTCCAGCTTGGGCAGCTTGACCTTCGGTTCTTCCTGGGACAATTGCTGCGCCAACGCACGGCGCTGGCCCTTCACATGCGGGTCGCCCTCCATGTCTTTGTACTCTTTGACGACCTCGACCTGGGTCATGCGCATGCGCTTGGCGAAGAAGTGCTTTTGCATCGCCAGGTCAATCAGCGCCAGCACCAGCAACAGCCCAAGGCAGGCATGCAACAAGTGGCGGAACAGGGCGATCAGCGCCAGAACATAGGTTTGCAAATCACTGGTAGCCAGGTTGATCAGTGCGTTCAACGCAGGCTTGATCACCACGTACAACACCACGCCCAGGAGCACCGCCTTGGTCACGCTCATCAACAGATTCGTTATTGATTGGACGGAAAACATCTGCTTGAGCTGCTTGAGCGGGTTGAGGCGATTGAAGTCAAGCTTCAAGGTGTCCGGGGCCAACAGAAACCCGATCTGCATCCAACTGCTGATCAGCTTCATCATGACTGCGACGCCAACCATCAACAGCGCGAACGCTAAAAACACCAGCATGCCTTCAAACAGCACCGTTTCCAGCGCGTGTACGAAGGGCTGGCCCATGCTCGACATGGGCAACACCATTAGTTGCTGGAAGCGTTGCATACTGGTTTCGGCCGTAAACAAAGCAATCTCACTGATCGCCGTCAGCACCATTAATTTGCCCACGTCCTGGCTTTGCGAGACCTGGCCTTTTTTGCGTTGATCGCGCAGCTTTTTGGCAGAAGCCGGGTGCTTTTTTTCGCCCGAGTCACTCATGGCGTCGAGACCTCGAACATCAACCCCAATGAGTGTTTAAGGTCGCTCAACAGGCTCAAGCGCCCGACCATCAGGTCCTGAAGCAAGGCAAAGTACAGCAGCAAAATACCAATGCCCGCCAGCGACTTGAGCGGTGGCGCCAGCGTACTCACCTGCAATTGCTGGCTGTAGACGCCGAGTAGCGCGACACCGAACTCCAGAAACAACAGCACGGCAATAAAGGGCGCGGCGTAAAGCATCATGTGGGAAAAGGTGTCGCCAATGATGCCCACGAAAATACTGAAGCCATTGATTGCCGGCAGCGGTATCCAGGCCGTCGCCGGCCAGATCACGTAACTGTCCCAGATCACTTGGGTCAGCACGCTCAGGCCCAGAAAAGCGATCAGCAAGTAAATCACCAATTGTTTGAACAGGTGCCCGATGGGCGTCGCGTCCGGCCCCAATGACGGGTTGAGTTGGCCACCTGCCAAGGCGCCACGCTGGTTATCCAGAAGCGCGCCGACTGACTCGAACATCCAGAACGGCATGGCCAACAACACGCCCAGCAATAAGCCCAGTGCCGCTTCCTTGAACATCAGCCCGGTTATCATCAGCGCGGAGTAGTCATGGGCTACCAGTACCGCATGGATACCTGGCGCCGGGATCAAGGCCATGACCATCACGATGACGTGCCTGAGCATGCCGCGTAAATGTTGGAAGCAGAACGCCGGCACCAGAATGGCACAAGGATAAATACGCGCCATGGCAATCAGCAGGCTCGGCAATAACTCAAGATAAGGCAGCACGTGCAAGCCCTCAGTTCAGCGCCGAACGGGCAATCATGTCGAACATCAGGTTGATCAGTTGAATCAACTCCACGCCGATCCAGCGACCCGTCAAGATCAGGGTGATGCCCACCGCCACCAGCTTGATGCCAAAGGGCAGTGTCTGGTCCTGTATCTGCATCAGGGCTTGAATCAGGGACGTCAGCACGCCGACGATTACCGCCACGATCAGCGGCGGTGCCGACAATACGACGACCAGCAGCATGCCCTGTTTGAACAGTACGATCGGTTCCATAAGGCACTCAGAGATAAGAGAGGAAAAGGCTGTCGAGCAACCGCGACCATCCGGAGACCATGACGAACAAGAGCAGTTTTAGCGGCAGGGAAATGGTCATCGGCGAGACCATTTGCATACCGAGGGCCAAGAGCAGGTTGGAGACAATCAAATCGATGACGATGAACGGAATGTAGATCAGAAAGCCGATTTCGAACCCCGCCTGCAACTGCGACAGCACAAAGGCCGGGATCAACAGGATCAGGTCATCGCGCTGGGTGCTTTGCGCCATTTCAGGCGGCCACATACGCGCGCTGTTTTCCTGCAGGTGGGTCAACACGTCCGGGTCGGTGTTGCGTTTCATGAACGCGCGCAGCGGCTGTATGGCCCCAAGCCCGGTCTCTTGCAGCGTTTGCACACTGCTCATGTCCAGCGGCGACACCTTGAGCTGCTGGGCAATCTGGTAACCCACCGGCGCCATGATAAACAGCGTCGCCGCCAGTGCGATTCCGTTGATCGCCATGCTCGGCGGCACTTGCTGAACGCCGATCGCGTTGCGGGTGATCATCAGCACAATGACGATCTTCAAGAACGCCGTGCAGATGATCAACAGCATCGGCATCAACGACATTGCCCCGAAGAACAGCGCCAGGATTACCGGGTCGATGCCCTGAAATATCATCGGGAGAAAACCACGCGAGACATTTGCAGGCCGAGTCGGCCATCCACTTCCACCAACTGCCCCTGACCAATAGGCCGTTCACCGTAATACAAGCCAGCCATGCCGGGGGCATAGCCAGTGATACCCAACACCGCACCGGGCACCAGGTTGCGCAGCTCGCCAAGGGTCAGGCTCATCAGGCCGCAGCGCACGGTCAGCGCCATGCTCAACTCATCGAAGGGCTCCTGGCCGAACGCATCCACCACCGGGTGATCAAGCTCAGGCCCTGGGTATTCTTCTATTACAAAATCTTCGTCCACGGAGGTTTCCTCGATCGAAATAAGGTTCAGGCATAACGGCCCGGATTCATCGTCAATGCGCCCTTGCAGACGATGGTTGGCGATACGCAAATGGCCATGGCCCTGCGCGTCGAAAAAAGGCTGTTCAAGCATCACTACATCGCCGGCACGCAAACCGCGCAGTTGCTCGACGTGCAGGCTCAAGCGGCCCAAGGTCACGACGATTGCCAACGGAAACGACAGCGGTAACGGGCCGGCCATACGCTGCCATTGGCCGGCCGCGCACATCGCCAACAACGTCTGGGGCGCCATCCACACGTAACCTGCGACCCTGGAGGCGCCCAGCGTCACGGTTAAGCGACATCCAAAGCCCAGCTTTGTGGGGGCCGGCAGCAATCGCAGGTAACCGAACAGCGCTAACAACTGCGGGCTCAAGTGATGCAGAAACAGCTCCCAGAACCAGGACGTCGGGGAGTTGCTGGCCTCTGCCAGGGTGACCGGGCATTCGCCCATCAGGCTGAACATCGGCCCGGGTTCGGCGAATGCCAGCACACCGATGGCGCTCTCGAAACACATAGGTTTTGCGTTCGCAGGAGCACGGCCGGGCTCAAGCAACAATTCACCCGGCTGATCCGCAACCTGGAACGGCATGCGTAAACCGCGCCCCAACCGCTGTAACGCGGCAACCCTTCCGGCATCGACCAATGGCAAGGTTAAAACTGACATGATCATGCTGGGTTCGCGTGCCTGATATGAACGTCGACAGGCTGCCCCAAAGCCTCGGTCAGCGTGTCCTGGCAGCGTTTGTGCTGACGGCTGAGCCACTGCGCGGTGCGCTCTTCTTCAGCCTCCAGCTCGACGCTCCAGGTGCCGGGTTCCTTACGCACACTGGCGTTGATTCGCCCCAGCCGCGGCAGGTAAAGCGCCACCAGCAAGGGCCATTGCGCGGCGCCGTGGATTCGCGTCGTCAGTTGCCCGGCCAACGCCTCAAGCATCACCCGATCAGGTGACGCCATCAGGCCAGGCAACGTGGAAACGTAACCGCCTTGATCATCACTTTTAGCAAACAGTTGGACAAACAAGCGCCTTTGTTCCAGGGACGCCGGCGCCCCACTGCCCACTTCAGCGTCTTCCCATAGCTCGCGCACACGGGGCCGTTCAGACTTGCTCACAGGCACCTGCTTCATGTTTCTTCCTGTACCAGTAGACGGGATAATTCCAAAAGCTTTTCAACTTCGCGCAAACGTTGGGTGACCTGCCTCTGCACACCGTCGATGTGGATCACTTGCTGCTCCTGCTGGCCATGTAACTCATGCAACTGCGCTTCTTCGCGCTGCGTACTGGCGCACAACGAGCGCTCCTGGGTGTTCCACGATTTGAGCTGCTTGAACGAGATCACTTGCCCTTGGTGCTGGCTCAATAACTGCGCGCCCTCCTGGGCCTCCTGCAGGCGAGTTTGCTCAAGGGCTTGCTGCGCCTGCTCAACTTGCAACTGCAACGCGCGCTGATGCCTTTTAGCCTCACCCAACGCGCGCTCAGCGCGGTCTGCCCGGTGTTTGCGCAGACGCCGCAGCGTTTCCAACTCAGAAAGGAACATGCGCGGTCAGCTCCATCAGTTGATCCAGGGTCGCCTGCATCGGCGCGGGTTCACGCAAGTCCTGGCGCAGAAAGCCATCCACCGCCTGCCGGCTGTCTACCGCCATGTCGGTCAGCGCGTCACTGCCAGGCTGGTACTCGCCCAACTTGAGCATCAGCTCGATCTGCTGGTACGCCGACAACAGGCGCCGCAATGCCGTACCGGCCTGGATATGCTCAGGCGTGGCGACGTTGCTTAGAATTCGTGAAAGGCTGCCCAGTACATCCACCGCCGGGTAGTGACCGCGCTCGGCCAGCTTGCGCGACAGCACAATATGGCCGTCGAGCAACGAGCGAACCTCGTCGGCCACCGGGTCATTCATGGAGTCCTGTTCGATCAGTACGGTGTAGATCGCGGTGATCACGCCGTCGCGGGTCAAACCGGCGCGCTCGACCAAACGCGGCAGCAAGCTATACACCGAAGGCGGCAAGCCGCCGCGCCCCAGCGGTTCACCGGCGGCCAGGCCAATTTCTCGCTGAGCACGGGCGAAACGGGTCAAGGAATCGATCAGCAGCAACACCCGCTTGCCCTTGCGTCGATAGCCTTCAGCCAATGCCGTGGCGGTGAATGCCGCGCGGGCGCGCTCCATGCTTGAGCGGTCGGACGTCGCGCAGACCAGCACTGCCTTGGCGCGCAACTGATCATCCAGCTCATGGTCGAGGAACTCGCGCAGTTCGCGGCCACGCTCGCCGATCAGGCCGAACACAATCACATCGCAATCAACGTTTCGGGCGATCTCCGCCAGCAAGGTGGTCTTGCCACAGCCGGCACCGGCAAACAGGCCCACGCGCTGGCCCTCGGCCAACGTCAACAGGCCATCAATCGAGCGCACGCCGGTGGCCAGTGCGCGATTAATCCTCGGCCGCTCGGTCGGCAACGGTGCCTCACACAACACCATGCTCGCGTCCGGGCCGTCGGCCTCCACGAAGGCACTCGGGCCGTCGCCCGCAATCGGCCGCCCGAAACCATCCAGCACCTGGCCCAACAACTCATCACTGACGCGCACCCGATGCGACACCCCCAGACGCTGCACGCTGGCGCCCACCCGGATGCCTTCAAGGTTGCCCAGGGCGCTGAGCACGGCGTCCTGCTGATCGAAACCGATGATCTCCGCCAGCATGTAATCGTCGCTGGTTTTTTCAACCCGGCACAGGTCACCGATACGCGCGCTGGGCAGGCGGCATTGCAACAGCATGCCGTTGACGCGCTGGACTCGACCGCGCATCGTCACCGGCATAATGCTGGCCAGCGACTGGGCCTGGCGTTGCTGCCAGGCAGCCAGACGTGCTTGCAGGTCCTCGCTCACCAGCGCACCTCATACCGCTGCGCGCCGTCGAAGACCACTTTGCTGTTGTCGATCAGCACCAGGCGTATGCCATCCACTTCATCACCTACAAACAACCGGCTACCCTCTTCCAGCACCACGTGGCCGTTCGGTCCACCCACGATCTGTACAATTTTGAACGGCAATACGCCGTCGTTTACGCGCACACGGCTGATCACCGGCACGGCGCTGTCAAACTGTTCGCCGAAGCGGTTGAGCATGCGCGTTACCAGTTCAACGTCGTCTTGGGAAACGTCGCCGTTGAGCGCGACCTGACCATTGATCACCTGCAAGCTGACCCGTTGGGCCAACTCCCGCTCAATGAGCATCTTTAACAACTGCTGGCGCACTTCAGACGGCGAGATCAGTTCATGCTTGGTCGCTACGGCCGGCATTAACGAGGCTTGGGCCTCACGCTCCCCGGTGGAGGTCAGGCCCACCAACACGAGGATGGCCACCACCACCAGCGCCACGCTGATCAGACGTTTTTGCTGCGAGTGCGTGATCGACGATAAGCGCAGCGCGCTCGGCGCCTCACGTGGCAGAGCCCGTGGCGCAACGGCAGGCGCATCAACCGGAGCCGGTGCCTGGGGCCAGGGCTGATCGGCCAGGGTGACGCAGAGTTGGATGGCCCCCACCGAAAACGGCACGTTCAGCGCCAAGCTCGCGATCTGGGCCAGCACTTGACCCTCGGCACCTTGCAACAGCCCGGCTTCGGCCTGCACTGACCAGTTCGAGTCAACCAGGCGCAACCGCGCATGGTGCTCGGCGATGCCCGGATCATTCAGCATCAAGTCAGCGTCAGGGTGCGCACCGATGCTCCACTGCTCACCAAAAAGCGGCAGCGCAGCCCCTTGATGCAGGCCGCTCAGCACTCTCAACTCAAACATCATCGAGCACTCCCGTAGGCTGAAACTGGCTGAATATTCATGCCACCGCACCACGCATCAGTTCATCCTGGCCAAGGTCAAAACGCCCGAGCACTTTCACTTTGGACGTACTGCCCAACTCCGCAAAGGACAGCACCGGGACATGGTTGAACTCTTCCAGCAACAGCGCGCGCAGCGGGCTACGCAGGTCTTGCGCGACCAACATCACGCTTTTGAGCTTGGCGCGTAAGGTAAAGGCCTGGTTGAGGAGGTTGATCAGCGCCGCGCTGCTTTCAGTGTCGAGGGCAAAGAACACGCCGGTCTGGGTCTGGCGCAACGCTTCGCGCAAGATGTTCTCGGTCTGCGGCGACAACAACCAGGCATGCAAGCCATCGGCTTCGCTGTACTGGTGGAAGATCTGCGCCTTGAGCGCAATACGTGCATAGTCGGCCAACGCGTCCGGCTCACGTTCATGCTGGCCATACTCGATCAGCGACTCGACAATCAGCCGCACGGCGCGCAACGGCACGCCTTCACCGGCGAGGCGCTGCAATACCGCAGAAAACCGCGAAAGCGGCATGATTCGTAACAGTTCTTGAACCAGCTCCGGCTGGTTATGCTCCAGCCAACTGAGGATTGATTTGCTTTCCTGGATACCGAGGAACTGCGGCCCGCTGAGCATCATTGCCTGCTTCATGCGATCAAGGATCAGGTCCGTCGCGGTGAAGCGCTCCAACTGCGGGTCATCGAGCAGCGGATCATCAGCGGCCAACCAGACTAAATTCTGTTCATCGCGCTCAGCCAACCCCGGCAGCGCGTGCTCAGGCTCGACCGTAAACGATTTACGCGCCACCGCCAGGTAGCTGACGACAGACGCCTTGACCATCGGCACTTCATGCACGCAGAAGCGCATTTCATCATCGTCCAGCGAATCATCCAGTTCCACTTCGAACGGCGGTAACGTCAAACCAATGTTGGCGACCATCGCGTTACGCGCCTGGCGAATCCCGCGAATCAGGTCCGTCACTTCAGGCGTGCCACGCAACGCCTGGGGGAACTGCAACAGGTAAGGCCGCGACGGGTCGAACCCGCGCAGGTCCTCATTGCCATTATCTTCCGGGCGAACGGCATCGGCGTCTTCAACCTCGGGTTTCTCTGCCCGCTGACGCTCACGCGCAAGGTAATAACCCAGGCCGCCGGTCACCATCGCGATCATCACAAACACCACGGTAGGCATGCCGGGCACCAACGCGAAGGCGAGCATGCCGACCGAGGCAATCATCCAGCTCTTGGGCTCACTGGTCATTTGCCGAGCAATCTCGGCCCCCATGTTGGTCGCGCCTTTGCGCCCTTCCGGGGCCACACGGGTGATGATCATGCCGGCGGTCAGTGAGATCAGCAGTGCGGGAATTTGTGCAATCAGGCCGTCACCAATCGTCAGCACCGAATACAGCGCCATCGAATCGGCAGCGCTCAAGCCGTGCTGGAACATGCCCGTGGTAAAACCACCCAACAGGTTGACCACGACGATGATCAAACCGGCGATAGCGTCACCTTTGACGAACTTCATGGCGCCGTCCATGGCACCGAATAATTGGCTCTCGCGGGACAACTGCTCGCGCTTGTCGCGCGCTTGAATGCCGTCGATCAGGCCGGCACGCAAGTCGCTGTCGATAGACATTTGTTTGCCTGGCATCGCATCCAGGCTGAAGCGTGCCGCCACTTCGGCGACGCGCTCCGAGCCCTTGGTGATCACCAGAAAGTTGACCAGGGTGAGGATCAGAAAGATCACCATGCCCACCGCCAGGTTGCCGCCCACCACGAAATTACCGAATGCCTCAACGATGTCGCCGGCGTCCTGTTCCAACAGGATCAGGCGCGTCGTGGCGATCGACAGCGCCAGGCGAAACATGGTGGTCAACAACAGAATCGACGGGAACGAGGAGAACGCCAACGGCCCCGGCAAGTACAGCGCCAGTACGATCAACAGGCAGGATATGCAGATGTTGATCGCAATCAGGATGTCGACCAGCCAGGTGGGCAGCGGCACAATAAAGATGAACACAATGCCCATGACCACCACGGCGCCGAGCACTTCGGCACGCTGCGCGACCTTGAGCAAGACGTTGTTGATGGCCGACAATGCGGTCACGCCAGGGTCCTCAATGCAACGGCAATGCCTGCAGGGCCGCGTTCGATACGGGCAAGCTCATCCATCACCACCAAAAAGGCATGCAGTGCGTCCTGACGCATTCGGCTGTCAGGCCACACCGCCTGGGGCAACGTCTGGATCAGCGGGTAAAGCGCATTGAGGATCGTCAAGTTGCGCGGCGACGCGCGGCCGCCAAGATCCTCCGTCAAGCGCAGCACTTCAGCCGCCGCAATCCCGGAGCCTGCGTAACCCAGCATGCGTTGCAGCAGGCCCACTGCGTCTTGCTCGATATGCAGGCGCTGGATCACGCCGTTGCAATTGGTCAACACCGAGTTCAACTGCCCGCAGCTTTGCAGGCCCAGCAACAGAGTGCGCAACAGCGCCGAGGGGACTGAAGAGACATGCGCCGCTATGTCGTCCGCCAGGGCTTTACTCATCACATTGAGCCCTTTGGAAAACTCCCCGCCGCCGTACACGCCCAGCAAAGCCTGCATCATCGTTGCCAACGATTGCCGTGTGACCACGCTGGAGTAATAGAGCACGCGTAACGCCTGGCGCTCTTGCGGGTCGACACCCGCGGCCTGCAACGCCACAGCGATATTGAGGCCCGCCTGGATCTCCCCCTGGAAACGCACCTCCAGCTTGGCGATGGCATCACGCGCCAGGGCCGCTTCGGACGGGCGCACCTCGCTGTCCGCCTGTGCCGCCACATGCTTGAGCACCACAAACGCACGCGCAGGATCACCCCCGGTGAGGTCCATCAACTTGTCGACAGTGGGAAGCTGCAGCAACTGCATCCTGATCTGCCGGGAAATCGACGACAACGTCGTCTGGGCCGGGTGCCCCAACTGTTCATAGAGTTGCGCGAGCTGCTCGGTGGGGGGCACACGCACGCCCAGCGACCGCTGCGTCAGCACCCGATTGTTGGCTTCAACTTCCTGACTGAAGATATGAGCAACGTCATCAATCTTCGGCGTGGGCGCGGGGGCAACTGCAACAGTGGGTTGATCCAAGCGCTGGATAGAGTGCACATCGTTGATGGATTCGACTTTCATGGGCATGCCACTACCGGGGTGAATGTTTCCCTATGTGGCAAGACCTACGTCACTGGTTCCATCGAAATGGCGCTGATCGAAAAATTGAAAAAACCCGCACAGAGCGTGGCTTGATTTTGCAGATTACTGCGTAAAAAGCGCGCTTAACAAAATGATTTAACTATATAAATCAATAACTTGTTCTTATTTTTCTGCTTGGCACAGCCAGTGCAAAAGGCTTGACGTCGACACCAGTTCGACTGCGTCTTCCTTAAGGAAAAAATATGAATATTCCTATTGAAACTCTGGCTCACCTCGTCGCAGCTCGCCTCAATTCATGCTCCAACTGACCGACGACCAGCAGAAAAAGCTTCGTCGTTTTATTCATAAACGCGTACTCAACCCCGAAGATGCGGATGACATCCTGCAACTGACCTACCTGGAGGCCTGGCGTAACCGGGAGCGCTTCAGTGGCCAAGCGACCCTCAGTACCTGGATGTGCGGCATTGCACAGAACCTGGTCCGCAACCATTTTCGGCGCATGTATGCCAAACCGGTGCATTGCGAATTCGATGAGTCGCTGTGGCATGGCCAAGAGGAAAACAACAACCTGGATTGGGCGTTCGAGATCAATCGCCGCCTGGAAAAAACCCTGACGGCCATCGACGACTTGCCGGTAGAAATGCGTAAAACGCTATATGCCTCGTTGGAGACCGACGGCAGCTATCAGGACACTGCCGACGCCTTGGACATCCCTATCGGCACCGTTCGCTCACGCCTGTCGCGCGCGCGCGAACACCTTAAACGCGTCACGCACAACCCGTTGTAACCGTAAGCCCCTGTAAAGGGGAAACCGTTGGGCGGCAGGGATATCTGCCCAACCGAATCACCTCTTTTGTGTGTGACAGCAAGAACGATCAGCGCCCGTACAAGCCCCCCGGCAACGCCGCGACGCCCTCGCCGAAATCGAATGTGGGAGCCTTATGTGAGAGCGAGCTTGCTCGCGATAGAATCAACTCGGAAGGCCTGACACACAGAGTTGCTCGCATCGCACCCTGTTTTGTAAAGGGCCAGTAGGGCGTGTCCGTTTAAATTGCAGGACGTTTCCTGAACAACCTTTTGGGCTTGCTCTCACTCAGTTAGCTGATTAATTTCGCCCCGCCACTTATCAAGCGGCCTGGGTTTAGCAGCCGGAAATCAATAGGTGCCAACTTCGTTCATAAACTGGAGTTACACCATGAACACATCGCTTCCACCCACAGATTGCCTCGTCGTCAACGAAAACCTCAGCTTCGAAGACGCCCAGCTCTACCTCTCCCACCTGATCCACAGCGCCTGCGCCACCGTGCTGGGCTGCGGCGACCACCTGCAACCCCACGACCGCGCAAAAATTCACGCCGTGTGGCACTTGCTGGAAATGGCCAAGACCGTGATTAACGGCTCGATTGACAGCCTGCACCCGCGCCAATAACACAGCCTGCAAAGCGCCACCCACCCAATGTGGGAGCGGGATTGCTCGCGATAGCGTGGTGTCAGCCAGCACCTCTGCCGACTGAACCAACGCCATCGCGAGCCAGCCCGCTGCGACAATGGCTCATGACCGCTGCAAAACCGGTACGCACCTAACCACTCGTCGCCGATTAGCCTGATTTCAGTTAAACAGTTGAAAGCGTAGAAAAATTTTCAACAAAAGTGCTTGACGCATTCCCGTTCTACGCGAATAATGCGCGCCACTTGGCTACATAGCTCAGTTGGTTAGAGCATAGCATTCATAATGCTGGGGTCCGGGGTTCAAGTCCCTGTGTAGCCACCAAGTACCGATCCATAGATGTCTACAGCAGTCTATGAATCACCTCAAGAAGCCCGCCTAGTGCGGGCTTTCTTGTTTCTGGACGGCCAAGCTGATCCACCCGCATCCTTCACATCCTGTATGCCTCCATGTATGCCTCAATATAAATTGAACTGGAGGCATACACGGATGAAGCGCAGCGATATTAAACGCCGTCCTCTCTCCGATACCACACTAGGCAATCTCGCTCCTGAAACGGGTGCGTACCGCGAGCTAGACGGCTCGGGGCTGTATTTCAGAGTAAAGCCTAACGGGCAAAAATCGTGGGAGTTACGCTATAAGAAGCCAGACGGCAAATGGTCGTGGCTCGGGCTTGGCGGTTACCCAGAAGTCAGCGGCGCCCTTGCCCGGCAAAAGGCAGCCGAATTGAAATCGGATGCAGCAGAAGGCAAAAATCCATTAGCCGCCAATAAAGCTAGAAAAGCTGCGGAGGCAGCAGCAGCAAACGAAACCTTTGAAGCCTTGGCTCGCGAATGGCATACGTCTCGCTTGGGTGGCTGGGATGTCGGCACAGCGAAGAGAGTACTTGGAGCCTTGGAACGCCACGTGTTCCCCCTTTTCGGAAAACGTCCGTATGTCTCCATCATGTCGATGGAATGGATGGAGCTTTTGAGAGGACTCGAACGTCAGGGAATCTTGGAGCAGATGAGTCGTGTGAGGGCTTCTTTTGACGCTGAGCCAGATGGTTGCGCAGCGCTTCATCAAGATTAAACATGGCGCACCTCGAAGGTGTGGCCATCGGTGATCAACCACTGATGATCAATCAACTCGACCAGCAGCTTGGCGGCATGACGGCTGCTCTTACGGGCAAAACGGGGGCCGTTGCGATTTAGTTCCCGAATACTGAAGCGCTTCCAATCTTTGACCTGTAGCCAGCGCAGCAACCGATCAGCCTCTTCCTTTATCTGGCACACCGGCTCGTGTTCGCTCAGACGCTGAATCTCGGTGAGGTAGTAGCCCATCAAGGTCGAGGCCCGCTGGATATGATCAACCTCCACGACACTGCTCTCCTCTACAACTGCTAGGATGCCGGCGATGCGCAACAGGTTGTCGGCTGCCTTTGATCCACTGGGCCGCACATTGGCCAGCTCGCCAAACTCACCCAGTTGAGCTTCGATAGCGTCATGCAGATCAATCCAGCGACGACGAGCCAATGCACTGAGGCTCAGCGTTGAAAGCAACAGAGCACCGTCAGCCGAAAGTGACCATGGCTGATGAAACAGTGCCGAAAGGCGGTGGTGATATCGCTTCAGGGCAGGATCTTTGGACAAGTCGACAGACTGATAGCTACGTTGTCCGGCAAGGCTGATGGGCCAGGTCATCAGGCAGCGACCAAGGATGCCTTGCCCCTGCAGCAAAGGATCGCTGAGCAACTGCATCGCCAAGTACGGTTGCAGCATCAAGTGCAGACTCAAACGCCTGTCATAGGCCCGTAAGCTTTCCCCGGCCATAGAGCGCGCACGATCAATCGGACTGCCATCCCAGAGTGACGACAAGGTCGTGACCGCTTTCAAACGGTTATCCCGACTCATGGTGCTGCTACCGAGGAATTGTCCTCCTTCATCGCAGAACAGACCCATGCTGGGCAAGTCATGACAGAGCCCCTTGATCAGCGCCTCGATAGTCGGGTCCGTGGTGATCAGCCTCGGGGCTGAAGGCTCCGCTTCGCGTGGCACCCCGTTCGCGGGCTCAGAATCGGCAGGCTTGATACGCTGCGCTTCCCGCTGTGCAACACGGTGCCGTGCAAGCTGTTCTCGGTAACGCTGCCACTGTTCACGCTCCCACTGCCGGGCAGGCAGCAATGCACATCGATCCGCCGCTGTTTTGCGGTCGCCGGACGCGGCCACCGTAATCAGGTACAGCGACAGAGGGTAATTTCTCCCGTCGAGCTGTAAACCCGCATGTCCTTGAGTGGCCAGCGCCGAGGCAGCCAACACCGATTGAGCGGCCAGTGCCTGGGGCACGCCGATCACCTCGGCCATGCGCTCGACCGCAGGTCCAAGAATCCCTCCCAATGCCTGCACCGGATAAGGCTGGGCCACAGGATTCGACTCAATCAGCGGTCGAGGTGGTTGTGGTAGTTCAAGCTTCGGAACTAACTGCTGCATGGGCCCTCTCCTCGTTCATTGCTGGTCGTCCTCACGTAGCCCCGCCACGGGTGTTGAGTGTTATCAGGGATCAAGGCCCCTGCGGCCTGTGAGGTGTTCACTGACGCGGACCGAACGGCTCCTTATGACCGGGAGCGAGGGCATGACCCCATGAATCTGGCCTCCTTGGCGCATCCGAAAATGCGGGCGGGTGAAGGCTATGCCGACTGACGAGTTCGGCACCTGGAGATCCTGGGTGGGAGAAAGCAAAGACCTGGACACCTGGTGCATGCCTGACTGTCAGTCAGGTGCAGCCCTTCCGTAGGCTGCGGCACCGGTGCCTGTATCGTTGCGGATGCCGACAAATCGGATTTGTCAGTCCGATTGTCACGAGTAGAGTTGCGGCAATGCCATGTACGACGTGGCTTGCAGCAATGGTATGAGCGCCCGTCTCTTTCCAGGGAAAAGAGACGGGCGAAGTCTGGCGCAGCGAAGTGTGCCAAGAGGTGAGGTTGCTGCAATGCAGCGAGGTAGGTCCATCGTCTGCCGCAGTAGGCAGATTGGTCGAGTAGGCATCCATCACTCCTGGGGAGTGACCGTGCGAGCCGCCGGACGCTAATCGCACTTGGGGAAGAACCACCACGCGAGTGGCGTAGCCTTAAAGGTTCTGGCTACCTGGGCAGGTGCTGTCAACGACGGCGATCCGTGCGCCAATTGTTATACCCACTCGAAAAGGCGGTCAAGCGTCACGGCCAAAGAGCTCAGAAAGTGGCGACTGTCGCCACTTTTGTCGCCATGCTCCAAGCCATGTTCCACGTGGGTTGTCGCCAGTGTCGCCGGTGTCGCCACTTCTCTAGCCATGCCCTCAAAGCAAGCCTCACTCTGATGCTGAAACTACAGGACACTCAATAGAGATGACGGGTAATTACCGATGGATAAAAGCAGGCATAGTGCTAATCAAATATGAGTCGGAGTGATGGAACGAGGTGACTTTGAAAAAAAGCGAGTGAACCCTCCGATCCGCGCGATCAAAGATCGCTTGATCGGAGGGTTTGGCGGAAAAAGCAAAATCTCAAAAGTCAAAAGAGTCAAAGCTGTTTGACTGGGCAGTGACGGATTCACACGCCGCATAATCAGCGTCTGCTGCAACCGCTGCAAAAAACCGGCTTCGAATGCATCCTATAGATCAATTACCTGGGCGATGTCACTTTCGATTCTGCGCCAGTGCGCCATTAGAGTGGTAGTTATGAGCCGTCAAGCCAACTATGCGTACAAAGAACACCGTCCTCAATCATCGGGTCGAATTCATTGCCCGAAGGCGTTCCGATATCCGAACAGCCTCCAGTGGAAGGCACTGCATAGTACTTATTGATCGGCTGATGAACGCGCTGAGCTGGGATACCCGACAAATATCGGAATGCCTTATCGAAAAACACGGCAGCGTCATCCAACAGCTCCATGGATAGCTGAACGTCCTGCGAAAAATTAAGCAGAATGAATATAAAGATAAATGAGCAGGCTTTGGAGTAGCCGGAACCATAAAAAATTTTGATCCAAGTAACTCTCTAGAGGAATTCTAGAATGACTCCTCAAATCCACTCCAGATACCGCCTCCACACGAGCTTATGATCAAGAGGATAGCATCAGTTACCGCATCTTTGTCACCTCCACAAATATATGAAGTGTAGCATTCAATGAATTGACTCAACAGATTGACGCAACTAGGATCCTGATTGATGCCAGCAACCATATGTTTACTGTTACTGACCCAACCCTGAGCAACCAAGTTGAGAAGGGAGGTCACATCCCCCACCATTGAACACAAGAGAATATGCGCTTTTAGTGATTCCGGCTCCTGATGAAAGTCGGTTAGCTTTGTGGTTAACGAAAACCTCAACTTTCGACTTAACCGCTCCACCCCTTGAGTACCGCCTGCATGATCTTCAAGAATGCCATTGACGCGATTCCTGATAGAAAGCGATAGCTTCTCGCCCTTTAGAATCATAGTTTCTGAGAGCGCTCTTAAAATAGCTGCATACCGTGTTTTCCAAGCGTGCGTCAATAGCTGATCAAGAAATGAAATAGATAGTACATTCAGCTCAACAGGAATCCCTTTAACCACTTCAAACTGGCGTCGCCAACGAATACTCTCATCTACTACGAAAGCGTATACGTCGACATCTGAATAGTTTCGTGCACGGTGATTGGCATACGAACCACCTAAAAACACCGAAACAAAGCGCTCATCAGCTGTCACAAAAGAGAGCGTTTCCTTGATGGCCTCGAGTGACAGTCGGCCCCGAACTGCCTCTCGTCCTATCCCGAGCATGGTACGGTTAAGAAAATCTTCAATAGCTGACCCGTTCATCATCATACCTCAATCAGCGTACTAAGAATAGCAGCCATACTCAACGCATCCACATATTCACCATCTCGATAAGCAAAGTTTTTGTGCGTACCTTCCTGCGTAAATCCATGTTTTTTATAAAGTGATATAGCCGCCTCATTATCGATAAAAACGGTCAGTTCCAAGCGTGATATATTCATCCACCTTGAAGCGGTCGTAGTTAGTTCTTTTAATATGGCGTCACCAACTCCCTGGCGATGATGGCCATCGGCGACACCCATCCAGAAGTCAGCCACATGCTGCCTACGTCCTTGGAGTCGATAGAGCATCGCACACCCTACTACCACGCCCTCCAGCTCAGCTACCAAGGACAATCCCGAAGAGGCTCTGCTCTCAACAAGCCTCTTGACATCATTCGCTGATTGGTAGGGCATGCGGAGCGTCCAATAACGAAACAAAGGCTGCTCGAAAATTTCAGCCAAAATAGGCCAGTCGCCATCGGCCATCGCGCGAATTATAATACTCATGTTATCAACTCCTCTTTAACCCCTGATCGGCTGTTCCAGAGTCGTGCATATTCTCCAACTTGAGAAAGTAACTCGACATGGGTACCAACTTCGACTACTTCCCCGCCTGCCATGACAATTATTTGCTCTGCATCCACGACGGCCTCCAACTTGTGCGTAATAATGATCCTCGTAAGAGCCTTAAAATCGCTCTTCAAGCGAGAAAAAAATAATTTTTCGTTCACCGTATCCAATGCGGATGTTGCTTCGTCAAACACTATAACCCGGGAGCCTCTAAGGTAAGCCCGGGCAATTGCTATCCGCTGCCTCTCTCCACCAGACAATTGGCCGACTCGACCTCCGGCATAAGACTCACTACCTTCAGGAAATCTCATCAAGAATATAGAGGCATATGCCGCCTCCATTGCCGAACGAACCTCCGATGCTGAGCTATCAACATTTCCGACCCAAACATTGAAAAAAACGCTTTCATCAAACAAGGTAGCGTTTTGAGGCACCCAGGTGATTAACCTCCTCAAAGACTCAGTTGAGAAACTTGAAACATTAAAACCGTTTATTAAAATTTCGCCACTGGAGGGCTTATAAAATCGCATCAATAACCGTGAGACTGTTGTTTTTCCAGAACCACTCGCCCCCACAATTGCAGTGAGCGATCCACCAGGAATTTTAAAGCTGGCGTTACTCAGAGTCAGTTGACGATTTGACTGACGAAAAGAGACCTTACGAAACTCCAAGGAGGGCGAGGATGAATCCTGAAGTTTAATATCAGGCAACGACTGCGGCTTTTTAACGAACTCCATATACTTAAACAATTTTGAAAAAAGTACTTCACCTTGCTTGACCTCTTTATAAGCAAGACTTAAGCTTTCCATGGGTTGAACTATCGAAGCCAAATAAAATATCAACAGAACCAACCCACCCGCAGTCACATCTCCGTCCTTCACTTGGATAAAGGCGATACCCAGCACCGCGGCTAGAGCTACCACAATCACAGAAATCTGAGCTACGCCATAAAACAAACGTCTTGTCGAAAACTCCGCCCATATTTTTTCCGCTCTAGCCATTTGATCATCAACGGTACTGACAACATCATTTTCTAAACTGAAGGCACCAACGGCTTCTATATTGAGCAGCGCGTCCGTCATTTTCGATCCAGCACAGGTACGATATGCCAAGGCTTTTCTCTGCAGAATTTGTAAATTTCGTGCAGACCTAAAAAACAACATAGCATATACCGAAAACGCTAAAACCATGATTAATAGGTATGCAACCCCATAAACTAGAAAAAATACGTTGAGCATCACAATAAATTGAAAAAACACAGGAATGAGAATCATAGTATAGTTACTAAAAAGCATTCGAAAACCAATCAACCCATTAGATAACTCTTCGTGAACCGATTGGGTAGTTACCGACGAGTCTAGATCTAATTTGAACGCCATGATGGCCCTGAGAACATTATCAATAAGTGTTCGCTGAATGCCCTGCTCCACTCGAATATAGAGCGCAGCCTTGTATTCTTTGAGAACTTTATCAATCCAAATTACGCATACGTAAGCACTTACCAATATAGCGGCAGACTGGTGGGAATTTTCACTTGACGTATCACCCAAGTGATCGACCGAAAACTTTAGCAACAATGGTCCGCCCACGCTTAAAAGAGCTCCAACGCCTACCAGTATCAACAAGTAAAAAAATCTAGACCTTACGTCAGAACTGATTATTTTCTTTAAAACATCGGCCTTGCGAGCAAAATTACGAACTATCGTCTTTTCGAGGATTTTCACTTTCACCTCAGCTCACCTGACCAAAAACAAACTATCATGGTGAAGCTGGCGAGCAACCTTATTACCGTCTGCGGCAGCCCCGACAGCCTGAAACAACTGACCTGTGGCGTCGCCACATACATATAAACCCGGACATAAAGTTCGCCCAAACCGATCAAGCTGAATATAGCCAGCCGAATCTAACTCGCACCCCAAGTCGCTTGCTAAGCTTAACCTCGGTACAATCCTAGACCTCAGAAACATCACATCGACATGGTGGTCTTTGCCCGACAATGAACAAACTGTAAACCCTCCTTGTGATGCAGCAATCAAATGAGAGATTTTTGAATCTTCGATCACGACACCCGCCAGCTCTAGTCGCGTCAGTTGCTGAATTGTAATAGCGCTTTCCGTAGCATTATAGAAAATGACGTCTTTAGACCACGACGCGGCTTTAATGGCATCTTCGTAACCTGACTGCCCAGCACCATAGACGGCAATCCTACTCCCCCGATATTCATAAGCGCCACAGTATAAACAGTTAAATATGCTACGTCCCCATAACGCCTGAATACCGGGTAAAGCCGGCAAAAGGTCCTGAACACCAGTAGCGAGAATCAAATATCGACATTTTATTAAAATCCCACTTGCGGTCATTAAGCAAAACAAATCTTCTTGAAATATGGCATTATTGATTGAATCCTTCATGATGGACACACCATATAATTCCAATTCGTCTTTAAAATCACTAATAGTTGCAGGAGTATGTTTCCCATCGATCCCCAGATAGGAGTACACGCGGCTCGACAATCTATTTCGTTGGTAACCCGCGTCAACCACCTTGACGGTCATCGAACTTCTACTCAGAGATAGCGCGGCAGAACACCCAGCGAAGCCACCGCCCACTACAACTACATCGAACAATTCAATCATAACGCACCCTTTCTGCGCACTGGCCAATAGCAATAGCTATTGGATTAGAGTCGGCCATTTTACTTTCCACATATTGAGAAGTTAAAACGACACCTCGCTTCAAATGAGAAAATAATTGCTGATCTGTTAGCAGCAAGTGTAGGACATGGCTCAAATCCGAGATAGCTTCGATGACCAGACAATTTTCCCCACTTATCAAAGTATCCCGATAATACGGAAGTTCTAAAAAATCTTTAGAGACAATAGGGACAATAGAAAAACACATCATTTCTCGGAGACGCCGCGACAAGTGATTCTTCACTTGAAAAGACTCCTCCACACAAATCCCGCCATCACACAACCCTAACACCTCATGTAAAAGTGCAACTGAAAGTGGTGGCAGAAAAAAGATACGCGTCATTGAATACGTCAGTGTACGCGTAAAGGCATATAGACTCTCAAGTTCCTCACGAGCCCCAGACAATATCATTACCACAGAAAAACAAACTTCTGCAGGGACCTTGTTAATTTCCTCAATCACTTCCTTGATTCTTTTTGACTGCGACACCTTCCCATAGACGCAGACTATTTTTTTTTCGTTATTAAAATCAAGTTCTACTGAAGAATTGATTATTCCCCAATCAAACCAAGTTGCTTCTTCGACGACCAAATTACGCAGCAAAATAACTAGCTGACCTAATGTCCTCACGGACGCAGGATGGTGCTTCAAGAATCGCGTACCTCGCCCATAGTGTTTTATATTTTTACGGTTCGCCCCAAGGCTCACGAGACTGTCAGTGACTACACTATTATGTGGCGTGATAATTGCGCTTGCGTTTAGCAAGTCACGTGCTACGATATTTTTCAGGTTCGGATGTTTGGCCAGACGATTTATATCAGATCCCGCATGCAACAAAACATAAGGTATGCCACTTATTGTGGAAATATAAGATGCAACGGCTCCGTAAGGAAATAAATACCACCCTACAATCAGCGAGTAACTCTGATCTTGCAGTAATTCTAGAGATTTACCTGCTAATCGCTCAAAAAACATTGAAGAGTATGGAATATGGAAAAAACCTACGAGAGGTTCAATATCAAAAAATTTCAAACCAGCACAATCTTGGACGCCTCCCCCAACTTGCCTATATCCATCTGCTACCTCTTGCCTATTGGAGAGCAAGTCCACTTGATACCCGGCCATTGCTAGAGCCAACGAAACTTCATAGGTATTAATGCTGACCCCACCCTGCACAGGAGAGACCTTACCTATTACAAGTATCCTTTTCTGCTGCATATGACTCCCCTTTTAAGAGCAACGCCGGCAATCTGTATACCTGACAAGTTTTTGAACAGTATTTTCCTTCCAAATACCGCACTTGAACCGCTCGAAATTATATTTTTCGGGAGCTACTTCGGCTAAAAACTCAACACATATCGTCGACATCAAGGAAGCCATTAGCACTACGCCTGGGCCAAAGGCTGCTCTAGGTGGAATCTCAGTTGCCAACGTTGCAGTCACAAAGCCTTCATAATCGGGTATATGAGCCCTGTTAAACCTCGCTTGACAGATATAACAAGGTGATTTATACGGAATGCTTATAGGTCCTACCCAATTACCTCCCATAGCGATGTAAGGCACATTATTCACCAGCGATGCTTCCCCCACCCATGTGTGAAGCTGCAAACGAGGCTGGTCTCCACACAATACGACGAGATCGAAACCTTTCAATCGTTCCAGGGCGCAACTCAGACTATCAATATGAGACTCGACTGGCGTAACTTTGACCAATGGCTCATATTCTTCCAATACTCTCTTCATGACAACTACCTTAGATTGCCCTTCATCCGAATTCTTGTAGAGAATTTGCCGAGGAAGGTTATCTGCGGCCACGCAATCTCCATCGATCAAGGTAAAGTGCAAGACGCCTGATGAAGCGAGCAACTGTGTCAACATAGATCCCAGCCCCCCCATCCCTATGACACAGACTTTAGCTCGGCGCAATCTCAAAAATATATCTACTCTACTACTATTGGCTTGCTCCAAAGAGCAAAAATGCTCCAACAACCATTTGTATCTGGTCTTTTCCCGATCCGACAAAACAGACATATCAGTAGCGTGAGTTATTTTAATTATTTTTTTTGAGCAGAGCCTTTTCAACGCTTCGCGAAATGTACCCAACGCTAGTATATTATTTTCAAAACTTGCTTCCGCATCCTGTAAAGCAATCCCACCTTCCATTGCCCAAACAAGAATTTTATGCTCCACCTTGCCCGCTTCGTCATCTATTACTTCATAACTTCCGCCGGATGAGTGGTAGCACACAATTTTATGCACTGATGATTTTAAGATCCATCTATCATTCTTTGATATTTTAAATAATGCCCTTTCGTCTAGCTCCCACCCAATAAGATCACTCATTTCCTAGACTCCCGGCTCCAATTCGGAATATCCCTATACCAACGTAACATTGTCGCCTGCCCCAACACTCTACTGACCTCTTCCATGCTGTGCCTTAACAGGCTGAGATTCCCCTTAACTTCTAACTTCAACTCTCCTGATGTTTTCTTTGTTGTGGCCCGTTGCATATCGACATTCGGAGAATGATAAACTATACTTCCGAGAAAATTTTCACAGAAAAAAATATAGTCTTTCGTGAATAGTAAAAAACAGTGCCAATAACTATCAATCAGGCGCTGTTCCTCAAAGAGATATACCGTACTAGATTGTTCGTCCAACCTAGAGCAAAGCCAAAGCCACTTTTTCAAATCAACAAATAACTCTAAGGACTCCACAACCGACAATGATTCAACGACAGAAAAATAGTGCACGAGAGTTGAGTTTTCATATTCAAGCGTGAAATCCAGAGAATATAAACCATTCGCCATAATCAAGTACTCCTGTACATTACATTCGGATTTTTCCTTTTTTAAATCAGGCCACTGTACCCAGCGGCCTGATTTTATTAACTATTTGCGTTACGGTCTTCACTGCAGCAACAGGCTGAAAGGGACAGATCAGACTGCCAACGCTCCTCAGTGGACTTTAGCAGCCGTTCAATTAGTTCCTTCTGCATATCCTCTGCATTAGGCATCGGGCTCACTTCTTGATTCAAGAACGGGTGTAATTGCGTAGCCGTGTTCATAAGCATTCCTCATAGATAATAAAGTTTATCGCCACCTTAATTTAAGATAGCGTTTCCCTCTAACGAGCAAGCATAAGTAACTGTATAGACACCTCCCCCTCTAGAAACGCCACTCCTAGCAATCCAGAGTTAGAGCAGTGACTTCATAGTTAAATCCTGATCAAATAATCAGGATCAAAACTGATCATATACATATTTCGTAACACTTTAATGTCATTTCAAAGAACCTGAAATGACACTCGCGATAGGCGATGGCTCACCACTTAAACGAAAAAAAAGACGTCCAGGACGTCTTTTTTTCAGGAAATTCAAGGGTTTCAGCACAATTGGTTTCAGCAAAGGAGTATTGACTGCCGTTCGTTTGATATCCAAATGTATTCCAAGCTCGCTAGAGCTATTTTTTATTACCAAACCGATGTCGGTTTTCCGGTTTAACTCACGGAGACGGATTTCACGCATTTATGCGTCGTGCGTCGTGGGAAATAGGGAATCAATCCAACACCAACAGCAAACCAGATTTTCCAGTCTATCGGGCTAGTAATGTCAGTAAGATGCAATGGATGGCATGTTTTTTGGTGGCACCGTCTGGGGTGTGAAACGTCGGTTTGTGGAGACGGACGGCATCATGCCAAGCTCAGGTATGAGGGGAGCATTCGTTTATGCCCCGGCAGTATGTATGCCTATGTGTATGCCTAATCGATTTAAAAACTAAAAAATATATTAAATACATTAAGTCACGGTTTTGGTTCAAATGACTGTGTACCACCAAGTACCGATCCATAGATGTCTACAGCATTCTATGAATCACAAGAAGCCCGCCTCGTGCGGGCTTTCTTGTTTCTGGCTGTTCAAGCTGATCCACTCATTGGCCCGGATGCGATTGCAAGATTACCGGTACTCAGGTGCCAAATGTGGTGTGTAAGGCGCCGACAATCGCGAAAGCTCCTCAACGTCCAACTCCAGGCGGAGTGACGCAACTAATTCATCAAGCTGCTCCACCCGAGTCACACCGACGATCGGCGACACTACCGCCGACTGGCCAAGCAGCCAAGCCAATGCGACCTGAGCATTGGTGCTGCCACGTTCCTTGGCAATCGCGCTAACCACCTCGATGATATTTCGATCACTTTCCACCGCCGACTCATAGAGCCAAGATTGCACTTTGTCCGTCTCTTTACGCAGCGATTGCTGTTCGTTGGCGCGCGCCAGCTTGCCTCTGGCCAGTGGGCTCCACGGCGTCAACCCCACACCTTCTTCGGCGCAAAAGGGTTGCATTTCTCGCTCCTCCTCACGATTGAGAAGATTGTAGTGGCTCTGCATACTGACGAACCGCGTCCAGCCATTTAGCGTGGCGAGATACTGTGCTTTAACAAACTGCCAAGTGTGCATTGATGACGCACCGATGTAGCGGACTTTCCCCATCTTCACGAGATCGTGCAATGCCTCCATGGTCTCTTCGATGGGCGTGTTGTAATCCCATCGATGCACAACGTATAGATCGATGTAATCCGTACGCAAACGCTTAAGGCTTGAGTCTATCTCGTGAAAAATAGCATGCCTGGAAAGCCCGCCCGACAACGGGTCGCAAGACATGGACTCGTAGACCTTGGTTGCTAATACCACGTTGTGACGGGCCTTGAGCTTGACCAGCACGTCGCCAATGATTTCCTCGCTTGATCCTTGGGAGTAAATATTGGCAGTGTCGAGAAAGTTGATCCCAAGGTCTAACGCCTTGCCCACGATGCGTTCGCTTTCGTCAGCATTGAGTGTCCAGGGATGCGTTCCACGAGACGGATCACCAAAACTCATGCAACCAAGGGCCAATCTGGAAACCGTTAAACCGCTACGACCCAGCTTCGTATACAACATAGATATCGCCCCTTTTAGGCAGGATCGCGAGCGACCAGCTTGTCCCAGGAAGTTTCGGCTTCATCAAGCGGGACATCGAGGCTGGCGAGGTACATGGCGGTCATCGCACAGTGACCGGCCAGATGAGTAATTTCGGCCACTTCGTTTTGAGAGTAGTGCTCGCGCAAAGACCAGAACGCTTCGGCGCTGGCTTTGTGATCAAGCGTACACTCAGACACGTACTTCAGCAGTGCGACGCGCTTGGGTTCCATCTGTGTGTAGTGCCCGCCTTCGATGTCCGCGATTTCGGCGTCGGTCAAACCAGCCTTGATGGCCAGTGGGTAATGGATCAGGCGCTCGAAAGCACTATCGAGCAACTTGGCCACTCGCATCACCAGGACCTCACGATCCAAGAAAGAAATAAGCCCAACGGTGAATGATCCACCCAAAGCCAGGTGCGGTCCGGCAGAGGCCTTCGTTAGTAGTAAAGAGCGGGTCAGGTTAGAGGGAAACCGACCATACACCTCCAATTGCTCCGGGGTCATGTCCGCTGGTGACGTTAACTCGACTCGATTCTTGATCATGTTATCCAACCTGTTTTTGGGTGAGTGAAAGACTGTGGGGTAGAGCGTGAGTGATCGCGTTGATACTTTTGGAATAAGCCGATGCATCCAGCGAGATGACGGATTGAATATGTCCGTCCGGCCGCACGATGATGCTCTGCGGTAGATGCCCCAACCGATCAAGCAATCGCCCGAGAGGCATAGCGCCCAAGTTGATGACTTTATGCGCCCGCATTGTTGAGCTCACTTCGCGACTGAAGTCTGACCACGCTTCATAGACGTACGTTTTGCCGGGCCATAGCAGAATGGAATAGGCATCTTTGGCAAGTACCGGCGCTTGCCAGTTCTCTGTCCAGCTCAGCGGTATACGATCACCGGCAGACAGTCGTTTCTTTTTGCCGGAGAAACTGTTTTTAATGTCAGAGCCAATAATCGAATCCAACTGAGCAAACCGAGGTGAAACATAGTTTTCGAGTACCTTGGTCAACGAAGCAACTCTGAAAGCAGCATCTCTTAGGGCAATTTGAGGGGTGTATTGATACAAGCTCATCTTGGCCAGGCTGGTAGACAAGGCCGATACCCGATTGACGGAGTCGAGGCGCTCGCGCGTATACGTCTCCAGGATGTGGGGCGACAGACTCCCGTTCATGACACCGCCCAACTTCCAGCCCAGATTCACAGCATCTTGAAAACCGGTATTGAGGCCCTGGGCACCGGAAGGGCTCATCGCATGGGCTGCATCGCCCACAATAAATACCCGCTTGTTCTTGAACGTATTGGCCGTGCGGACATGGGCAGTAAAAATGCCGCTGAACTTCATCTCGCCCAGTTTTTTTACTCCGGGCACCCGATGTTCCAGTAGCGTATTGAAAAACTCCCGGTCTGGCTGATCACCGGTATAGCCTTGGGGAACACTGGCGCCGACTCTGAACACACCGTCACCCAGCGGCGCCAGCACCATGTTTCCAGATTTGTGCATGTAGTAGGCGGCTTCGCTGCTGGTGGTCTGCCCGGTCAACTCAGCATCCGTGATCGCAAGGCGAATAGGCATGGAGTAGCCGCTGAAATCGAACTCAAACGCCGAACGCACATCACTTTGAAAGCCATCGGCGCCCACAACCCAATCGTAGCGGCTACGACTCTCAACTCCAGAGGTGTCACGCAGCGTGACCGTGACGCCGTCATCATTCTGCTCGCCACTGACAAACTCACACCCATATTCGATTGCAACAGCTTGGGTCTTGAGGGCGGTCTCCAATATGCGTTCAGTCTTCGCCTGCGGGATGGTGATACCAAAGGGGTAAGGGGTATCGGTCAGCGTATTGAAACGTATCAAGCCCACTCGCTTTTTATTGGAGTAATAGTTCATCTGGTCGAAGTAGTGCCCCTCGCGCACGATGGCCTCTGAAACCCCTGTACGGTCCATCAGTTCCAGAATCCTTGGCCATACGATGGTCGCTTTGGAATGGGCTGAAACACGCGGCGCCTTGGAGATGACGCGAGCTCTAATACCGTATAACGCCAACTCTAGAGCCAGTAACATACCCACCGGGCCTGCACCGACTATCAGGACTTTCGACTCTTGCTCCTTAGCGTGCATATTCGACACCTTCAGTTATGCGCTGAGCTGACAGCTTTAAAATGATTAGCAGCCCTACGAGTGAAACGATCGAAACGACGATCAACGTTCCCTGCATGGCAATCGCCAGGTAACTCACCAACGACTCTTTGGGTAACGCCAACAATGTCGCGGCACGCTCAAGGTCTCCCTGAGTCAGGACGGATAATCCGCGCTGCCGATCAACCGCTTGCAGACTCAGCAAGGCAATGACAACCATGCCAAGTGCAGGAATGGCCAAGGCTTCCCCTCCCAAACGGAAGGTATTGAACATGCCCGCCGCCATCCCCGAGCGATGAGGGGAAACAACACTGACAGCTGCACCATCGAGGTAGGCGAGCGAAACACCAAATGACCCACCCGTTATAAACAGCGGCAGCGCGAGGGTGAGCAGCGTAGGGCAGTCGATGACCCAAGCAAGAGACAGCGGGCCGATTACCAGGAATAAAAACGTCAGGACCATTAACGTTTTCAGCGGTAACTGACGGCCTATCAAGCTAAAAAAAAGCGGGAACAAAAGCGATGGCAACGTCGAAAACATAAGGGCAATGCCGACTTCGATCGCACTCATGTGTGCAACGACCGCCAAATACTGCGGCAGATAAAAAAGCAGGCTGATGTAACCAAAACCCAGAAACACCGGGGTGATACAAACCGCTAGAAACTGACGGTTACTGAATAATTGCATGTTGAGAATAGGGTGCTGTGCCCGCGTCTCAACTTTGACGAATAGCGGTACAAGCGCAACGCCGATCGCCAGAAGACTCAACACCTGGGGATCAGTCCAGCCGGCTGCAGGCGCCATCGAGAAAGCAGAAACAAAAACAATCAGGCAAGCGGTGAACAGGACGCCTCCAATCCAATCGACAGAGTGACGTTCTTGGGAGCGGCTTTCCGGCAAGCGAAACCCGAGCGCTGAGATCACACCCAAGATGGCCGCGATTACACCGAAGAATGGCCTCCAGCTTTCGAGGAAGGTAACGGTGCCACCAGCCACCAGCGGGCCGACCGCCAGCCCCAAACCTAATGAGGTGCCAAATATCGTAAACGCCTTGACCCGAGCAGGCCCTGAGTAAACGGACGCTAAAATAGCGGTTCCCGCCGTAGTGACCGCCGCCGCACCGAGGCCAGTCACTGCTCTTGCGACGATTAAGACCAACAGGCTACTGGCGCAGGCCGCCAAGGCACTGGCAACCGCAAACAGCAGAAGCCCGACCACAAACGATAATTTGCGACCAAGGGCATCGGCAATCACACCGGTCATTGCCATGAAGGCCGCATAGCTCACCATGAACGAGCAGATGACCCACTGCGCCTGCAAGTAGCTGGCCCCAAACTCTTGGGAGATTGGCAGTACCAATACACCTGAGCCTGTAATGGTCAGGGGAATGACAAACAGCGCAACACACACGACCACCAAGGTATAAGTCGGCGTGACCGGAGCAGATGACGCGTGCATGGGATACTCCCCTCTCATCCAATAACCAATGCAGAGAGCCGATGCACTTCGCTTCGAGCAATCAACGGTTTTGCGACGGCCAAAAAGTGTTCGGTATAAGGCATCCCCATGTGGTCAGCAATGGAGGCCTCATTTTTCCAGCGCTCAACTAACACAAACCCATCGGCCTCTGTTTTTTGTTCATACACCTCGAACCGCTCGCAACCTGGCTCGGTCAACGTATGAGCTGCCAACGCGCTAAAGTGCTTGGCGAGTTCTGCCTTATTGCTGTTTTCTACGCCGAAAACCACCACAATATCGATACTCATTGCTAACTCCCGTAGTCCCTTAGATTAAATACTAATGCGTCGGGTGGCAGGTTCATGCCCACCAGACTCATCTCAGACCCTGAGATGCTTAAAACCAAAGCATGACCGTGTTCCAGAAAACAGGAAGTCCGGGGCAGCCCCAGTACGAAGTGCGCGAACAGTGCAACAATACCGCCATGAGAAACGATGACCACCCGGCCAAAGTGCTCAGTTGCGACGGTGCGTATTCCCCGTACAAATCGCGCCAGAGCTAAACTTCCTAACTCCCCCTTGAAGGGGGCGTAGTCAAGTGTCATTAACTTTTCCGACAGGTCGGGATCCGCCGCCAAGAGAGACGCTTTGACCCCACCATCCAGCACGCCCAAGTGGCGCTCGGTAAACTCCGTGGAAATAAATCTCGGCACCTGAACGTCAGCGGTCAGAAAATCTGCAGAGGCCACGGACCGTTTATAGTTAGAGCTATAAATGGCATCCCATTGCTCGTCCTTGAGCAGCCTGCCGATTTCCTTAAACCGCTCTTTGCCGACATCATCCAGGTCAGGGTCAGACTGCCCCTGAAAAACGCCACGCAAGTTTTGTGGCGTTTCACCATGCCTGATAATGACAATAATCATCAGGCGGCATTATTCAACAAGATACTGTCCACTGACTTGGCGATGGTGTGCTCTGGCAGAATCGTGCCATCCGGCACTTTAATATCAAAGCCTCGCTCCAGCGCCATTGAAACTTCCAACAGCGTCAGTGAGTCCAGGCTCAGTTCCTCATATACTGCCTCTGCGTGTAATTGCAAAGCGGGAACTTGATACTTGTCTTTCAACATCACCGTGATAGCTTCAATCAATTTATCTTTCATTGGATCACCTCTGTCGCGCTCATTTTTTTGATGAATGGAACACTGTTCAACGCGGGCCAACTCAATAACGCCGAGCCCCACGTCACGCCCCCTCCAAACGCTGTCAAGACAACGCGATCATGACGTTTAATCGTGTCGTTCATGCACGCTTGAGTCAGCGCCAGGGGTATAGACGCAGCCGAAGTATTGCCAAACTGATCCAGCGAAACCGCCGCGCGTTCGTAAGGCACGCCGAGTTGTTCGGCCAATGTTTTGATAATGCGCAAATTGGCCTGATGCGGGACCAGGCAATCGATATCCTGACTACTCAGTTTATTTCGTTCCAGCAAACCAACGACCGAGTCATTCATGCACTTGATGGCGCGAGAGAAGACCTCCTTACCACTCATGGAGAAGTAAATATCATCAGGGTGCCCTGCCCCGGCATTCACTTTCGATTCCACACCTCCGGCGCGAACGGTGATCAGTTCCTCCAGAGACCCATCACTGCCAGTCTCGACGTCCAGCACTTCATTGAACTCGGACTCTTCAAGAATGATCGCTCCGGCCCCATCGCCGAAAATGGGGACCGTCGACCGGTCTTCCTTGTTGATGATGGCGGAGAAAACATCAGCACCAATCACCAGCACACGTTTGGCAAACCCAGCCTTGATAGACGCAGTACCTATTTGCAAGGCATAGATAAAACCTGAACACACAGCATTCACGTCAAAGGCGCTGATGCCGCGTAGCCCCAGTTTCTCTGCGACTTTAGGCGCCGTTGCCGGACAGCGGCGATCTGGTGTAGTGGTGGCCAGAATCAGCATGTCAATCCGCGCGTTGCCTGAGGCGTTTTCTATTGCCGCCTGGGCCGCCTGGTAAGCCAGGTCACTGGTTGAAATCCCCTCCGTCACCGCATAACGCTTTAATATGCCGGTACGGCTGACAATCCATTCACTGGTCGTATCAAGTCGCTTTTCAAGGTCTTCATTTGTCACTTCAAGAGGCGGCAGAGCGCCTCCCAAGCCAGCGATACGAACGCCCATGGTGCACTCCTAGCAGGGTAATAGATGCGCCACTGAACACGACACAGTCATACCGCTCAAATGCCCGACTATCTCGGCCACTCGCCAGTCTTCGCCCTTGACCGAAATAATATTGGCACCCTTGAGTTCCGTCATTAATACCCGAGCTGTAGCGCTGCGCTTCGCTGGGTCTTCGGCGGTAATATGCGTGGCTCTCATCCACAGGGTGTTCGATTCGCCACGCTGCAAACCATCCAGTTTATAAAGAAGCACTTGAGCAATTTGCAAGTGACTGACAAATGCGTCGATCGGCGTTACGACATGAGGGTAATCGGCCTCAATTCCACTGCTGGGCAAATCCGGCTCATCATCAACCACCACAAGTTTCGATACTGCCTTAAGTGGCGAATCAAAGACAATATCGTCGATTAATTGGGTGCGCTTTCTGAACCCCAGAGCATAATAACTATGCCCAACATTCTCGCGGTCAATGTCGGCCGCATAAGCAGCAGGCATGATCACTTCTAACTGCAACGCCATGACGCCAACACGACCATGAAAAATAAAGTGCGTATCTCCATCGGAATCAACGTACGTGCTTTCTTCAGTCATCTGCGCCTGGATATCACGCAGGTCTTCTTCTGGCTTCTTCCCAGCCTTAATGGATATTTTTTTCACCCAAAAACAATCAATATTTTTGAAAGTTTTCAGTAGAATGTCCTGGCACAGATTAATGGCAATTGCCAACGCATCAAGGGTGCTCAAATGCGGTACAAGTTCACCGCTACCGATTTTTTTTGACCAGCCCTCGGGATAACTCAACCTGACGCTCGACACCACCGCGCTCTCAGTAAGGCTCAAGTGCCTAGTGCCATACTGCACATGTTTGAAACCGCCTCCAAAGAAGCGATCTGTGGCAGGCCCGAGGTGATTTTCTATATGACTGAAACTAAAATCCTGCATAGGATCTCCCTTGACGTGGCCAGCACGCTGCTCGCTACTTTAAAAGCCTTCGACAACTGAAACTGAAGTTGTTACTTCAGACTCAACGAATGGCTTAGTTGATGAATCAACGATGAAACAAAAAGTAACAAGTGTTACAAGGCATTACAACCTACCAGTATTGGTAGGTAGCCCATATAAAACACGCAAAAAAAAAGCGGATCTTTAATAAGATCGCCCTAAGAGACAATACGCCAGTGGCTGTTTATCGGTCGACACTGCCCAAAGAGCAGCCCACCAGGAAGAGTTACTCGTTCCTCAGCGTTAAAACTATTTAAACGTCACGGACACTGCAATTATTAAAGCAGGCCTTGCGCGGCGGCATAAGCAGCCGCAAATGTTTTATTGGGCGCATGGAACTTCCGTTGAATACCCTTCAAATGAAAGTTTACCGTATTCTCCGAGATATCCAGAATCATCGATATTTCCCCGGAGCTCTTTCCGTCTGCAGTCCATTGCAGTATCTCTTTTTCACGTCGGGTCAGGCTGGCACCCTCGCCGACAAGGACATCGTCATGGATGCGCATCAAGGTTTCCACGAGGATATCCATCATCCACTTGAAGCCAAGAACAATCTTAGTCCCTTCTGCCTCAGAGACTGCGCCCTGGCTACGGGAAAAGGATAGAAACCGAATGGTATTATCCGGCCCCTTGTTGGATAAGGTCACCCCTTCGCGCAACCCAAACTTTCTGGCTTCGCCAAAAAAAATCGGGTTTTCCTCACGCAACTCGTCGTTCCACACCACCATCCGGGTGGTGCGCAGCGCCTGCTCGATAGTCGGATCGATCGCGCCGTAGTTCTTGTCCCGATAGATATCCATCCAGGCCTCAGGACAGGTCCCGCGCAATCGTGTATTGGGTCGGGTAAACGGTGTGGCTTTTTTTACGCCAAACACAAACACGTCAAAACCGTTGCACAGCGTCTCACCCTTGATTATGTCTAGCGCTTGCGCCGAGGAATCTACCGCCAGCATTCTCAGACGATAATCCGCCAACCAGTGAAAAAACCCATTATTGCCGCCCATAAGTCATCCCTTACGCATACCTTTTAGCGAGTTAACAGCCACTCATAAGAGATTTGACTCTCTAGTGCCACGGCTGACTGCGAGGAAAATTTGCATACGACGCAACATTGAAACCAAAGCTTCATGCGTGCACCTGACTCACTGCGTATCGGGTAAATCGAATTTCAAGACGTGAAGGTCGATCTGATCATTTCTCGATTGACCCCTTCGCTGTGCCATCCTGAATCGGTCTCAAGCAACGCGTTGATACTCTCAACGCATCATCAAGCCACCATCCACGGCATATTGGCTACCTGTGACGTAAGACGAGTCATCCGACAACAAGAACAACGCGACCGCCGCCGCCTCGGCAGCGGTACCGACTCGCCGCAAGGGTAGTTGATTGACCAACCCATCTTCGAACTGCCGGCGAACTTCGGCGGCCATAAAGTTTCGGAAGTTAGTATCTATCGGGCCTGGAACCAGCACATTGACCCTGATCCCCCGTTCCCCCAATGCCGCGGCACAGCAGCGAGCCATCGAAATCATCGCCCCTTTGGTCGCCGCATAGACGCTGGCCATGGGCGCTGATTCATAGGCTGAAGTCGACGATGTCAAGACAATGGATGCGTTTGGAGAAAGCAGGTCCTTCAACTTGGCTATTTGAAGCAACGGCCCTCTCGCGTTAACGCTCATCATGCGATCGAAAAACTCTGCATCGGTGTCCTCAATCGAGCCTACTTGCGCGTAGCCCGCGTTCAGCCAAAGGCCGTCAAGCCCGCCCATCTCTTTCACTACATCTGCAAGTTGCGCTATCGCGGCAGGATCCGACGCATCGTTTTTGAGCACCCATGCATCAGAAGGCAGAATATCCGCGGCCTCTTCGAGATGCTCGCGGCGGTAACCGGTGACTGCAACGCGGCCGCCTTCTTCAGTAATACGCTTGGCGCCTGCCAGCCCCATGCCACTGGTGCCACCGGTAATCAAGATGCGTTTTCCAGAAAATCTGCTCACTGCTCTACCTCCATTGCCGACGTAAAAAGCTCGATGCGAAGCAGTATTGCGTAATTGGATCCATTTGATAATGCGCTATTATCCGCATTACCTATTAAGGAAGTGGACACAATGCGCGGCAATGAATATGCCCAACTCCAAGCGTTCGCCGCCGTGATTCAGCAGGGAAGTTTTGTTCGCGCAGCCGCACACTTGGGCATGTCCGCTTCAGCCTTAAGCCAGACAATCCGCACTATGGAAGAACGCCTGGGCGTTCTGTTGGTCAACCGCACGACTCGCAGCGTCTCGCCCACCGAGATAGGCGCAAGGCTACTGGCGGACCTTATTCCCGCACTGACCTCACTGGATAAGGCACTTGCCCGGCTGAAAGAGCCCAGTGATGGCCCATGCGGGGTCTTGCGGATTAACACCACTCGAGTTGCTGCCACCCATTATCTTGCGCCATTGATCGGGCCTTTTCTAAGGGCTTACCCAGGTGTTCAATTCGATATAGTCACCGATGAACGCTTGGTGGATATTGTTGCCGGGGGGTTCGATGCGGGCGTAAGGCTCGGCAAAAAGCTGGACCGCGATATGGTGTCCCATGAGCTGGGCGGCCATCTGGAAATGATGGTCGTGGCGTCGGCAGATTATCTGGCGCGCTGTGGTACCCCGCTTACACCTCAGGACTTGGCGAACCATCAATGCCTGGCCTACCGCTGGCCTACGGACGGCAGCCTTTATCGGTGGGAGTTCGAGCGTAACGGTGAGCTATTGGAAATAGATGCCCAAGGTCCGTTGGTAGTGACAGAACCGGAAATGCTCACTCAAGTCGCGCTGGATGGCGTTGGTATTGCGTACCTGTTCCAGCACCAGGTTGCAGAACTAATAGCCACCGGGAAGCTGATCCACATTCTTAAAGAGTGGACCCCGAGCTTTCCAGGCTTCTATTTGTACTACCCCAGCCAACGCCAAATGGTGCCTGCGCTACGTGCCTTTATCGATTTCATCGTACAACACCAGCAACCTGGCTCTGCCGCTCCCGGTACTCGCGAGGCGAGCACGCCATAACGCGCTTGAAGGCATTACTGAAAGCGCTATCGGAGTCGTAACCCAGCGATTGGCCGATCGAAGAAATGCTTCCCTGATGTTTTCGCAACTCACGACCCGCCAATTGCATTCGCCACTGAAGCACATAGGCGAGCGGTCCCATGCCGACCTTCTGCTTGAAACGCAACGCTAAGTTGGAACGCGACATACCCACCACCCTTGCCAGCTCATGGACTGTCCAGCGGCGCTGAGGCGCGGCATGTATCGCCTGAATAGCCGCATTGACCTTCAGGTCGGACAAGCCCATCAACCAGCCCGGCGAATGCACTTGCCCGGATGAGAGATACAATCGAAGCACGTGCACCAACATCATGTGCCCCAATTGTCGAACGATCAAAGAAGCACCCGGCAGCGTGCTGGGAAGTTCGCTTGCCAGTCGCAGCAATGCCCACTGAAGTACACACGCTTGGTCGGACTCACCATTGACGACGATAGCCGCAGGTAAGCCATCAAACAACAGTCTCGCCTCTTCACAAAACCCGAAGCGTCCACCGATAAGAAAAAAACCGCTTCGTTGCTGGTAACGCGCAATTCCGTTCTTTGCATCACGATAAACCTCCTGCGACTCGACAGGCTCAATCTCAAGATCACTGGCCAGCGTGAAAGGGCGTCGCTTGGACAAAAGGAAGCAGTCCCCCTTGAGCAGCAAAACAGGCAACTCATCCTCAACGACCAACCAGCATGAACCTTCAATCACCGCGTTGAACTTGATGCCGTCAGGCGCGGGAAACCGAATAGCCCAATCGCCTCCGGCTTCTAGACCGGCAAAAAACGAGCTGTGGGCATCCAGTTGTGAAAGAACGTCAGACAAGGGATCCATTCAAAACTCCAGACGATCTCGATAGAAAACAGGACTTGGCTGCATTCACAGTCTGGCTCACCTTGACCAAAATCTCGGTTGCTTGCAACGCCACGCCTCGGGTCGCTTTGCAACCCTGAAAAATTGATAAACGACAGAAAGGATGCATGCCATGCGCTACAGACCGTTGGGCAAAACCGGCCAATTTGTCTCAGAACTGTGTTTAGGCACGATGACATTCAGCGGAGGCCAGGGCTTCTGGCGCAACGTGGGGACCGTTGAGCAAAAAGTCGCAACGGCCCTGGTCGCTCGCGCCATAGACGCGGGTATCAACTTCTTCGACACGGCGGACGTCTACTCGGAAGGGCAGTCCGAAGTGATGCTGGGGCAAGCCTTGAGGGATCTGAATGTCGTGCGCGAAGACGTAATCATCGCCACCAAAGTGTTCGGCCGAACGGCACCCGGCCCGAACGCTGCCGGGCTCTCACGCGGCCATATCCTGGACCAGGTCGCAGGGAGTCTGAAGCGGCTCGGTATCGACTACATCGACCTGTATCAAATTCACGGCTTCGACTCGATTACACCGATAGAAGTGACATTGCGTGCGCTCGACGATTGCGTGTCACGTGGGCTAATTCGTAACCTGGGCTGCTCCAACCTCGCTGCGTGGCAGATCATGAAAGCGCTTGGCGCCAGCGAGCAACGCGGATATGCACGTTTCGAGACGGTGCAAGCGTATTACAATCTGACGAGTCGCGATCTGGAGCGCGAAGTAATCCCACTCTGCGACGATCAGGGCTTGGGGATAATGGTATGGAGCCCATTGGCCGGCGGGCTGTTATCCGGAAAATTTACACGAGCCGCACAAGAGCCCACCGGCGCACGCCGTTCAACATTCGACTTCCCGCCTGCGAACCGCGAACGAGTCTATGAACTCATTGAAGTGATGACACCCATCGCTCAGTCCCACGGCGTCTCTATTTCAGCGATTGCACTCGCCTGGTTATTGCAGCGTAAGGGGGTCATGAGCGTCATCGTCGGTGTCAAGACGCTTGACCAACTGGGCGACAATCTCCATGCCAGCACCGTGAGGTTGACCACCGAGGACATCGCCGCCTTGGACCGCACCAGTGCCATAAGCGCCGAGTACCCTGGCTGGATGATCGAGCGCCAGGCGCAAGAACGCTCACCGGCAACTGAAACAAAATCGATAAAAAATTGCAAAGACCTGCACATTTGACATATGCACCGTTGCAAGACCGGGACGCCTGGAACTGGGCGCAACCCCACGGCAAGCGGATTTTTATGCCTCGGGAAAAGCCCTGAGGCATACTCGCCCTCAACCACGGAGGCGCAACGTGAACCGTCAATTCCCCACCCACGGCATCAGCACACAACGGGCGTGCCTCAAGATCAATGGCGCATGGGCCGACCACGTGTTGACGTCGCTGATCAACCGCGCCAATCACCCCTAATGAGCCTCCATGTATATGCCATCATCCTGCTCGGCGCCGCGCTGCATGCCACCTGGAATGCAGTGGTCAAAGGTGGCGGCGACAAGTTGCTGACCACGTGCATGATTACCTCCATCGCGTCCCTGATTGCCTTCGCGGTTATTCCGTTTCTTGAACTGCCGGCCAAACAGAGCTGGCCATTTATCGGCGCATCGGTGATTTTTCAGGTGCTGTATTTCTTGCTGGTGGCCTCGACTTACCGCATTGCCGACATGAGCCAAACCTACCCGATCATGCGCGGCACCGCGCCGCTGCTGGTGGCCACGGTGAGCGTGTGTGTGTTGTCCGAAGCCTTGTCGACGTTCGCTTGGCTGGGTATTGCAGTGATCTCCCTCGGCATTTTGAGCATGGCCGCTGCGCCATCTGCCGAGCAACGAAAAGGCGTGGTGCTGGCCCTGATCAACGCGGGAGTGATCGCGGGCTACACGCTTATCGACGGCGTGGGCGTGCGCAAATCTGGCGCGCCTGCGGCCTACACACTGTGGATTTTTTTGCTGACCGGCATCCCGCTGGCGGCTTGGGCGCTGGCCACACGGCGTGCTGTGTTCTGCGACTACGCCACTCGCCACTGGCGGCTCGGCGTGGTCGGCGGGGTTGGCACGCTGGCGTCATACGGTTTGGCCCTGTGGGCGATGACCATGGCCCCCATCGCCAGCGTTTCGGCGCTGCGCGAAACGTCGATTCTGTTTGGCGTGGTGATCTCGGCGTGGGTGCTGAAAGAACATCTCACGCGAGGGCGCATTGTTGCAGCGTGCGTCATTGCAGCGGGGGCGATGCTGTTGCGCCTGGGCTGAACGCAGCTAATGCGCTCGAAAAAACTGCGTATCTGTATTTTGACGCCCTCCGGGCCCACTGTTAGTGTCCAGCCTCCCCTACAAGGAGCGCCCCCGATGAAATTGGACATCTACCAAGGCGATGCTTTCAGCCAACAGCCTTTTGGCGGCAACCCGGCGGCCGTTTGCCCGCTGACCGAATGGCTGCCTGACGCGCTATTGCAGCACATTGCGGAGGAAAACAATCTGTCGGAGACCGCGTTCTTCGTGCCGCAGGGCGAAGGCTATGAATTGCGCTGGTTCACCCCTCAGGTTGAAGTCGACCTGTGCGGCCATGCCACGCTGGCAGCGGCGTGGGTGTTGATTCATCAACTGCCGAATGCGCCAGAGGTGCTGCGTTTTGCCACCCGCAGCGGCGAGCTACGTGTGACGCGCAATGGCGACGAACTGGCGATGGATTTTCCGGCCAGGCAACCTCAGCAGTGTGAGTCGCCCAGCGGCCTGTTGAGCGCGTTGGGGCTTGAGCACGCGCAAGTATTTGCCGCCGATGACTACATCGTTCTGGTCGACGATGAGGCACAGGTTGCAGCCCTGACACCGGACTTCGCGCGCCTCAAAGGCTTGCCCAAACGCGGGATCGCGGTAACGGCCAAAAGCACGCGGTTTGATTTTATTTCCCGTTGGTTTGGCCCCAACGTCGGCGTCAATGAAGACCCCGTTACCGGCTCCGCGCACACCTCGCTGGCACCGTTCTGGGCCGAGCGCCTGGGCAAGTCGTTGCTGACCGCTGAACAGGGCGGCACACGCCGTGGGCAGTTGCGTTGCGAGCTTAAAGGCGACCGCGTGATTATTTCAGGCGCAGCGGTGCTTTACCTGCAAGGCTGCATTTACGTGTAAAAAGTACGGCCCCAGGAACAACAGATCATTCTCACAATGAACGGAGTTCAACGCGTGTTTTCGATTTCCCGCCGTCAACTGTCGATGATTGCCGCCGCCCTCGCCCTGGCCGGCTGTCACACCCCGGCCAATGAACAACCGCCGGCACCGGAGGTGGGTTCGGGTTATCGCACCGACCTCAGCACCCGCCACGCCGAGCGCCATATGGCCGCCGCCGCCAACCCGCTGGCGGCCGAGGCCGGGCGCGAGATGTTGCGCCAGGGCGGCTCGGCCATTGATGCAGCGATTGCGATGCAGGCGGTGTTGACCCTGGTGGAGCCGCAGTCTTCCGGCATCGGCGGCGGCGCGTTCATCATGCTGTGGGACGGCAAAAAAGTGCACGCGTATGATGGCCGCGAAACGGCGCCGGCCGGTGCCACTGAGCGGTTGTTCCTGAACGCCAACGGCATGCCGATGGCGTTTACCGAAGCGCAAATTGGTGGCCGTTCGGTCGGCACGCCGGGGGTTTTACGCGCCCTGGAGATGGCGCACAAGCAGACCGGGCACTTGCCATGGGCCACGCTGTTTGAACCGGCGATTCGTTTGTCGGAGCAAGGCTTTGCGATTTCCCCGCGCCTGCACGCGCTGATCGCCGCCGACCGTTACATCGCGCAGTCACCGGAGATGGCGGCCTACTTCCTGAACGCCGACGGCACGCCTAAAGCCACCGGCACACTGCTGAAAAACCCGGCGCTGGCGGCCGTGTTCAAGCGTATCGCCAAGGAAGGCCCGGACGCGCTGTACCGTGGGCCGATTGCCGATGAAATCGCGCGCAAAGTCCAGGGCAACCGCAATGCGGGCAGCCTGTCACAGGCCGACCTTACGGCCTATACCGCCAAAGAGCGCACGCCGCTGTGCACCGACTATAAGCAGTATCAAGTGTGCGGCATGCCACCGCCGTCGTCGGGCGGGATTGCGGTTGCGCAGATCCTCGGCACCTTGCAGGCCGTTGAGGCGCGCGACCCGCGCCTTGCCATCGCACCGATGAAACCGCTGAAAAGCACATCGCCCGCGGGCCTTGAACCGACACCCGAGGCCGTGCACCTGCTTGCCGAGGCGGGTCGACTGGCCTTCGCTGACCGTGGTTTATACGTCGCCGATGCCGACTTTGTGCCGGTGCCGACCGCGGGCCTCGTCGCGCCGGATTACTTGGCCAAACGCGCCGCGCTGATCGGCGAGCGCAGCATGGGCACCGCCACGCCGGGCACGCCTGCCGGCATCCAGGTGGCGTACGCGCCGGACCGCTCGCCGCTGCGCATTTCCACCTCGCAAGTGGTGGCCGTCGATGACCAGGGCGGCGCGGTGTCGATGACCACCACGGTGGAAGCCGCGTTCGGCTCCCACGTGATGGTGCAGGGCTTTTTGCTGAACAACCAGATGACCGACTTCTCGTTCATCCCCGAAGAAAACGGCCAGCCCGTGGCCAACCGCGTCGAGCCCGGCAAACGCCCGCGCTCAGCCATGGCGCCAACCCTGGTGTTCGACCGCAAGAGCGGTGAGTTGCTGGCCACGGTGGGTTCACCGGGTGGCTCGCAGATCATCGAATACGTGAGCAAATCGCTGGTCGCGATGCTCGACTGGAACCTCGATCCGCAAGCCGCCATCAGCCTGCCGAACTTTGGCAGCCGCAACGGCGCGACCGAACTCGAAGCCGGTTTGTTCAGCCCGGCGTTAAAGCAAGCACTCAGGGCCCGAGGCCACGCGTTGAGCGAAATCGACATGACCAGCGGCATTCAAGCCATCGTGCGCACGCGGGATACCCAAGGCAAGGTGTCGCTGAGCGGCGGCGCCGACCCTCGGCGTGAAGGCGAGGCACTCGGCGATTGAGCCGGTTAATCAACGGAGAAAGTCCTCGTGCAGCACGCCAATAATCTCGGTGCCCTTCCCGGCATCGATCACGGTTTTTGTTCGATCAATGATCCGCTGCGCCCGGCTGCGGTGTTCATCTGCAAGCAGGTGCACAGCGCGTCAGTGATTGAATGGCAGCCGGATCAGGCGACTAACACGCTTGAAGCGGACGGCGTGTTTACCCGCACGCAGCAACCGATCGCGGTGATTACCGCCGATTGCCTGCCGATTCTTATTGCGTCGAAAAACGCCGAGCAAGTCGCTGCGGTGCATGGCGGATGGAAGGGTTTACAAGGCGGCATCATCGCCACGGCCATACGGCGTTTTGCCGCCGAGGGCTTTGCTGCAGACCAATTGCAGGTGGCTATCGGCCCTTCGATCAAACCGTGCTGTTATGAGGTGAGTGAAGGCTTTATCGCGCAGTTTCAGGCAGACCAGGGCCATGTGTGGCAAGGCGCACCCGCCCCGTGGTATTTCGAGCAGCCGGCACCGTTGCTGACACCGCAGATTACGCCACCGCATGCCAGGCAAACAGGCAGCGCCTGGTTTGACCTGAGCGCATACGCACTGATGCTGTTGCAGGCGGCGGGGGTTCAGCGCGAGCAGGTCGATGTCAGTGCGGTGTGTACGTATTGCACATCCCCGGCGTTTGCCAGTTACCGCAGAAGGACGCATAACCCGGAGGAGCCGAAGACGTTGATCTACTCGTGGATTGCTCGCACAAACCGGATGTGAAAGCTGGACGTTACGGCGCGGTGCACCATAGACATACAAGCGCTTAACGATTCGCTACCAGGTGCGCGCCGAACAACAGGTAACAACCACCGGCAACCCGGTCCAGCCATGTGCACGAGCGGCTGTAGAGGCTGCCCATGCGCTCACTTGAAATGATGCCCAACCCGCCTGCCGGCAACCTGCACAATCGTTCAAGACCTCGCCACACAACCCGCGCAGACTGGGTTAACGTGTTTTAACCGCTATTTATGTGTGACAAGCCATCATGGGCAAACCGAACTCCACGCTGGACTGGCTGCACCGCGCTCCGCACGCCAGTGGCGTAGACCGTATCGAGGCGTACTTTGCCGGGTTCGCGTTCGACCCGCATCGCCATGACACGTACGCCATCGGGCGTACGCTGTTCGGCGTGCAGAGTTTTCATTACCGCGGCTGCATGACCCACAGCTTGCCCGGTACGACCATGGTGATTCACCCCGACGAAACCCACGACGGTCGCGCCAGCAGCGTGGAAGGCTTCAAGTACCGCATGATTTATGTGGAGCCGGCGTTGATCCAACAGATTCTCGGCGGCAGGCCGTTACCGTTTATCCACAACGGCCTGTCGACGGACCCGAGGTTGTTTCGCGCCAGCGACGTGTTACTGCAAAGCCTGGACTGCCCGATTGACCCGCTGCAGGAGCAAGACGCGCTCTACGACCTGGCCCAAGCGCTGAGCGCATCGGCGGGCGTGATCGTCAGCCGTAAATCCTTCGATTACGTGGCCGCCGAACGCGCCAGAGAGTTTATTCACAGCGCGTTAGGCCGCAGCATCAGCCTGGATCAAATGGCCGACCATTGCGGCCGTGATCGCTGGGCGTTATCGCGCGATTTTCGTTTGTTATTCGGCACCAGCCCCTACCGCTACTTGACCATGCGGCGGTTGGACCTGGTGCGCAGCCTGCTGGCGCAAGGCCAACCGTTGGTGGACGCGGCGATGACTGCCGGTTTTACTGACCAAAGCCATATGACCCGGCAATTTCGCAGCACCTACGGCATGCCGCCGTCGCGCTGGGTGAAGATGCTCGGGCGTTGAGATGCACGCGGGCAAGGTTTACAACTGGCGCCCGATCACCGGCGCGCCGATTGACATGAAATTCCCGCCCGCCACATGGTGCAAGGTGCGCAATTGATCATGACCGTCGAAGTGCCAATGCCCGTCGCTGAACACCCGCACATCGGCATACGCTGCGAGCACTTCACCGAGGAACAAGTCATAGGTTTGCTGGTTGTGCGGCTCGGGCAGCACGCGACATTCCAGCCACGCCACGCACCCTTCCAGCAGCGGCGCTGCGGTGTGTTCGCCACTGAATGTGTGCAGGTCGTAGGTGGCGAATTTGTCGGTGTCGCGGCCGCTGATGTTACCGACCGTCTGCACAAGGTCAGCCTGGGCCACGCAGGGCACCTGAAGCACGAAGGTGCCTGCGCCTTCCAGGAGGTGGCGGGTCCAGGTGGATTTGTCGAGTACCACGGCAACTTTGGGCGGTTCGAAATCCACTGGCATGGCCCAGGCCGCGGCCATGATATTGCGCTGGCCAGCGTGGGCCGCGCTCACCAACACGGTCGGCCCGTGGTTGAGCAAGCGGTAGGCCTTGGACAGCGGAACGGGGCGACGGTGAGTAGGGCTCATGGAGGATCGGCTCTTTAAGCAAGAAAAACCCTACGATACCTCAAGCATGAGCCCCACATGTCAGCTCGACAGCTGATTGGCGAATTGCTCGACCGCGCTGACCACTTTTTGCGCACCGTCCTGGATTTCGACGATCACCGTGCCGGCTTCGGTCGCCAGTGCCAAGCCGTGCTCGGCTTGCAGGCGGCCTTCGGTCATCAAGCTCACCGCGTCGCGAACCGTCTCCTGGTTTTGACGCACCACACCGACGATTTCCTCGGTCGCCTTGCTGGTACGCGAGGCCAATTGACGCACCTCATCGGCTACCACCGCAAAACCACGGCCTTGCTCACCGGCACGGGCCGCTTCGATGGCCGCGTTAAGCGCCAGCAAGTTGGTTTGTTCGGCGATGCCGCTGATGGTTTTTACGATGGTGCCGATCACTTGGGACTGGGCGTTCAGCGCCTCAATGCCATCACCGGCCTGTTGCATGTGCTTGGCCAGGTCACGCATCACGTCCACCGCCTGAGTCACCACGGTGGTGCCGCGCTGGGCACTGCTGTCGGTCTGCCGCGAGGTGCTGTAGGCCATATTGGCAGCCTCGGCCACGGCCTGTTCCTGGTTGACCTGGTCGGTGATCACCGTGGCGAACTTGACCACTTTATACAGCCGGTCATTTGCATCCAGCACCGGGTTATAGGTTGCCTCCAGCCACACCACACGACCATGGCTGTCGATGCGCTTGAAGCGCGCGGCAACAAACTCACCCGCGTTCAAGCGGCTCCAGAAATTCTGGTATTCAGCGCTGTTGTATTCCGCAGGCTCGCAGAACATACGATGATGTTTACCGACGATTTGCGCCAGGCTGTAGCCCATGCCCCCAAGAAACCGGTCGTTGGCAGTGAGCACATGGCCGCCGAGGTCGAACTCGATAACCGCCGTGGAACGCACCAGCGCGGTGATCAGGTTTTCATGATCGCGCGACGCTTCAATGGTGCGGGTGAGGTCGCTTGAGTAAATCGAAAATCGCTGAACGCGCCCATCCGAGCCACGCAGCGGTTGCACGATAGAGCGCAACCACGCCTCCTTACCGTTACCCCGCAGCAAGCGCACGGTGCCGGCGAAGTGTTCACCGCGTAGCAAGGCATTCTTGAAGCGCAGCTGAAATTCGTCTTGACGCACGTGTGGCGGCACCAAGTCATCAATCCGGCGCCCCACAATGTTCGTCGCCTGATAGGCCAGTTCCTGCAGGAAGTTGGCGTTCGCCCACTCCACCCGGCCTTCCGCGTCCAGCGTCAGGCACAACATTTCACTTTCCAGGCTCTCCTTAACCTGATTCAAGCTGGACAACTCTTCACGAAGAGCCGACAGCTCCTGCTTCAAACGGGTGTTGAACATGGTACACCGATGGTCTTATTGGGAGAGAGACCTGACCTGCATCGGCGCTGCCGGGGTTTTCTGAAGCGCTCTTTAACGCCAAACCCGATTGTTTTTTTGGATCCATTAACCGCCGTTGTTTCGGCACACACCCATCACTTGATATTCAAGCGTGTTCAGCTTGCCGCTGGAGTCTTCATAGGTCATGCGCGAGGGCACCGGATTGCACGAACGGATCGGCGGCGTGACGTTGACCACGTTGGCAATGTCCAGCTTCATGCCGTAGCGATACGCCTGCAGCTCGGGTGCCGGCTTGCCCTTTTTCTCGGCGTACGCCGCCATGGCTGCTTGATTGCGCTCCATCATCAGGGCAAAGGTACGGTCACCGCCACCCTCGGCCACTGCGCCAAAGGACAAGACTGCAGTTAATACACCCAGGCCAATTTTATAAACGTTCATGACAGGTTCCTCGACTGAAAAGTTAAGTAACGAGATTACTCAATCAAGCCTGTCGCCAAGTTCACCAAAACATTACGTATCTGTTAGAGGGCCGCTAGCTTCCAATTTTGTAATGTTCGCGCAACGAAGTCGTTATCCGCTGTTTGCAACTATCAGCCCGGGCCAAATCAATAAGAACGCCCACGCCAATAAGCAGCCGATAACTGCCAACACCCAGGAGCGAAACATGCGCATTATTGCTTATACACTTCCCCTTTCACTGTTAGCCGTACTGCCCCTGGCAGCCGCAGCCGTGGAAGACACGCCCGAAGGTTTCATCGAAGGCAGCAGCACCAACGTGCTGGCACGCAATTTTTACTTCAACCGCGATGACCGCAAGGGCCAGTCCAGCCCCACCGGCAATGGGTATTCCGAGGCGTGGGCACAAGGCTTGATCGGCACATTCGAATCCGGCTTTACCCAAGGCACCGTGGGTTTTGGCCTGGATGCATTTGTGATGTACGGCCTCAAACTCGACTCCGGCACCGGCCGCAGCGGCGGCAAGGGCTCGTTCGGCGTGCTGTCGGTAGACAGCAACAATCACCCGCAAAGCAGCTACAGCAAAGTCGGTGGCGCGGCGAAATTTCGCGTACTCGACACCGTTATCAAAGCCGGCGATGTATTCCCCGCCACGCCGGTGGTGGCCGCTGGCGACTCGCGTCTATTGCCGCAAAGCTTTCGCGGCGTCACCGTACACAACACCAGCGTTGAAGGGTTGAGCGTGCAAGGCGGACACCTGAGCGGCATGAGCCAACCCAGCGAAAGCGGTATGAACAATAGCTTTGCGACGTTCTATGCGGGCAAGGTCGACTCGCCTTGGGTCGGCTATTTCGGCGGCGATTACCAGCTCAACAAACACCTCGGCGTAAGCCTGTACAGCAGCCGGTTGAAGGATGCGTGGGATCAGTATTACCTCGGCACCACCGCCAGTTACCCGCTGACCGACGATGTGTCGTTATTCGGCGACTTCAATTACTACAAGGCGGTGGACGAAGGTAAACAGCGGCTGGGTAAATTCGACAACTCCATCTGGAGCGCAAGGCTCGGGGTAAAGGCCGGCGCGCACAGCGTGGCGTTGTCGCATCAGCGCAATAACGGCGATGACGACTTCGATTACCTGCGCCAGTCGGACTCGATCTTTCTCAATAACTCGATCCAGTACAGCGATTTCAACTCGCCCAAGGAGCGCTCGTGGATGCTGCGTTACGATCTGGACATGCACACCTTCGGCATTCCCGGCCTGTCGTTCATGACCCGTTACGCAAAAGGCACCGGCGCCGATTACAGCAATGCCAACTCGGTGTACATGCGCCGTGATGCAGCGGGCAACCCGCTGACTGATCAACGCCGCTGGGAGCGCGACGTCGAGGCCAAGTACGTGGTGCAAAGCGGCAACCTGAAGGATTTGTCGCTGCGGTTGCGTCAGGCCACCGTGCGCTCAAGTGCATTCGAGTCCGACCTTGAAGAGATCCGCTTGATCGCCGAGTACCCATTACTGGCACTTTGAACAAGCATGCCGGTGAGCGCTTACAGTTGTTAGCGGTTAACTAACATCTGCTCACAGTTTGCCATCTATCAAAACTGTAATATTCGCCCCAGCTTGCCGTTAAGTTTAGCTTTATATACTCGTACACACTTTGTTTTAACCGAGCACATTCATCTCTGAAGCGGTTGTGTAGCTCCTTTGGAAAGAGATGAATTTTAACGCCCCGCTGGGGCGTTTTTTTTTTCACGTTGCTGGAGGGTCGCGACCAATGGTCGCAGTTGACCCTGAAGCTACTTCACGATTCAGAATTCTCCTACTCCAAAGACACCTGACTCCATAGGGAAATGGCGCCCTTCTCTCATCAGTAAAAGGTAAATCCCTATGCGTATCCTTGTGGTTGAGGACGAGCAAAAAACCGCCGACTACCTGCAACAAGGCCTGAATGAAAGTGGCTATGTGGTCGACTGTGCAGCCAATGGCATCGACGGCCTGCACCTCGCCGGGCAACACGCCTACGAGCTGGTGATTCTTGACGTCAACCTGCCGGGCAAGGATGGCTGGGAAGTGCTCGAACAATTGCGCCGCAATGGCAGCCAACGCGTGATGATGCTGACCGCCCGTGGGAGGTTGGCCGACAAGATCAAGGGCCTCGACATGGGCGCCGATGATTACCTGGTAAAACCCTTCGAGTTTCCCGAATTACTCGCACGCGTACGCACGCTGTTGCGGCGCAGCGAGCATATTCCGCAGCCGGAAGTGTTCCGTGTCGCGGACCTGGAACTCGACCCCCGCCGCCATCGCGCGTACCGCGGCACCCGGCGTATCGACCTGACCACCAAGGAATTCGCCCTGCTGCAGGTGTTGATGCGCCAGACCGGCGAAGTGCTGACCCGCACACAGATTATTTCGCTGGTGTGGGACATGAATTTCGACTGCGACACCAACGTGGTGGAAGTCTCCATCAGCCGCCTGCGCGCCAAGGTCGATGACCAAAGCGAGGTCAAGCTGATACACACCATTCGCGGCGTGGGATATGTGCTGGAGGTGCGCGCATGAAACCCGGCAGTTTGTCGATGCGCCTGGGCTTGACGGTCAGCTTGATGGGCGCAGGCCTGGTGCTGTTGCTCGCGACGCTGGCGTACCTGGCCCTGACACACGAGCTGGAAAAACTCGCGCGCAAGGGCCTCGAAAGCAAGATGGAACAGATCCAGCACAGCCTGTCCCAAGGCATGGATGCCCGCGCCATCCGCGCCCGCCCGCATTCACTGCTGGACCTGGTCATCGGGCATGACAATTTCTACCTGACCATCGTCGGCACCGCGCCCGACGAAAGCGTGCTGCTGAGCATCGGCGCCAAGCCTCAAGAGCCGTTGCTGACAGACTTCTCGCCGCGCGAAACCCTCGGCTACCGCAATTGGGCCGACAACAATGACAACCAAGTGCTGACGGCTTCCAGCCTGATGCGCCTGGCCAGCGGCGAGCGCGTACGCGTGCTGTTGTCGCTGGACCGCATGGACGACCAGGCGCTGCTCAGTGCTTACCTGCGCGCCACGGTAATCGCGCTGCCGCTGCTGCTGCTGCTGATCGGCATGGGTGCCTGGTGGCTGGTGCAACGCGGGCTCGCACCGTTGAAACAGTTCAGCCATGTGGCGGCCAAAGTCACCACGCAAAACCTGACCCATCGCTTGGCCGTCGACAACCTGCCGCATGAGCTGGGCGAGCTGGCGCAAGGCTTTAACGTGATGCTCAACCGGCTGGACGCGGGCGTGCAGCAACTGTCGCAATTCTCTGATGACCTTGCCCACGAATTACGCGCGCCGCTGACCAACCTGATGGGCAAGGTGCAGGTGACACTCTCGCGCCAGCGCCCGCCAGAGGAGTACAAAACGGTGCTGGAATCCAACAGCGAGGAGTTGGAGCGCCTGGCGCGCATTGTCTCCGATATGCTGTTTCTGGCGCAGGTCAGCCACCCGGCGGCGCGGGCTTCATTCACCGCCGTGTCGCTGGCGGTTGAGGCAAATAGGGTGATGGATTTGTTCGCCTTGAGCGCCGAAGACAAACAACTCACCGTCACCCTCAGCGGCGATGCCCAAGTGCAGGGCGACCGCTTGATGATTCAACGTGCACTCTCGAACCTGCTGTCGAATGCGATCCGCCACAGCCCGGCGGGCGCGCATATTTCGCTGTGGGTGGAGACGTATGCGGACGAGGTGTCTGTGTCGGTGAGTAACCCAGGCCCCGGGATCGAGGCGCAACACTTGCCACTCCTGTTCGAACGTTTCTACCGCGTCGACAGCAGCCGCGCACGCACCGAGGGCGGCACCGGCCTGGGCCTGGCCATCGTGCAGTCGATCATGACCTTGCACCAGGGGCAGGCTGAGGTACGCAGCCCGCCCGGTGGTGTTACGCAGTTTCGCCTGGTGTTTCCTCTTCCTTGCGATGCGCCCACTGGTACAGCGCCGGCAGCACCAGCAAGGTCAGCAACGTAGAAGAAATAATCCCGCCGATCACCACCGTCGCCAATGGCCGCTGCACTTCAGCGCCGGTGCCGGTGGCCAACGCCATCGGAATAAACCCGAGAGACGCCACCAGCGCGGTCATCAACACCGGGCGCAAGCGGGTCAGCGCGCCTTCGTTGATCGCCACGGATAACGAACGCCCTTCCTCGCGCAAGTTGCGGATGAACGCGATCATCACCAAGCCGTTAAGCACGGCCACGCCCGACAGCGCGATAAACCCGACCCCTGCCGAAATCGACAGCGGAATATCGCGCAACCACAACGCCATGATGCCGCCGGTCAACGCAAAAGGAATGCCGGTAAACACCAGCAAGCCGTCCTTGAGGCTGTTAAACATCATGAACAACAACCCGAACACCAGCAGCAATGCTACCGGCACCACCACGCGCAAACGCTCGGACGCTTCCTTCAACTGTTCGAACTGGCCGCCCCACGTGGTCCAATAACCCGCAGGCACCTTTACCTCGCGGCTGATGGCGGACTCGGCCTCTTCGACAAACGAGCCGATGTCGCGCCCGCGCACGTTGGCGCTGACAATCACCAGGCGCTTGCCGTTCTCGCGGCTGATCTGGTTGGGGCCGAGTACCAGGTCCAGGCTGGCGACTTGCGACAAGGCGATAAAGCCCAATTGGCCTGACGCATTGCTGGCCAGCGCCGGCACCGGGATCAGCAACCGCGAAAGCCCTTCGATGTCGGTGCGCAGCGCGTCGGACAACCGCACAACCATGTCGAAACGCCGATCACCTTCATACAATGTTCCGGCCTGGCGACCACCCACCGCGACGGCAATGGTGTCCTGCACATCGCCGACGTTCAGGCCAAAACGCGCGGCCTTGTCGCGGTCGATATTGATGGTCAGCACCGGCAGGCCGGAGGTTTGTTCTACTTTTACTTCCGAGGCGCCCTCAAGCTTTTGCAAGGTCTCGGCGATTTCCGCAGCGGTCTTGTTCAGCACCGCCATGTCGTCACCAAACACCTTGACCGCGACATCACTGCGCACCCCGGAAATCAGCTCGTTAAACCTGAGTTGGATCGGTTGCGACAGTTCATACGCACTGCCGGGAACTATCGCGCTGGCGCGCTGAATGTCGGCGATCAGCACCTCGCGGGACTTGTTCGGGTCAGGCCACTGCTCCTTGGGTTTAAGCATCAGGTAGCTGTCGGAAATATTCGGCGGCATCGGGTCGGAGGCGATTTCTGCGGTGCCGGTACGCGCGAACACGCGCTCGATTTCGGGCACCTGCGCCATCAAGGTTTTTTCCAGTTGCTGCTGCATCTGCACCGATTGCGTCAGGCTGGTGCCCGGCACGCGCAGCGCCTGCTGGGCGAAGTCGCCCTCACTGAGGCTGGGGATAAATTCGCTGCCCATGCGGCTGGCCACTGCGCCCGAAACCACGATGGTCAGCAGCGCCAGGCCGAACACCAGCGGGCGGCGCGTCATCACCCAATCCAGCACCGGCGCGTAGGCCCGGCGTGCCGTGCGCATCACCAGGTTTTCTTGTTCCTTGACCTTGCCGGTAACGAACAACGCAATCGCCGCCGGCACAAAGGTCACCGACAAAATCATCGCGCCCAACAGCGCGATCACCACGGTGAAGGCCATGGGGTGGAACATCTTCCCGGCCACGCCGGTGAGGGCAAAGATCGGCAGGTACACCACCATGATAATCAGTTGCCCGAAGATCAACGCGCGTCGCGCCTCTTTGGCCGCCGCGAACACTTCGTGCAGGCGCTCGCTGCGCGTCAGCAGCCGCCCGTGGCGCTGCTGCGCGTGGGCCAGGCGGCGGATGGCGTTCTCGACAATCACCACCGCGCCGTCGACGATAATGCCGAAGTCCAACGCGCCGAGGCTCATCAGGTTGGCGCTGACTTTGTGGGTGAACATCCCGGTAAAGGTGAACAACATTGCCAGCGGAATCACCATCGCGGTAATCAGCGCGCGCGGATATTGCCCAAAAACAGGAACAGCACGGCGACGACCAGCAGTGCACCTTCGAAGAGGTTTTTCTTCACCGTGGCAATGGCTTTTTCGACCAGGTTGGTACGGTCGTAGACGGTCACCGCCACGACGCCTTCAGGCAGCGAACGGTTGATTTCTTCGAGCTTTTTCGCCACCGCCAGGGACACGGTGCGGCTGTTCTCGCCGATCAACATGAACACCGTGCCCAGCACCACTTCCCGGCCATTTTCGGTGGCGGCGCCGGTGCGCAGCTCGCGGCCGATTTCAACTTCCGCCACATTGCGCACGCGAATCGGCGTGCCACCCGAGGTGGTGATGACGATGTTGGCAATGTCATCAATCGACGCCACCTGCCCCGGTGCGCGGATCAACAACTGTTCGCCGCTGCGCTCGATGTAACCGGCGCCGACATTCGCGTTGTTGCGCTCAAGCGCCGTGACCAAATCGCCCAGCGTCAGGTTGTACGCCGCCAGACGCTTGGGGTCCGGGGCGATCTGGTATTCCTTGGCGAAGCCGCCGATGGTGTTGATCTCGGCCACACCCGGCACGTTGCGCAGTTGCGGCTTGATGATCCAGTCCTGAATCACCCGCAGGTCGGTCGGCGTGTACGGCGTGCCATCCTCTTTGCGCGCGCCGTCTTCGGCCTCAACCGTCCACAGGAAAATCTCCCCGAGCCCGGTGGAAATCGGCCCCATCGCCGTTTCGATGCCGGTGGGTAGTTGTTCGCGAGCAACTTGCAGGCGCTCGTTGACCAACTGGCGGGCGAAAAACAGGTCGGTGCCGTCTTTGAAAATCACCGTCACCTGCGACAGACCGGAGCGCGACAACGAGCGTGTCTGCTGTAACCCCGGCAACCCGGCCATCGCGGTTTCGATTGGAAAGGTAATGCGCTGTTCGGTTTCCAGCGGCGAAAACCCGGCCGCCGCCGAATTGATCTGCACCTGCACATTGGTGATGTCGGGCACCGCGTCGATGGGCAACTTCTGATAGCTGGCGATACCGACACCGGCCATTAACAGCACCGCCAACAGCACGATGATGCGCTGCTCGATGGCAAATTGAATAAGGCGCTCAAACATGGGGAATCACTCGCAGGATCAATGGGCGTGCTCGGCCGAGCCTTTGCCCAGTTCGGACTTGAGAACGAAGCTGCCGACGGTGGCCACCTGCGCGCCGGCATTCAGGCCTTTGCGCACTTCGACGTAGCCGTTTTCACTCACGCCCAGCTCAAGGTGACGGGTAACAAAACCGTGCTCCGTGCGTTCGAACACCGAGGGTTTGTCCTCAACGGTCTGGATCGCGCTTTGCGGCACGGTGACTTTCGCCTGGTAGGTGTCGGTGGCCACTTGCACGGTCACAAACAGCCCCGGGCGCCACGTGTCGTCGGGGTTGGGCACCGCCACGCGCACGGTGGCCGTACGCGTTTGCTCACCCAGCAAATTGCCAACGTACGCCACGGTGCCGCGCACCTCGGTGCCCATTTCGGTAGAGCTGACGTTCACCGGTTTGCCCACGCGTACCTTGTTCAGGTCCTTGGGGAACACACCGAAGGTGACCCACACCTGAGACAGGTCCGAGAGGATGAAGGCGTTGCTGGTTTCACTGACGACCTCGCCCACACCCAGGTGTTTTTCGACCACCACGCCGGCGAACGGCGCACGCAGCTCGTAGCGATTGCCGCCCACCAATACCGCGCTGCCACTGAGAGCGGTCATCTTTTGGCGGGCGTTGTTCAGCGCAATCTCGGCTTCTTGCAAGGTCTGGCGCGCCAGCAGGTAATCCTGCTCGGCAGAGATTTCGTCCTTCCACAGTTGGCGCTCGCGCTGAAAGGTAGTGCGCGCCAGTTCAACCCGGCGCACGCTGGCGGCCAGTTCGCTGCGCTGATCGGAAATTTGCTGGCTGGCGATCACGGCCAATAACTCACCTTTTTTCACCGACTGGCCGAGGTTGACCATGACCGACTCCACCACGCCGGCCGCACGCGGCACGATGTGCGAGGTGCGGTCTTCATCAAAGCGCACTTCCCCCGGCAGCGTGAGCAGCGTGCTGATCGCGCGGGGTTGGGCCTCGGCGAGTTGAATACCTGCAGCCTGGATCTGCTGTTCGGTGAGTTCGAGTTCGCCTTCTTCTTCGTCGGCGCTGGCAAAACCGCACAGCATCAGGCCCAGGGCCACGGCCAGCGCCGTGGCGTACTTTGTATTCATAGGTGGCTCCAGAAAAAATCAAAACCGGGCAAGGTCGCCGTAAATCCGTTCGATACGCACCCACGCTTCGGTGGCCTGAGCGGTCGCCGTGAGGTAGTCGGTGCGTGCAGCGATCAAGGTGCGCTGGGCGTCGAGCACGTCGATAAAATTGAATTTGCCCATTTCGAAACCGCGCGTGGCGCTGTCCACGGCGTTTTGCGCGGCGGGCAGGATCTGTTCGTTGAAGGTGCGCACTTCGGTCTCTGCGGTTTGCCACAGGTCCAGGGCCTGGCGCGTTTCGGTGCGCAGGCGCAGTTCGACGGCGTTACGCTGGTCGCGGGCCTGATCGGCGCGGCGGCTGGCGGCCAGCACGTTGCCCTGGTTGCGGTTGAACAAAGGGATCGGCATCGACACGCCCACCAGGTTCACCCGCTCACGCACGCTGGCGTCGTATTGGCTGCCGATCGACACATCGAGGTCGGGAATGCGCTGGGCTTTTTCCAGGCCGACGCTGGCCTCGCTCTGGCGGATATGCAGCTCGGCCAAACGCACCTCGGTGGTTTGCTCAAGACGCGCGAGCAATGCTGCGGAAGCCGGCAACGGCGGCGCAGACTGGCGTTGTGTAGCCACGGCCTGAAACTCAGGCGCGGCGCTGCCGGTGCTGGCGGCGAGGCGGCGGTAGGCATCGCTTAGGCCGATCTGCGCGCGATTCAGCTCCAGGCGAATCTGCGACAACTGCACCTGCGCGCGGGTGGCTTCCACCGGCGATGATTTGCCGGCAGTCACGCGCCCCTTCGCGACAACCAGGCCACGCTCGGCAACGGCCATCGAGCGTTGCGCCAGGTCGAGGCGCTCCTGAGCACGCAAGGCGCCGTAGTAGCTGTCGATCACATCGGCGCGCAGGCCGTTGCGACGCTGCTCCAACGTCAGCGCGGCAGCGTCCTGAGCGCCGGTCGCCACGTCAATCCGCGCACCGCGTTTGCCGCCCAGTTCCAGGGTTTGGCTGAGTTTGACGGTGGTGGTGCGCGTGCTACGCCGAGTGTCTTCGGCATCCCACGAGGCCACCGGGTTGGGGATCAAGCCCGCCTGCTGGCGAGCGCCTTGGGCAATTTCGATTTCCCATTGTGCGGCGGCCAGGTCGGGGTTGTTGGCGAAGGCGGTTTGCAGGGCTGCATCAAGAGTGAGGGTTTGCGCCTGAGCAGCACTTGCGGCCACCCACAACGCCATCGCCGCCACCCGTATGTTTACCGAAATTGCCATATCGAGAGTTCCACGCCCATAAAGTCGCTGAGGTTTCCCAGCGGGGGCAATGTAGCTTTCGGGACTTATCAGGCCGGTGGAGGAAAGATTACAAATCCGACAGTAACAGCTCTGGTGCGGCATTTTTGGCCCGCCACCCCTGATCGCACCAAAACCGCACAAGCGCACTTGGCCAGCGCGGTATCAGGTATGCTTTTCGAGCAGGAAACAAAAAGAAACATATTTCCCACCCTGTTCGCTAAGGAGCTCCGTTTTGGCGTTATCGACTGCTGCGTGGATGGTTCACGACACCCGCCTGATGTTCTGCGTGCTACTGGCCATTGCCAGCATCATTGTGTTGATCAGCGCAACCAAGCTGCCACCGTTCCTGTCGATTTTGATCGGCACCTTTATCGCCGGTGTCGGCGCCGGCTTGCCGCCCGAAGACGTCGCCAAGGCGTTCAGCAAAGGCGCCGGGGCGATTCTCGGTGAAGCCGGGATCATCATCGCCCTGGGCTCAATGCTCGGCGCGTTGATGGCGGAATCCGGCGCGGCCGACCGCATCGCCACCACGCTGCTCGGGCTGGGCAAGGGCAAATCACTGCCGTGGGTAATGGCGCTGGTGGCCATGGTGATTGGCTTGCCGCTGTTCTTCGAAGTGGGCTTGGTGATGATGGTGCCAATCATCTTTGTAATGGCCAAGCGTTCGAACCAGCCGCTGCTGAAAATCGCCATCCCGGCGCTTGCCGGCATGACCACCCTGCACGCCCTGATGCCGCCGCATCCGGGGCCGCTGATTGCGGTGGGCGCACTGCACGCCGACTTGGGCCTGACCATGTTGCTGGGCTTTTGCCTGGCAGTGCCTGCGGTGATCCTCGCCGGGCCGCTCTACGGCAATTGGCTGTCCAAACGCATGCACGTGGAAGCACCGGCCGACATCGGTGCGCTGTTCAGCGCGCCGCCCAAGGCGCCGCGCCAGCCAAGCTTTGGGGTGTCGCTGCTGATCATCTTGCTGCCGGTCATCCTGATGCTCGGCAGCACCTTGGCCAAGGTTGCCATGGCAGCGGAAAGCCCGGTGGCCCTGACCTTGAAATTTCTCGGTGAACCGCTGATCGCCCTCGGCCTGGCGGTGATCGCCGCCGTGGTCTGCCTGGGCTGGGCCGCCGGCATGCCACGCGCAGACGTCGGCAACACCCTGCGCAAAGCCCTGGCGCCGATTGCCGTGTTGCTGCTGACCATCGGCGCCGGCGGTGGCCTCAAGCAAACCTTGCTGGACGCAGGCGTCAGCCAAACCATCAGCAAAGTCGCCGAAGGCGCGCACATGCCGTATTTATTACTCGCATGGTTGATCGCCGTGGCCCTGCGCCAGGCCACCGGTTCGGCAACAGTTGCCACCACCACAACTGCGGGCATCCTCGCGCCGATGATGGCCGGGCTGGCGGGTACGCAGAGTTCATTGGTGGCGCTGGCGATTGGCGCAGGCTCAGTGTTCTTTTGCCACGTCAACGACGCCGGGTTCTGGATGGTGCGTGAGTATTTTGGTTTGCAACTGAAGCAGACGATCTGGGTGTGGTCGGTGTTGCAAACCATTGTCTCGGTGGTCGGCCTGGTGGGCACGCTGTTGCTTTGGTACTTTTTGACCTGAAGATCACGCATTGAGGGGAAGCGCTGCTCCCCTCGATAGGTCAGTGATGCAAAACGAAGCGCGCGTCGAGTTTGCCGAGCAACTCGAACGTGTTCATGTAGGGAACACCAAACAGAGAGCACACATTGGGAATGGTGTATTTACGCTTGATGTCAGGGTTATAGGCCTCATGTGTCACAACCACAGCCCTTGTCGTCATCGCTTTGGCTATTAGCCAAGCGTCTGCTCCTTCAAGAAACTCCTCCAATGCACCCGCCTTCATCACCGGCACCTGCTCGGCGATTCTTGAAACAATTTCCCCAAAGGCCGCTTGAGTCTGCTGATCACTTGAGTCTTCAAACAGCTGAGCATTACTCTTTACCCACTGCGTCAACTCGTCGTTACCCTTCACCAGTTCGTCACGGACAGGAAAGATACTGGCAATTTCCAGAGCCTGATGCTGCTGAAGTATCCACGCCCAATAACCTGGGCAAATCGTCATCGCGTAATAACGATTTTTGGCTTCGATCAATGTGTTCGAATCCAATAAATGCTTCATGCCGATAATTTCATCCCATAAGCCTTCAGCTTCGCAGGTTGTACGCCCAACAACTTCCCTGCGTCGCGTAGCAGAATACGGCCACTCTGCGCCTCTGCCAAAACAGCCCTGCTCAACCGAGCACTGTTTCTGATCGCAGCTGTGCGGTAGTAATCCCCTCCATTGCCATCCTTGTCGCGATAATCCTGTAAAACCCTATGGTAGTAAGCACCGTATTGGCCACTCGTGATGTAACCAAGATCACGGGCGCGGCGCGCAATGACCAATGCGCTGACACGAAAGCGTCCGGCCAACGGCATCAGGTTATCTTCCCAATAAACATCAGGGTCCCAATGCGCTCGAAAGACAAGTTCTGGAGCGAGGAACTCCCCCGCCACCGCATTGCAAAAAGCCTCTTCCTTGCGAGCACTTTGAGCGCCGCCGTCAGACACACCAGTGCTGCCGATCCAGATATGCGCAAGCTCATGCATAAGCGTAAAAAGCCGCGCAGTGGGCGCATCCGCGCTGTTGATAAATACGACGGGGGCCATCGCATTACTTATTGCAAAGCCTCGAAACTCGCTGACATCGAGCTTCCTATGGGTATTACCCAAGGCAACTCCACTGCGCATCACAAGAATACCTGCGTCCTCTGCACCACTCACCAATGCCCTCACATACTCTTCATAACCCATGCGGACAAAGTCACCCGTAACACCGAGAACGCGACGAATATCTGCGACAACATCTTTGATTGGCGAATAGCTGTTGAAACTTCCAACAAAGGCCAGCGGTGCCCGCTCGTGATCCTGCAGGTATTCCAAGTACCAATCTTGCTTGCGGAGCACGTCTCTTACGGTATCCATCAAGTTCAAGCTGGGCGTGTCGGGGAACGCCCCGCCCACGGTACGCAAGTCTGGAAGCGGAAGATTTTCCTGTGGAGGGGCCTTGAGAAATAGAAAGCCAAAAGGGACGTGCGCAATAACTGCCCACTTTTGCGCCTGATTAAAGGTAGGAAGGCTCTTACCGTCCTCCCACTCCTTTACCCTTTCCATTTTGACCGTAAGGCTTTTGGCAATTTGTTGCTCAGACAGGCCCGCCCGCTGGCGAGACCAGGACAGGATTGCGGGATTGATAAAGGCGGTCTGAGTCATGGTTTACAGGTATTAATCAGAAGTGGCCGTGACTATAGGAGTGACTACCCTACGCGTCAATTGATGGCCTCAGAGCCCTTTTGTAACGGCGTATACCACGTGGCGTTTGCTGAACAGCGCCACACTCGCCACGCCCACCGCGCCCATCACCACGCAGTACCCCACGCAAATCCACGGGCGGGTCGGCATCAGCGCTATCAATAGCAATGGCGTGGTGCTCGCCCACAGCGCGTAGGCAATGTTGTAGGTGAAGGAAATTCCCGACACCCGCACCGGCGCCGGAAACAGGCCGACCATCACCGACGGCACCGCGCCGACAACTCCGCAACTCAAGCCCGCCACGGCATATGCCGCGCCCAGCCAGATACCGCCGTTGATCAGGCTGGCGTACAAATCGCGATGCCGACGGGCAGCAACAGGCTGTAGACCAACACAGCACGCCAGGCGCCGATGCGGTCGACCAGCAGGCCTGCGAGTACACAGCCGATATTCAAAAAGACGATACCCAACGCGCTCAACGCAAACGTATGGCTGGGGCTCATGCCGAAGGTTTTTTGCATCAGGGTCGGGGTGATGACCACCAGCACCACCACGGCGGAGGTGAGCACGCAGGTGAGGATCATCGCCGGCAGCAGCACCGCGCGATGGTCACGCAGCACGGTGCGCAGTGGCATTTCGGCGGCGGCTTGGCGGCGCGCCTGCATTTCAAGGAACACCGGGGTTTCGTTGAGCCAGCGGCGCAGCCACACGCCGATCACGCCGAATACACCGCCCAACAGGAAGGGAAAGCGCCAGGCATAGTCGAGAATTTCGGCAGGCGTGAACACCTGCGCCAGCAGCGTGGCGGTGAGTGCGCCGAGCAGGTAGCCGAAGGTCAGGCCGGCTTGCAGGAAGCCCAAGGCGTAGCCACGGTGATGGGGCGGCGCGTGCTCGGCGACGAAGGTCCAGGCACTCGGGACTTCGCCGCCCACCGCGGCGCCTTGCAGCACACGCAGCACCAACAGGATAAGCGGCGCGAAATAGCCGATTTGCGCGTAGGTCGGCATGATCCCGATCAGCAGGCAGGGCAACGCCATCATCAGAATGCTGAGGCTGAACACGCGTTTGCGCCCCAAGTGATCGGCGAAGTGCGCCATCAAAATGCCGCCCAGCGGCGCGCCAGGTAGCCAGTAACAAAAATGCCGAAGCTTTGCAGCAGGCGCAGCCATTCGGGCATTTCGGGTGGGAAGAACAGTTGGCTGAGGGTCAGCGCAAAGAACACGAAGATAATGAAGTCGTAGATTTCCAGGGCACCGCCGAGGGCGGCCAGGCCCAGGGTTTTGTAGTCGGAGCGGGAAAAACGCTGCGCCTGTGGAGCAAAGGTGGCAGTCATGTGAAGGCTCGGCAGACAAACAAAATGGCGTGCAGGTTATGAGCTGAGCCCAATCATGGCAATCACGACAGATATATTTGTTTTACTCATGGATCGATGAAGATAACTGCATTCCCATATCAATGGCCGTAGCGGAACATGCCGTAAAACTGCCAACACCATAATAATTACAAGAGGAAAGACTCGTGGCCGATGCTATCGAAGAAAGCCGCTATGCCCGATTTGCCCTGCGCTGTTCCAACTTCGCCGAACGCTGGTTTCCAGACTCGTGGGTATTTGCCGCCCTCGCCGTGATCATCGTCGCCGTGGCGACCTTGGGCATGGGCGCGGCGCCAACAGAAGCCGCCAAGGCCTTTGGGGATGGGTTTTGGAGCCTGATCCCGTTCACCATGCAGATGGCCTTCGTGGTAATCGGCGGTTATGTGGTGGCCAGTTCACCGCCTGCGGTGAAGCTGATTGACCGCTTGGCGCGCATCCCCAAAAACGGCCGCTCGGCGGTGGCGTGGGTGGCGCTGATTTCCATGGTTGCCTCACTGCTGAACTGGGGGTTGTCCCTGGTGTTCGGCGGTTTGCTGGTGCGTGCACTTGCGCGGCGTACGGATTTGCGCATGGACTACCGCGCCGCCGGTGCTGCGGCCTACTTGGGCCTTGGCGCGGTATGGGCACTGGGGTTGTCGTCGTCGGCTGCGCAATTGCAGGCCAACCCGGCCAGTTTGCCGCCGTCGATTCTGTCGATCACCGGCGTGATCCCGTTCACCGAAACGATCTTCCTGTGGCAATCCGGTGTGTTGTTGCTGGCGCTGATCGTGGTCTCGCTGATCATTGCCTACGCCACCGCGCCTGGCCCGAACAGTGCTCGTGATGCCAAGGCCTGCGGCGTCGACCCGGCGTTCAACCTGCCAAAAATCCAGCCGCCCACCCGCCCTGGCGAATGGCTGGAACACAGCCCATTGCTGACTATCTTGCTGGCATTACTGGCGGCCGGTTGGCTGTTCCATGAGTTTTCGACCAAGCCTGCGATCAGCGCCATTTCGGGGCTGAACACTTATAACTTCCTGTTCATTATGGTCGGCGCGCTGCTGCACTGGCGCCCGCGCAGCTTCCTCGATGCGGTGGCCCGCGCCGTGCCGACCACCACCGGCGTGCTGATCCAGTTTCCGCTGTATGGCTCGATTGCGGCGCTGATGACCGTGGTAAAAGGCGGCGACGGCCAGACCCTCGCGCACCATATCTCGACCTTCTTCACCTCCATTGCCTCGCATGACACCTACGCGCTGCTGATGGGGGTTTATTCGGCCGTGCTGGGCTTCTTTATTCCGTCGGGTGGCGGCAAGTGGATTATCGAAGCGCCTTACGTGATGCAAGTCGCCAATGACCTGCAATACCACCTCGGCTGGGCGGTGCAGATTTATAACGCGGCCGAGGCGCTGCCAAACCTGATCAACCCGTTCTATATGTTGCCGCTGCTCGGGGTGCTGGGGTTGAAGGCGCGGGATTTGATCGGGTTTTCGTTTGTGCAGTTGCTGGTGCACACGCCGCTGGTGTTGTTCTTGCTGTGGGCGTTGGGGACGACGCTGAAGTATTTGCCGCCGGTGATGCCTTAGTCAAAAAATCACGCATCGGTTGTTGCAACCGAAGCGTTCAGGCTGGAGGGCCAGGAAGGCGATTCGCGGTCATACCGGCCGAGCCTCAGCCAACACTTTTGCGCGAAACTTCAAGGGCAAATCGGCAGGTGTCAGTAAATCCACGTTGATCCCCAGTAAATCCTCAAGCTCGACCTGTAGCCCACCAAGATCAAACAGTGTGGTCCCCGGAGGAGCATCGACGAGCAAATCAAGGTCGCTGCCTTCATGATCGGTACCGAGCAACACAGAACCGAATACTCTCGGGTTTGAGACACGAAAACGGCCCACCACGTCTCTGACGGCGGCGCGTTTCAGTTCAAGGGCGATTGAAGGTTTCACGGTTCACCTCGGTGACGTCCATTATCGAGTCAGTCTAGCAGCGCCGGGCACGCGTAGACACATCTCAAGCCTGACGCCACTGTCTTCGTTCCGTCACATTGCGTTGCTACCGTCCTGCGAAATATCTTGAAACAACCACGCATCAGGGACTTCCCGCAATGAGTGACGAGCACAACCAACGCCCCGCTCCCGATTCCGTAGCTCAAACGCCGCTGGACACCAGCCGGCGGCGCTTCCTGGGCGGCGCGGCGGTGTTGGGGGTCGGCGCGACGTTGGCTGCCTGTGGCAATGCCAGTGAGGCACCCGGCAAACCGGCGCCTCGGCCACTGACCCCGCAAGAACTGGACAAGGCGTTGCACGATCAGGTGAAAACCGTGGTGGTGATTTATGCCGAGAACCGCAGCTTCAACAACCTGTTCGCCGATTTCCCGGGCGTTGAGAAGCCACTCGCGACGCTGACGGCTGCCGAATTCCAGCAACGCGACCGCGACGGTAGCCTGTTGGGCACTTTGCCGCCGGCGTGGGGCGGTGTGTTGCAAGTCGGCCCGCAAAGCGTGGACGGCGTGACCTACCCCAGTGAAGTGCAATTCCAGGAAAACCTGCCCAACGCGCCATTCGCCCTCAAAGGCCCGAACGCTGAGGACTTGCCCTTGAGCCTGGTCACCCGCGATTTGTGGCACGTGTTCTACCAGAACCAGATGCAGATCAACGGTGGCAAGAACGACAACTTTGTCGCCTGGGCGGATTCGGGTGGTTTGGTCATGGGCTATTACGCCCAGAGCCGTTATTCCCTGCGCCTGTGGGACGTGGCCAAGGAGTTTGTGCTCTGCGATAACTTCTTTCAGGGCGCCTTTGGTGGCTCGTTCCTTAACCACCAATACCTGATCAGCGCCACTGCGCCGTTTTATCCGAATGCCGCGCAGTCCGTGGCCAAGGCACAAATCGCCACGCTGCAAAGCGATGACCCCACCGACCCACGCCTCAAGCCGTTGGGCACGTCCCCGGCCAGCGCCATGACCGGCCCACCGCAGTTCGGCCCCAGCGCCCTGACGCCGGACGGTTACGGCGTGAACACGCTGGCCCCGCCCTACTGGCCGACCTGGATTCGCGACCCACAGAACCCGGATTACTCCAAACCGGACCTGCCCAACGTACTCGTGCCACAAACCCACGAACACATCGGTGACAAGCTGTCGAAGAAGAACGTCGACTGGGCCTGGTACGCCGGGGCGTGGCAAGCCACTCTGGACCAGTTCAAGGATTCAGGCGGCATCCCCAAGATTCCGAACTTCCAGTACCACCACCAGCCATTCAACTACTTCAAGCAACAAGGCCCCGAGAACCGCGCCGAACGTGACAAACGCCTGCGCGATGGCGGTTTGGGTGATGAATCAAGCACCAATAAGTTCTTCGCCGATGCCCAGGCCGGCAAGCTTCCCGCCGTGAGTTTTTACAAGCCTCAAGGCAACCTGAACATGCACGCAGGTTACGCCGACGTGGCCTCGGGCGACCGGCATATCGCCCGCGCGTTGAAGGTGCTGCAAGAAAGCCCGCAGTGGAAAAACATGGTAGTGGTGGTGACGGTCGATGAAAACGGTGGCTGGTGGGACCACGTCGCACCGCCCAAAGGCGACCGCTGGGGGCCGGGCACGCGAATTCCGGCCTTGGTGGTGTCGCCGTTCGCGCGCAAAGGCACGGTTGACCATACGGTTTACGACACGGCGTCGATCCTGCGTTTAATTACTCGGGTGTTCCAGCTGGAGACATTGGATGGCCTCAAGCAGCGTGATGACGCGATGACCGCCCGCGGCCAGAAACCCATGGGTGACTTGAGCAATGCCTTGCAGTTCAACGTGTAGGTTGGCTTATCCAATAACGACACGCTTGGCGATTTAACACGCGGTTTTCCTGAGCAACCGCTACTGTGTGTGGGTGGGCTTTCACCCCGCGCAGACGGGCTTTCGCTGACAAGGAACCAACTATGTTCAAACCGACCAGGCTGTCTTTTACCCTGGCCGCACTGCTGGCCAGTGCGGCCGTACAGGCCGACATCGACGTGCCACTGGGCAGTACGCAACGTGTCACGCAACTGTTCGCCTTCCCGAATAACTGCAATGTGATCTGCTTTCGGCCATGGACGCTGGAGCAAACTGCCGAGCATTACCTGAACCAGAGCCTGCAGCGCGACGGCTACAGCCGGGCCAGGGTCAGCGTAAAAACCCATGACGGCGAGGTGACGGCCACCTTCAGCGGCGTGCCCGACCAGTACGGCCAGCCGCTGAAGACGCTGCTTGATACCGCCGACCTGGCGTATCAAGGCGCGAGCAAGCTCAACAGCGACGGCAAGTGGGCCTATAACTGGTACCTGTTTCTGCCGCTGGGCATGGCCCTGGAAAACCGCAAAAGCATCGAATTGCTGCACTTCCCACCGGACTACTCGCTGACCCAGGCCCAGGACTACCTGGAGTCGGCAACCACCGACCGTTGGGCTACCTTGCTCACCGACAATGGCATCGCAGCCACCGAAACGCCTGCTTATCAGACCATCATTGATATTGCGCCCATCGCCGCGCCTTCGAACGCAGGCAAGGACCTGGAAAACGTCTACGGCTATTTCACCGACTATCAGACGCGCATGGTTAAGGAGCTGAGCCAGCACGGCGACGTTTCACTGCCGATGGTCGCGTTCGGCGCGCCGGTGCGCAGTTGGATCAAGCAGCAATACGGCCAGACCGTGGGCGTGCTGGGTTTGGCGCAGATCAGCCCGCAAGCCGGCAAAAGCGTGGCGGTACTCGGCGCCAACCACCCGAGTTACATCTGGTATGCGGCAGACCCTGCAACCTATGCAGGCGATGAACAGAAGGCCGACGACGCCGGTTTGAAAGTGATGGGGCAAGATTTGAGCGCGGCGTGCTGGCAAGCCGGGATGGGCCAGAAACCCGCCAGCGATGCCAATGTACTGCTCAAGGCCTGCATGAACACTTGGCAGGTCACCCGCAAAGAGCAGACGTGTGAGCTGTTCTACACCTCGGTGCGCAAGCTCACCCCGCAGCAAGCCAACGCCAAGTGCGCCACGCCGGTCATCAAGGCTCAGTTGAAACAACTGAAGAATGCCACTGCGCCCACGGCCATCATCGCGCCGGTGCTTTAGGTCGCACAAAAAAACGATGATTACTGTCAACATTGACAGTAGTCATCGGCAGCCTGTTCAGCGAGTCTTAAGCCGGACCCATTCGCTGCAAGACTGGCACTCGACACCATTGGCAGGTCGATGCAGCCCATTTCAGGAAAACCATGAAAACTCCAGCCAGGGATAAGGCTAGTGACGCTGACAATGCTGGTCTGTACCCGTTTGCGACAACATCAGCGGAGTACGGCTATCCGACCACACGCCAGTTTGAGATCGTGCGTGCCCCAAACGGCGAAGCCGCCGGGATCAAATCGCGCGTAGCGTTCGACAACCACACGCTCATCGCCAGGGTGTTCGGCTATGCCTTGAGTGAACGACGCCAGCATTCCTTCCAGATCTCGGCACGGATCCAGCTGTATGACCCGTGGGTCTGCGGCCAACTGCGTCACGCCTGCGACCCGAATGTGTATTTCGACACGGCCTACCTGGAGCTTTGGTCAGTGCTGCCGATTGCCGCCAACACTTGGCTGACCATTGATTTCGCCAACGCCGGCGACGTCTTGCACCGCCAGTTTGCCTGCGAATGCGCCGGGCCCAACTGCCGGGGCTGGATCAAAGGCCCGCAGGAACAACTCAGCGCAGAAGGCCAGTTGTTCCTGGAGCAGCGCGACCGTAACAAACCTGTTTAAGCGTCACCCAACGGGCGCAGGCGATATTGCGGCGGCAATTGCTCGAAACCACTGATGGTGGTGTTCAAGCTCTTCCAGCGGCCATCCTTGATGCCGTAGATGCAGCCATGAATCGACAGGTTTTGCCCACGGTGCCAGGCGTTCTGCACAATGCTGGTGTGGCCGACGTTGGCCACCTGCTGAATCACGTTCAGCTCGCAGAGGCGGTCAACTTGCTCTTCTTCCGTCGGCAGTTGGGCGAGCAGCTCGCGGTTTTCGTAGTAGAGGTCGCGAATCGTGCGCAGCCAGCCATCGATCAGGCCAAACTGGCGGTCCTGCATCGAGGCACGCACACCGCCACAGCCATAGTGGCCGGTGACGAGGATATGTTTGACCTTAAGCACATCGACTGCGTACTGGATCACCGACAGGCAATTAAGGTCGGTATGCAGCACCACATTGGCCACGTTACGGTGCACAAACAGATCGCCTGGCAGCATGCCGACGATCTCGTTCGCCGGCACCCGCGCATCGGAGCAGCCGATCCACAGGTATTCCGGGGTTTGCTGGCGGGCGAGCTTGGCGAAGAATTCGGGATCTTCCTGTTTGATCGCATCCGCCCAGCGTTCGTTGTTATCAAGCAAGTCTTGTAGTTCGTTCATCAGGGAAAGCCTCAGGAATGATGCCCAGCTTTGACACACCACCGCTGGTGCGGGTCACGCGCGGCGCGAGAATAGCCAGGCTAAATTAGCTTGAATCTTTAGGCGGCCATGCCTGTCCACACACTATAAGCCCCACAGTATGAGGATAGGCCATGACTGAATCACGACGTCCCTACGGCGCTACACAGCCCGAACCGATTGATGACAACGAAGATCGCATGGGCTCAATGCGCGAGCTGGATTTTGACGAGCAAGCGCCGACGGCAGAAATCGGCGATGAAATTCCGCCGGGTGAGCGCGAGCACTTGATGCCCGACGAACGGGTGCGCGAAGCCGGTATGACCGGTGCTTCGACGGACGATCATGAGCCCACCGATGATGACATGAGCCCGGAAACGCTGATCCATGAAGACGGCGCGCGCGATGCCCGCGATGCAGGCGAAGATCAGCCGGCGGATTACGATTTGAGCATCGTCGATGAAGACGAGATAGGCGGCGGCAATGGGCTGGATGAGGCCGAACTGGCCGACCTGGACCCGGTAGACGGCAACCGCTGAGATACCACAGGGCCAACTGTGGGAGGAACCTTGCTTCCTTCCACAGTGGCTTTTGTAATCAGTCGACCAGCGTGCAGGCCATCACGACGGCATCTTCACGCCCACCGACGGCGGGGTAGTAATCGCGTCGGCGCCCGATCTCGTTGAACCCGTAACGCTCATACAGGCGGAACGCCCCGGTATTGCTGTCACGCACTTCCAGGAAGCACTCGCGGGCCTTGGCCTCATAGGCTCGCGACATCAGGTGCTCGAGCAAGCTCAAACCCAGGCCTCGGCCCTGGCTTTCCGGCTTGACGGTGATGTTCAGCAAATGCGCTTCATCGAGGATGATTTGCACCACGCCGTGGCCGACCTGCTGTTCGCCTTCAAACATCAGCCAGATCTGGTACTTGCCCAGCCCATCGAGAAAAATTCCGCGGGTCCAGGGATGGCTGAACGCCGCGTATTCGATCTTGAGTACGGCGTCGAGGTCCGCCTCGGTCATCGGGCGGAAGGATAAAGCGTCACTCATCGGTACTTTTCCAGCGCGCCATCAGCTGGCGCATGGCTTGCCATACATCAGCCTTACGCTGTGGCTCTTCCATTAATAATTCCAGGCCCGGCAAGGCCCATACAGACCCCAGGCCTTCGATCTGCAGTTCGCGATACCAGGCTTCGGCATTCGCCTCGCCGGCAAAGCGCACGGCGGGCAAACCGATCAGCCAAAGGCACACGCAGGGTTCGTCCTCCAGACGTGCCGAAACAAAACCTTGCACAAAGTCACGCGCGGCTTCCGGGCCTTGGTCCATGGTGCCGCGCACCAACAATGGCCAACGCACCGGGTCGCCGATGATTTGCGGGCTGTCGGGCAGGCCTGCGGCGCGCAGCATGTCTTTGAGCAGCATGTAGGCCGGGTCGCGGGTTTGGAAGCGTTCGCCGGTAGGCAATTCCACCAGCAGCAGGCAACGCCCGGCCCGCAGCAATTGCAGGGCAAAGCGTGGCGGCGGCACCACAGCGGCTTTGGCCACCGGGGCCGCTTTTTCGGCGACGGCAAGTTTTGCGATTGGCGACGGGCGCGGTACTTCGACCTTTGCGCGCTCTACAACAGGCCGCGCCTGCGGCTCGGGCTTCACCACCGCCACTGGCGCTGCGGCCTCCTCACCCAACACCTCAAGTGCCTCAAAAGGCTCGGGCGCGTCCAGCAACTGCGGCCGCGACGGGGCGGCAAACGGCAATTCGGTGCGGGGCAGCCAGTTGACCACCTGCATGGCGGTCAAGTAAGCGCGACGTCGGGACTCGATAAGCACAGCTCGGCCACTTGTGGATAAGTAAAGAGCGGGGATTCTACCGCTGTTCGGTAACAATCGCCCACTGTGCACTGACCGGCTGTGGATAAATCCCGCGCCTGATGCAGTACAATCGCGACTTTTAATCGCCAACCAGCCGGCCATTCCCATGATCGAACCCAAGCGCGTCCTGCGCGCCCTCGCCGAACACTGGGCCTTACTTGAGCCACTGTGCGAACATTTCGACCAAGGCACCTTGAGCCTGAGCGAACTGCGCGCGCAACTGGCCGCCCAACAACTGGACAGCACGCCCCAAGACATCACCGGTTTGCTGGACGTGTGGATTCGCCTGGATATTCTGGTGCCTGTTGCGAAAAGCCCGAACCGTTTCGAGCTGAACGCGCAGATCCACGACTTCCTCGCCTACCTGCGCAAAGAGCACCGCCTCGGCCTGTGCCTGGAAATCGAAGCCTACCTGCGCCACCTCGAGCGTTTGGCCGGCTACATTCAGGACGCCTTCGACATCCGTGATGGCCACGACCTGGCCCGGCAACTGCGCCTGCTGGATATGCGCGTGCGCGATGTGCTGAAAAAACTCGCCAACGACGAACAAGCGCTCGCCGCCGTGGCCGACCGCGCCAAGACCAGCGACCGGCAGATCCCGTTGCGCCAGCGTTACGCCGAAGTGTTGGCGACGTGGGACGAATACGTTGAACCGATGATCCAACTGGTGAACGCCGACGGCGCCTTCGAACAAGGCGTGCGCAAGGTCGAGAACGTGTTGCTGCGCATGCTCACCGAGCAACAGCGCCTCGGCCACCTGGTGGACGACGACATGCTGCTGCGCACCCACGCGCGCATCCTCGAAATGCAAACCAGCGCCCAGTTGACCTTGCGTCACGCGCGCGAGCTGCTGCTGCCGCTGCGTGAAGAAGCGCGCCGGCATAACGCCGTGACGCGTGGCGCGGCGCTGGCATTGTCGGCCATCCGCCGCAAAGGTTTGGACGCGGTGCCGCAAGCGGCGATGCCGATGTTCAGCCGGCCGCAAAGCACCTTCCTCGGCAGTGCCAGCCAGGTAGAGGCGTATGTGTATGCGCTGGCCAATTTTGAGCCCAAACCGGCGCGTTTCCCCAAGGCGCACAAATCCCACAAGGGCGAAGCCCAACGCGCACCGCGCACGGTCAAGGAAATGCTCGAGCGCTGCGAAGACGCGCTGCCGATGCCAGACCTGATGACCTGGCTGCTTGCGCAGGAACCCGACGGCGCCACCGACGAATTGCTGTACTGGTTCTCGCGACTCTCGCGTGAAAAACGCTTCAAGCGCGAACGCCTGGAACGCCGCGATTACCACACACACGAGCACCAGGTCAGCCTGCGCTCATTCGCCCTGCTCCCGGCCAACGCTGATGCGCCCGAGAATTCCGCGAGTACACCCAATGCAACTTGATCTATCCGAACTGTCCCAGCTGGCGCCGATCTTTCGCGAGCTGTTCAAGGGTTACCACGTCAGCCGCCGCGACCCGGAGCTGTACGCACAACTGTCAAACTTCCAGGACCAGTACCGCACACTGTTCAAGGCCCTGGGCTTTGAGCTGGTGTGCGATACGCGCGGTTTCTACTACTTCGTGCCGGACTCGGCCATCGCCAGCGCGCAGGTCAACAAGACCGCGCAGCGCCTGGCGCTGTTCACCTTCATCATCGTCGAGCACCTGGCCGACCAGGGCCGTGACCCGATTGCCGTGCTCGACGGTGGCAGCCTGGGCCGCGATGAACTGCCGTCGCTGCTGGAGAAGTACCGCGACCTGTTTATCCAGGCCGAAGTGCAAACCCAGGAAGAACTCGAAGAAAAAATCATGCGCCGCATGACCCAACTGGGTTTTGCCAGCGAAGACAACGGCGTGTACCGCTTCCTGCCGCCGATGCACCGCTTTCTCGATGTGTGCTTGTCGGTGCAACAAGACCGCGACCTCGCGGCCAGCGTGCACAGCGTGTTGCCATTGCCGGCGCCGGTGATCATCGACGAAGACAGCGATGAAAAGCTGCTGAAGACCGATGATCCGCTCGACCTGAGCGAATTTGAGAGCGAAGAAGACGCCATGGCCCGCGCCATCGCCGAAGAACAGGAGACCGACGCATGAGCAAGGAACGCTACGGCATCCGCCGTTTCGCCCTATTGAACACCGCCGGTTACAGCTTGGGTTTATTCCCGCTGGAAGAGCCGCTGTCGGTGTACGGCGCGAACAACCTGGGTAAGTCCGCGTCGATCAACGCCTTGCAGTTCCCGATTCTGGCGCGCATGTCGGACATGAGTTTCGGCAAGTACACGCTGGAGCAATCGCGGCGTTTCTACTTTGCCACCGACACCAGCTACATCCTCGTGGAAGTCTCCCTGCCCCACGGCCCGCACGTCATCGGCGTGGTCGGCCGTGGCCCGGGCGGTGGTTTCGGTCACCAGTTTTTTGCCTACGCCGGCAAGCTGGACCTGGCCCACTACCAGAAAAACGACACCTGCCTGCGTCAGAAAGAGCTGTTCACCAACCTTGAGCGCGAAGGCCTGAAAGCCTACGAGCTGAAGCCGGATGAGCTGCGTCGTTTGCTGGTGGGCGGGCACACGTCGATCCCGCTCGACCTGACGTTGATTCCGCTGCGCTCCACCAGCGAACAGAGCCTGAAGACCTTCCGCGCGCTGTTTATCAACCTGCTGCACATGCGCGAAATCACCGCGGCCAAGCTCAAGCAATTGTTCCTGGATGCCTTCGAACACAGCCTGCGTTCCGGCAGTGTTGATTACATCGCGGCGTGCGAAGAAGCCTTCCGCGATGTGCGACGCATGGAGCAGGATTACAACTCTCTGGTCGCCGCCGGGCCGCTGGTCGAAGCATTGGCGAATGGCGTTCGCCAGCGCGACGTGTTGCGCGGCAAGTTGCATCGCCTGTCGCCACTTCTGGATTCGTTGCTGGGCACGTGGTCGGACTACGCCGGCGCGCGCAAGGAAGAGCTGACCATTCAGGCCGAGCATTACCGCAACGAGCAGGACGCGCTGCAAAACAATCAACGCGGCGGCACCCAAGAGCTGATGCGCCTGGAGCGCGAAATCAGCGGCATCCAGCGCTGGCTCGGCGAATTCTCGGTGCTCAAGCATCGTTTTGCCTTGGTCGATAACGTCAAAGTGCTGGAGCAGCAACTGCTGGCGGCCAAGGATGCCCACGACGAATTGGCCGGTGCGCTGGCGCAGTCCCGGCAGTTCAGCGCCGAGGACTTGGACGAGCGTTTGCGCGACCTGGAAAAACGCTTCAAGTCGGTCAAGCAACAGCTCGATCACGCCGACAACAACAGCTACGCCAAACTGCGCGAAGAATTCTCGCAGCCGGATGTCGAGCGCCTGATGCGGCTGTTCAACAGTTCGTTGTTCAGCCTGCCGCTAGGCGAGCATGGCATCACGCTGGACGAGGACGGCCAGTGGGTTAAATCCCTGGAGCAGATTCTTGATGGCTTCAAGGGCGAGCGTTTTGAAGTGCCAGGGTTGTCTATCGACCTCTCCCACATCGAGCCGCCGGCCTTGCAAGCTTTGGCCGACCGCGCGGCGTTGCGCGACCAGAAAGAGCGCCTGGAAAAAGAACTCAAGCAGCTGAAAACCCAGCAAGCCGTGGCCTCCGACCGCGCGGCGAGCAAAACCCAAACCGAAGCGCTGTACCAGCAAGTGCTGGACGCGCAAAAGGCCCTGGAAGATTTCCGCCGCGCGCAAACGTTGAGTGCCGAAGAAGGCGAGAAGCTCGAAAACCTGGCGCAGATGGAAGCGGCTCAGGACGAGTTGAAGCGTTCCAGCGATGCCTTTACCGAGCGCGTCCAACAACTGTCGGCCAAGCTGCAACTGGTCGGCCGTCAGATCGCCGACATGGAAGCCAAGCAGCGAACCCTGGACGACGCGCTGCGCCGTCGCCAGTTGTTGCCGGCAGACTTGCCGTTCGGTACGCCGTTCATGGACCCGGTCGATGACTCGATGGACAACTTGCTGCCGCTGCTCAATGACTATCAGGACAGCTGGCAAGGTTTGCTGCGCGCCGATGGGCAAATTGAAGCGCTGTATGCGCAGGTGCGCCTCAAGGGCGTGGCCAAGTTCGACAGCGAGGACGACGTTGAGCGCCGCCTGCACCTGTTGATCAACGCCTATGCACACCGCACCGATGAAGCGCTGACCCTCGGCAAGGCGCGCCGTGCGGCCGTCACCGACATCGCGCGGACCCTGCGCAATATCCGCAGCGACTATGACAGCCTGGAACACCAACTGGCACTGTTCAACCGCGAGATCAACAAGCGCCAGGTGTCCAACCTGCAGAGCTTTCGCATCGTGCTGGCGCCGAACAAGGAAGCCCTCAAGCATATCGACCAGATCATCCACAGTGCCGGTCAATATGAAGAAGGCGAAACGCTGTCGGTGTTCGACCTGAGCCAGAGCGCCGAGCAAGACAACAAGAACGAAGAGGCCAAGGAATACCTGGCGCGCCTGGTGGCCGCCAACCACAACCAGCTGGGCCTCAAGGATTTGTTCGAACTGGCCTTCGAAATCACCAAGGTGCACGGCCAGCCAGTGATTCACACCGACATTGATGGCGCCGCGTCCAACGGCACCACCATGACCATCAAGGCGCTGACCAACATGTACTTGTTGCTGCACTTGATGGACCGCGACCAGGCTGGGCGCGTGCGCTTGCCGTACTACCTGGATGAGGCCGCGGACATCGACGAGAAGAACCAGGCGGCGCTGCTCGAAACCAGTTTGCAGTTGGGCTTTGTGCCGATTCTGGCCAGTGTGAAACCGCAGGTGTCGGCCCAGGTGGCAATCGACCTGGAAGGCGGCAGCGGGCCGAATGGCATTTATATCGATGAGGCGGATTGGAAGTACATCCGTCGTCATGATGCCGTGAAGGCGACGGTGAATGTGCAGGCGGACGAGCCGGAGCTGGATGAAGTCTGAGTTTATTCGCTGATACGCAAAAGGCCGCGATCCTGGGGATCGCGGCCTTTTTTTGGGCTGGGGTTTGAGGGCCTCATCGGGAGCAAGCCCCCTCCCACACTTTGAACGTGCTCACACATTCAGAATGTGGGAGGGGGCTTGCTCCCGATGGCCGCACCTCGGTCTATTTACCGAGTTGAATCTTCG
>NZ_VUAZ01000209.1 GCF_009296165.1 Pseudomonas kitaguniensis | reverse complement strand
GGTTCGGCTGGCACTTGAGTCGAGCTTGAACCCGGCCATGGCGAGCACATCGACGCCAAAACCCACGGTACCTTCGGTAAAACCCGACTCCAGTTGCAAGGCGAAACCCTGTGCCCACTCCTCGCGCTTGGATTGCATGGCATCGGGGTCGCGATAGTCGCGGTTGTAGTAGAAGTTTTTCAGTTCGAGCTTGCCGGTACTGTCACTGATGAAGTCAGCGAATACGCTGGGCGCAAGAAAGGAGCAAAGGGTTAAAACGCCTATGTTGATTGTTGTGTTCATTTAAGCAGCCTGCGTGAGTGGAAGTGCTCATCACAGGCTGCTGTAAACCCCTTTTAAACTGACCTAGGACTCGTTTGAAGGAGGGCAGGACTTATCTGATTCTGTGCGCGCCATGTCGCGGACAGAGGTCATGCAAATGGGTTAGCGCATGACTGCAGGGTTCGCGTTTTTGATCCGCAACCGGTAGGCAATGTAGATAATCCCAATCCAGATGGGCATTGCAAACACCGATTCACGAATGCCCGGGATCGCCAGCATCACGCTGATGATCATCACCATAAACGCCAGGCACAGGTAGTTGCTGAACGGGAACCAGAAGGTCTTGAACGACGGCACCACGCCTTGCTCGCCCATGGCTTTGCGGAACTTGATGTGGGTGATGCTGATCAGCGCCCAGTTGATCATCAGCGATGCAACCGCCAGCGCAAACAGCAGCCCGAGCGCATTCTGCGGCGCGATGTAGTTGACCACCACGCACAGCATCGTCACCAACGCCGAAACCGCGAGTGCGCGCAGCGGCACGCCTTGCTTGTTCAGCTTCATCAGCGCTTTGGGCGCATCGCCTTGCTCGGCCAGGCCGAACAGCATGCGGCTGTTGCAGTACACGCCGCTGTTGTATACCGACAGCGCCGCGGTCAGCACCACGAAGTTGAGGATATGCGCGGCGGTGTCGTTGCCGATCAGCGAGAAAATCTGCACAAACGGGCTGCCGCTGTAAGCGTCGCCCGACGCGCCGAGGGTTTGCAGCAGTTGGTCCCATGGGTACAACGACAGCAGCACGGTCAGCGCGCCCACGTAGAAAATCAGGATGCGGTACACCACCTGGTTGATGGCTTTGGGGATCACTTTGCGCGGCTCGCTGGCCTCGGCGGCGGTGATACCCACCAGCTCCAGGCCACCAAACGAGAACATGATGAACGCCATCGCCATCAACAGCCCCATGCCGCCATTCGGGAAGAACCCGCCGTGGCTCCACAAGTTGCTGACCGAGGCTTGTGGGCCGCCGGTGCCGCTGAACAGCAGATAGCAGCCGAGCACGATCATGCCGACAATTGCCACCACCTTGATGATCGCAAACCAGAACTCGGTTTCACCAAAGAACTTCACGTTCAGGGTATTGATCAGGTTCACCGCCACAAAAAATACCAGCGCGCTGACCCAGGTGGGGATTTCCGGCCACCAAAACTGGATGTACTTGCCCACCGCCGTCAGTTCGGCCATGCCCACCAGTACGTAAAGTACCCAGTAGTTCCAGCCTGACAAAAAGCCTGCGTAACCGCCCCAATATTTGTGCGCGAAGTGGCTGAAAGAGCCGGCTACTGGCTCTTCGACAATCATCTCGCCGAGCTGGCGCATCATCAGGAACGCGATAAAACCCGCAATCGCGTAACCCAGGATCATCGACGGGCCTGCCGACTTGAGCACCCCGGCCGAGCCAAGGAACAACCCCGTGCCAATCGCCCCTCCCAAGGCAATCAGCTGAATATGCCGGTTCTTCAGGCCACGCTTGAGGCCTACCGGGTTAACCATGTCATCCGCCATTAACTTTCCTATCGACTGGTATTTCTTGAGGGGGATTGCACGCCGCACCCGCCCTCAGAAGTGCTGAGGGGGCAGATATTACTCTGCGTAAACTTTTCGTAATACAGCTGAACGCCATCAAGTGCCTGATCTGCTAGCCATTGCGGGATCGATTCGACCATTGGCGCGGGCCTTTGGCCGGGCGCAAGCCCCCACAGGGATCGCTGTACTACGGGGTTTTCCGCACGGGCAGGGCCAAGGCATCGAACAAGGCCTTTGCGTAACCGGGCAACTGTTCAAACGAACGCGCACACAGCAGCAGCGTGCGGCAGGCCCACGCTTCGCGTAAAGGTTGCGCCTTGAAGCGGCGTTCCAGTGGCCAGCGCTGCAATGCAGCCTGGGGCACGATGCCCAGGCCGGCACCGTGAGCGACCATGCGAATCAGCCCGTCAAAGCCATCGGCGCGAATTCGTGTTTGCAAGCGAAAGCCCGCGTGCAGCGCCTGTTCTTCCAGGTACACCGCCAGCGCGCTATGCGCGGCCAGGCCCACGTAGTCGTGTTGCAGGCTGTCGATAAAACTCACTGGGCCACTCGCCAGCGGGTGCTCCAGCGGCATGATCAGCACCAGCGGGTCGTCGCGAAAGGCCAGGGTTTGCAGGCCGTGGGCGTCTACGGCGTCGGAAATGATCCCGAGGTCTGCCGTGCCCTGGCGCAAGGCTTGGGTAATGCGCAGGCTCGGCAGCGCTTGCAGCTCGATCCCGAGGTTGGGGTGTTCGCGCAAAAAATCCGCGAGCAACTCCGGCAGGTATTCGCTGAGGGCGGTGGTGTTGCACAGCAGGCGCACCTGGCCTTTGATGCCATTGGCGTATTCCGCCAGGTCGTGTTGCAGGTGCTCAGCCTGTTGCAGCAGCAAGCGCGCATGCCTGGCCAGCGCTTTACCGGCGGCAGTGGGCGTGACGCCTCGGCGCCCGCGCTGCAGAAACGCGGTGCCCAGCGACGCCTCCATCGCCCGGATGCGCGCGCTGGCGGCGGCCAGCGACAAATGGCTGCGGCTGGCGCCTGCGGTAATGTTGCCGGTGTCGAGGATATTCAGGTACAGGCGCAGGTCGATCAGGTCAAAGTGCATCGCGGCTCCTCGGTTGGCTGGGCTGGCCCCATCGTGAGCAAGCCCACTCCCACAGTTTGATGGGTGAATACAGTCAAGTGTGGGAGCGGGCTTGCTCGCGATGGCGGTGTTAGCCTCACACAAAACAAGAGGCTGCCTCAGTATATGGCGAATGTGCGACCGCCTCTAAAACCTGCACACTGCGCGCATGAATACTTCCCTGGCGTTCTACCAAACGATCGGCCCCGCCTTGACCCTGCTGGTGTTCGGCACCTTCCTGCTGGCCGGCACCGTTAAGGGCGTGATTGGCCTAGGCCTGCCCACCGTTGCCATGGGCCTGCTCGGCCTGGCTATGTTACCGGCGCAGGCTGCCGCGCTGCTGATCATTCCTTCGACGGTGACCAACCTCTGGCAACTCACGTTCGGTGGCCACTTGAGGTCGCTGATCAAACGCCTGTGGCCGATGCTGCTGTTGATTTTCCTCGGCAGCGGGTTTGGCAGCGTATGGCTGGGCATGGACGGCGGGCATTGGGTGGTGCGCGCGCTGGGTGCGGCGTTGCTGGTGTATGCGCTGAGTGGGCTGTTGTTGCCCGCGTTCAACGTAAAGCCACACACCGAGCGCTGGCTGGGCCCGGTGTGCGGGCTGATCACAGGCGTCATCACCTCGGCCACCGGCGTGTTCGTGATACCCGCCGTGCCTTATCTGCAGGCGCTGGGTTTGACGCGAGACGAGTTGGTGCAGGCGTTGGGGTTGTCGTTCACGGTGTCTACGCTGGCGCTGGCGGCCGGTTTGGCTTGGCGCGGCACCCTGGGCGGCGGTGAAATAAATGCCTCACTGCTGGCGTTGGTGCCCGCGTTGCTGGGTATGTGGCTCGGCCAGGCGCTGCGCCAGCGTATCAGCGCGCAACTGTTTAAAAGGGTGTTTTTTATCGGCATGGTGTTATTGGGTGGCCATTTGTTAATCAGCGGATAAATCAAAAGTACCGGTTTATTCGTGCGCTCAGGTCAAGTGTATTTTGCCGCGTCGAGGCTTATTCCGGGGCACCCATATCCGTAGTCTGCGGGCATACATTGATAACCCTCTGGATTCGCTCCCATGAAAAAAGTACTCCTGCTTAACGGCGGCAAAAAGTTCGCTCACTCCGATGGCCGCTACAACACCACGCTGCACGACGCCGCCTTGGCGGTGCTGGACCGTGGCGGTATCGACGTCAAAGTCACGCATATCGACGAAGGCTACGACGTGGCCGAAGAAGTCGCCAAATACCTCTGGGCCGACGTGATCATTTACCAGATGCCCGGTTGGTGGATGGGCGCGCCGTGGATCGTCAAGAAGTACATCGACGAAGTGTTCACCGAAGGCCACGGCAGCCTGTACGCCAGCGATGGCCGCACGCGTTCCGATGCGACGCAAAAATATGGCAGCGGCGGCCTGCTGCACGGCAAACAGTACATGTTGTCGTTGACCTGGAACGCGCCGCAGCAAGCGTTTGACGACCCGGCTGACTTCTTCGAAGCCAAGGGCGTAGACGCGGTGTACTTCCCGTTCCACAAGGCCAACGAGTTTCTTGGCATGCGCGCTTTGCCGACCTTTCTGTGCGTGGACGTGATGAAACGCCCAGCCATCGAGGCCGATGTGGCGCGCTACGAGCAGCATCTGGCGCAGGTGTTCACGCTCTCGGTGTAAGCTGCTGCGAACCGTTACCGAGGACCGCCCGTGAAAGCCCGATCCGATGAGTTACAGATCTTCGTCAGCGTGATTGAGTGCGGCTCGATTTCTGCGGCGGCGGAGCAGGTCGGGCAGACGCCCTCGGGGGTCAGCCGCACCTTGTCGCGCCTGGAGGCCAAGCTCGACACCACGCTGATCAACCGCACCACGCGGCGCATGGACCTGACCGAAGAGGGCAAGTACTTTTTTGAGCAGGCCAAGGTGATTCTGGTGCAGATGGAGGAGTTGGAAGAGCGCCTGTCGTCACGCCAGAAAACCCCGGCGGGGCGGTTGCGCATCAACGCCGCCGTGCCCTTCATGCTGCATGGCATCGTGCCGTACATCGCCGAATTTCGTCGCTTGTACCCCGAGATCCAGCTTGAGCTGAACAGCGATGACGTGATCATCGACCTGCTGGAGCAGGGCACCGACATCGCGATTCGCATCGGTGCGCTGGCCGACTCGACTTTGCATGCCCGTTCCCTGGGCTGTACGCCGCTGCATATCCTCGCCAGCCCCGGCTACCTCAAACACTATGGCACGCCCGGCACAGTCGCCGAATTGGCGGACCACACGTTGCTGGGGTTCACCCAGACCGAAACCCTCAACCATTGGCCGCTACGTCACGTTGAGGGCGACCGCTGGCTGATTGCGCCAAGCATCGCCGCGTCCAGCGGTGAGACCTTGCGCCAACTGGCGCTGGAGGGGCAGGGCATTTGCTGCCTGTCGAACTTCATGACGGTTGAAGACATCAACGCCGGGCGCCTGGTGCCGGTGTTGGAGGCGTTCAACAGCGGCTATCGCCAGCCGATTCATGCGGTGTTCTACCGTAATTCGCAGTTGGCGCTGCGTATTCAGTGTTTCCTGGATTTCATCCAGACCAAACTGGCGCGGTATGCCTGCTGACCCCATAAGTTCACTGGCCCCATCCGCTGCAATTTCGTACCATTCCCGACCTTATTCCCCGCAATGCCTTGGTACTTCATGAACCTCACCCGTCTGCGCGCCGATGCTCTGGCTGGCCTCACCACGTCTTTTGCGTTGTTGCCCGAGTGCATCGCCTTCGCTCTGGTCGCTCATCTCAACCCGCTGATGGGCCTCTACGGCGCCTTTATCATATGCACCCTCACCGCGTTGTTCGGCGGCAGGCCGGGCATGATCTCCGGCGCAGCGGGCTCGATGGCGGTAGTGATTGTCGCGCTGGTGGTGCAACACGGCGTTGAATACTTGCTGGCGACGGTGCTGTTGGGCGGGCTGATCATGGTTGCGTTCGGCCTGTTGCGGCTGGGCAAACTGGTGCGCATGGTGCCGCACTCGGTGATGCTGGGTTTCGTCAACGGCCTGGCGATCATCATTGCACTGGCGCAACTGGAGCATTTCAAAAGCGGCGACAGCTGGCTCAGCGGCACGCCGTTGTACGTGATGACCGGGCTGGTCGCGCTGACCATGGCCATCGTTTACCTGCTGCCGCGTCTGACCCGCGCCGTGCCGCCTGCGCTGGTGGCGATCCTCGGCGTCGGCCTCGCGGTGTACTTGCTCGGCCTGCCGACGCGTACGTTGGGCGACATGGCCCACATCGCTGGCGGCCTGCCGACGTTCGCGCTGCCGCAGATCCCCTGGTCGATGCACACCCTCAGCATCATCGCGCCTTACGCGTTCCTGATGGCCATGGTCGGCTTGCTGGAAACCCTGCTGACCCTGAACCTCACCGATGAAATCACCGAAACCCGTGGCTACCCCGACCGCGAAAGCGTGGCTTTGGGCGCGGCGAATATGGTCTCGGGGCTGTTCGGTGGCATGGGTGGTTGCGCGATGATCGGGCAAACCGTGATCAACCTGAGTTCGGGTGGGCGCGGGCGATTCTCCGGGGTGTTTGCCGGGGTGATGATCCTGTTGTTCATTTTGTTTCTGTCACCGCTGATTGAGCGCATTCCGCTGGCGGCGCTGGTCGGTGTGATGTTTGTGGTGTCGCAACAGACCTTCGCCTGGGCCTCGTTGCGGGTGATCAACAAGGTGCCGCTCAACGACGTGCTGGTGATTATCGCGGTCACCGTGATCACTGTGTTCACCGACCTGGCCACGGCCGTGCTGTGCGGTATCGTGATTGCGGCGCTGAACTTTGCCTGGCAACAAGCGCGTGAGCTGTATGCCGATGAGCATCTGGAAGCCGATGGCAGCAAGCTCTATCGTTTGCACGGCACCTTGTTTTTTGCGTCGACCACGCCGTTTTTGAACCAGTTCGACCCGGCCAATGACCCGGCCCAGGTGACGCTCGATTGCCGTCACCTGAGCTTTGTCGACTATTCAGCGATTGCCGCGCTGATGACCTTGCGCGAGCGTTACAGCAAGGCCGGCAAGCATCTGCGGGTGCTGCATTTGTCGGAGCGCTGCAAAAAGCTGCTCAAGCGCGCGAAGGTTCATCACGATTGAGTGTGTTTGCGTTGGATTGCGCAGCTTCAGCCTTTT
>NZ_VUAZ01000208.1 GCF_009296165.1 Pseudomonas kitaguniensis | reverse complement strand
GGCGTGTGTGGGAGCTGGCCTGGAAACTGGCTTGGGTGGAGGCTGGTCTGCTGGAAGCTGGCCTGGGCTGGCTTGTGTGGGAGGCTGGTCTGCCTGGAAGCTGGCCAGGGGCTGGCTTGTGTGGGAGGGGGCTTGCTCCCGATGGCGGTGTGTCAGTTACATGAATTCTGACTGACAGACCGCCATCGGGAGCAAGCCCCCTCCCACATTGCTACTCCTACATTGCTACTCCTACACAGCTACTCCCACATAGCTACTCCTACACAGCTACTCCCACATAGCTACTCTCACATTGCTACTCCCTGATTGCTCCTGCCACATAGCCTCCCACAGAGCCCCCGCCATAGGGATTCAGGCAATGATCTTGCGAAGAAGTAGCAGCAGCACAAAATGCATGGGATACAGCGCATATGCCCAGCGGCGCATGGCGGGTGGCGTGACGTTTTTGGCCTGTCGCAACAAGACCAGTCCGAGCAATGGCGCGAGCAAGCAGGCAGCCAAGCCCATCAGCGCCACGGGCGTGCCGCTATTGAGCAAAATCTGCCATTGGTTGGCGGCCACACACACCAAACCCGGCAACACGCTGAAATACCACGGGCGCTTGAACACCAACAGCATGGCCAACGGCAACAACACACCAAAAAATCCGAACATCAGCTGTGTGGAAAACACCGCCGCCAGCACAAGGGCGATCAACGCCAATCCTCGATCAACCGCCGCCTTATGCTGCCATCCTCGCGCAACCAACAACCCCAGCGCCAAGGTGGGCAGCACATTCAACGTATCGGCATCGTCGATAAACAACCGGTACGGCACTTCGCTGATCAGGCTGAACACCAGCAACCAACCTAAATAACGCCATTGGCCAGTCAACGGGGCATTGCTCACCCGCTGCACATTCGCCGCAATCGCCAGGCAAAACCACGGGAACGCCAGGCGCCCCGGCACATACAGGCCATCCAGGCTCCAGCCGACATAACGCAGGTGGTCGAGCACCATGCTCAACAGCGCCAGCCACTTGAGCAAATCCAGCGCGCCATCGCGACGCGTCCGACAGGAATCGTTTGAGTACCGTGCATAATTCCCCAGTGACTTTGCATTTACAGTGCGTGCGCATGCCCAACAATCTTGGTTACAGTGCGCACCAACATCGACCACAGGAATGGGCCATGACCGACAAGAGCCAACAATTTGCCAGCGACAACTATTCCGGCATCTGCCCGGAAGCCTGGGCCGCCATGGAACAAGCCAACCAAGGCCATCAACGCGCCTATGGCGATGATGAATGGACCCACCGCGCCGCCGACGGTTTCCGTAATCTGTTTGAAACCGACTGCGAAGTGTTCTTCGCCTTCAACGGCACCGCCGCCAACTCGCTGGCGCTGTCGTCCTTGTGCCAGAGCTACCATAGCGTGATTTGCTCGGAAACCGCCCACGTCGAAACCGATGAATGCGGCGCGCCGGAGTTTTTCTCCAACGGTTCCAAGCTGCTCACCGCACGCACCGAAAACGGCAAGCTGACCCCGGAATCGATCCGCGAGATCGCCCTCAAGCGCCAAGACATTCACTACCCCAAACCACGCGTGGTCACCCTGACCCAAGCCACCGAAGTCGGCAGCGTGTACACGCCGCAAGAAATCCGCGCCATCAGCGCCACCTGCAAAGAGCTGGGCCTGAACCTGCACATGGACGGCGCGCGCTTCGCCAACGCCTGCGCGTTCCTCGGCTGCTCGCCTGCCGACCTGACCTGGAAAGCCGGTGTGGACGTGCTGTGCTTTGGCGGCACCAAAAACGGCATGGCCGTGGGTGAAGCGATCCTGTTCTTCAACCACACACTGGCCGAAGACTTCGACTACCGCTGCAAACAGGCCGGCCAGTTGGCGTCGAAAATGCGCTTCCTTTCGGCGCCCTGGGTAGGTTTGCTGGAAAACCACGCCTGGCTCAAACACGCACGCCACGCCAACAGTTGCGCGCAATTGCTGAGCAGCCTGGTGGCGGATATTCCCGGCGTGGAATTGATGTTCCCGGTGCAGGCCAACGGCGTGTTCCTGCAACTCTCGGAAGCCGCCATTGAAGCGCTGACGGCCAAGGGCTGGCGCTTCTACACGTTTATCGGCAAAGGCGGCGCGCGCTTCATGTGTGCGTGGGATACAGAGGAAGAGCGTGTCAGAGAATTGGCCGCGGACATTCGAGAAGTGATGGGCGCCTGACAGTCACCCCTGAACAAACGTGGGAGGGGGCTTGCTCCCGTATGGCGGTGGGTCGAGTTACATTGAATTCTGACTGACAGACCGCTATCGGGAGCAAGCCCCCTTCCCACA
>NZ_VUAZ01000207.1 GCF_009296165.1 Pseudomonas kitaguniensis | reverse complement strand
GTTATTTCGGGCCTGACACACCGCTATCGGGAGCAAGCCCCCTCCCACATTTGGAGCTGTGTGCGGGTTACCCCAGGGTATGCCGGGTCGGGCACCGCCTGGACTGAAAACCTGACGCCGAGCGTTCCGGCGGGGGTTAGATAACTGTGATGTTGGACGCGAAAACGCCCTTGGGCCGATGAATCCGGGCAAATCGCACGCGCAGGCCATCTTTCAGCCGAACGCCGGCCGAGCCTTTAAGATCCACACAGACGGCATCCTCACCGCAATCCAGATCAATCAAGCCTTGCCCGGTTTTTTCGCTGTAAAACTTGATCGTGCCCGTCAGCGCTTCCATCACTACGTCCTCTGCATCTCTTAACAACGCGGGTGCAGTGTCTGGCGCAATGGAACCGCGATTAGCCTTCGCTGGCTACTGTGATAGTTGACAGGTAACGCGCACTTTCAGATGAATGGCACGCTGGCAATCAGGAGTCGCGGCGCAGCTCCGGCGGAATTGGCAGGTCCTTGAGCGGGTCCGGCCGTTTGCCCTTGCCCGCGCGGTACTGGCGGATCTGGTAGACGTAGGCCAACACCTGCGCCACCGCCAGGTACAGGCCGGCAGGAATTTCCTGGTCCAGGTCCGTGGAGTAGAAAATCGAGCGCGCCAACTCCGGCGACTCCAGCAACAGAATGTCGTTGGCCACCGCGATTTCGCGAATTTTCAGTGCTGTAAAGTCGCTGCCCTTGGCCAGCAACATCGGCGCGCCGCCCTTCTCCGGGTCGTACTTGAGGGCTACGGCGTAGTGGGTCGGGTTGGTGATGACCACGTCCGCGTCGGGCACCGAAGCCATCATTTTGCGCTGGGACATTTCGCGCTGCAGTTGGCGAATGCGCTGTTTGACCTCGGGCCGACCTTCCTGGTCCTTGTGCTCGTCGCGCACTTCCTGCTTGGTCATCAGCAGTTTTTTGTGGCTTTCCCACAACTGGATCGGCGCATCCACCGCCGCGATCAGGATCAGCCCGGCAGACATCCACAAGGTGCTCCAGCCCACCACTTGCACGCTGTGGATGATCGCCGACTCCAGCGGTTCATGGGCAATGCGCAATAAATCGTCAATATCCGACGACAGCACCGCCAGCGCGACGAACAGAATCAGGATGAACTTGGCCAAGGCCTTGAGCAGCTCGACCAGTGCCTTGGTCGAAAACATTCGCTTAAGCCCGGCCGCCGGGTTCATGCGGCTGAACTTGGGCGCCATGCTGCTGGCAGCAAACAGCCAGCCGCCCAAGGCGACAGGGCCGATCAAGGCGGCCAGCAGCAAGGTGATGAGGATCGGCTGCACCGACAGGATCGCGATTTTGCCTGAATGCATCAGGTAGCGGCCCATGGCGTCGGGGTTCAGCAGCACCTCGCGCGGCAAGGCAAAGTTGAGCTTCATCAGCTCCATCAAGTCCAGCGCCAGGCCGCCGCCGTAGATCAGCACGGCGCCGGCACCGGCCATCATGGTCGCAACGGTATTGAGTTCTTTAGAGCGCGCAATTTCGCCCTTTTCCCTGGAGTCCTTTTTACGTTTCTCCGTGGGGTCTTCTGTTTTGTCCTGGCCACTCTCGCTCTCGGCCATGGCTCAACGCGCCCGTGCCAAGTCACGTAAAAACTGCAAGGCGTCGGTCGCCAGCGGTTGATACTGATTGAGAATGTCGGCCATGCCGATCCAGAAAATCCCCATGCCCAACACCAGGGTCAGGGGGAAACCAATCGAGAAAATGTTCAGTTGCGGCGCCGCGCGGGTCATCACGCCAAACGCGATGTTAACCACCAGCAGCGCGGTGATTGCCGGCAGCACCAGCAACAACGACGCACCCAGCACCCAACTCATGCGCCCGACCAGCTCCCAAAAATGATTGACCACCAAGCCCGACCCCACCGGCAAGGTGGTGAAGCTTTCGGTCAACACCTCGAACACCACCAAGTGGCCGTTCATGGCCAAAAACAGCAACGTCACCAGCATGGTCAGGAACTGCCCGATCACCGCCACCGACACGCCGTTGGTGGGGTCAACCATCGAGGCGAAGCCCATGCCCATCTGGATCGAAATGATTTGCCCGGCAATCACAAACGCCTGAAAGAACAGCGTGAGCGAGAAGCCCAGCAGCGAACCGATCAGGATTTGCTCGGCGATCAACAGCAACGCGCTGAGGTCCAGCGCATTCACCGGCGGCATCGGCGGCAGCCCGGGCACGATCACCACGGTGATGGCGACGGCGAAATACAGGCGAATGCGCCGTGGCACCAAGGTGGTACCAAACACCGGCATGGTCATCAGCACGGCCGTGATGCGAAACATCGGCAGGATGAAAGAAGCCACCCAGGTACTGATCTGGGTGTCGGTCAGTGCCAGCACAGATTGCATGCGGTCAGCCGATCAACAGCGGAATACTGCCGTACAACTGCAGGATGTATTCCATGAAGGTTTGCACCAGCCATGGGCCGGCGACGATCAGGGTGATCAGCATTACCAGCAAACGCGGGAGGAAACTCAAGGTTTGTTCGTTGATCTGTGTTGCGGCCTGAAACATCGCCACCAGCAGGCCAATCAACAGGCTCGGCACCACCAGCACGGCAACCATCATGGTGGTCAGCCACAGCGCTTCACGGAACAGGTCGACAGCGACTTCTGGGGTCATGGCTCTACACTCCGCCGAAACTGCTGGCCAACGTGCCGATAATCAGCGCCCAGCCGTCCACCAGCACAAACAGCATGATCTTGAACGGCAGCGAAATAATCAGCGGCGAGAGCATCATCATACCCATCGCCATCAGCACGCTCGCCACCACCAGGTCGATGATCAGGAACGGGATAAAGATCATGAAGCCGATCTGAAACGCGGTCTTCAATTCAGAGGTCACAAACGCCGGCACCAGAATGGTCAACGGCGCCTGGTCCGGGGTGGCAATGTCGGTGCGTTTGGACAAGCGCACAAACAACTCAAGGTCGCTGGAACGGGTTTGCGACAGCATGAAGTCCTTGATCGGGCCTTGGGCCTTGTCAATCGCGTCCTGCGCGGTGAGTTTTTCCGCGAGGTAAGGCTGCAGCGCTTGCTGGTTCACCTTGTCGAACACCGGCGCCATGATGAACATCGTCAAAAACAGCGCCATGCCGGTGAGGATCTGGTTCGACGGTGTCTGTTGCAGGCCCAGGGCCTGACGCAGAATCGAGAACACGATGATGATCCGCGTAAAGCTGGTCATCAGCATCACGAACGCCGGGATGAAACTCAGCGCGGTCATGATCAGCAAAATCTGCAAGCTGACCGAATATTCCTGCGCGCCGGCAGCGTTGGTGCCCAGCGTAATCGCCGGGATCGACAACGGGTCGGCGGCAAACGCCAACGGCGCGGCCAGCAACAGCATGAGCGTCAATAAAACGCGCATTACTTCTTATCCTTCTGATCCTTGCCCAGCAACTCCATCAGGCGCTGAGCGAATTCTGGCGTGGCGGCTTCGGCCTTGGCCACTTCAACCGGCGACTTGAGCACGTGCAACGGGGTGATGCGACCGGGCGTGATGCCGAGCAGAATCTGCTCCTCGCCAACCTGTACCAGCACCAGGCGATCACGCGGGCCGAGGGCACGCGAACCGATCATCTCGATCACTTGGCCGTTGCCCGGGCCAATGTTCTGTACGCGGCGCATCAACCAGGCCAGCACGAAGATCAAGCCGACCACCAGCAACAGCCCCAACACCAGTTGGGTCAGTTGCCCGCCGATGCCGCTGGTCACCACGGGCGCTGCAACTGCAGCTTGCGCGATCGGCTCAGCCGCGAGGGCGCTCAATGGCAGCGCCAGAAACAGTCCCGCCATCGAATACTTCATGTCAGCGCAACTTCTTGATGCGTTCGCTCGGGCTGATCACGTCCGTCAGGCGGATGCCGAACTTTTCGTTGACCACCACCACCTCGCCATGCGCGATCAGCGTGCCGTTAACCAGCACGTCCAGCGGCTCACCGGCCAGCCGATCAAGCTCGATCACCGAACCCTGGTTGAGCTGCAACAGGTTGCGGATGTTGATTTCGGTGCTGCCCACTTCCATCGAGATGGACACAGGGATGTCGAGGATCACATCCAGGTTCGGGCCGTCGAGGGTCACCGGCTCGTTGTTCTTCGGCACACTGCCGAATTCTTCCATTTGCAGGCGGTTGCCGGCAGGCGCACTGGCGGCGTCGGCGGCCAGCAGCGCGTCAATATCGTCTTGGCCAACATCGCCGGTTTCTTCCAGGGCCGCAGCCCATTCGTCAGCCAGGGCCTGGTCTTCGGCGGAAGTGTTCTCGTGTTCGGTAGCCATTACATGTCCTCGGCGAAGCAAACATTCATAAATAGGGGTGCAGCAACAGGGGCGGCTCAGCGACGGTTAATCGGCTCCACCACTTGCAGCGCCAGGTTGCCCTTGTGGGAACCGAGCTTGACCTTGAACGACGGCACGCCGCTGGCGCGCATGATCATTTCTTGCGGCAACTCGACGGGAATAATATCCCCCGGCTGCATGTGCAAAATGTCGCGCAAACGCAGCTGGCGACGCGCCACAGTGGCGCTCAGCGGTACGGCGACGTCCAGCAAATCTTCGCGCAGGGCCTTGACCCAACGTTCGTCCTGGTCGTCCAGGTCGGACTGGAAACCGGCGTCGAGCATCTCGCGCACGGGCTCGATCATCGAGTACGGCATGGTCACGTGCAGGTCGCCGCCGCCGCCATCGAGTTCGATGTGAAAGGTCGAAACCACAATCGCTTCGCTGGGGCCGACGATGTTGGCCATGGCCGGGTTAACTTCCGAGTTGATGTACTCGAAATTGACTTCCATGACCGCCTGCCAGGCTTCCTTCAAGTCGACGAAGGCTTGTTCCAGCACCATGCGCACCACGCGCAATTCGGTCGGGGTGAATTCGCGGCCTTCGATCTTGGCGTGACGACCGTCACCACCAAAGAAGTTGTCCACCAGCTTGAACACTAGTTTGGCGTCCAGAATGAACAACGCGGTACCACGCAGCGGCTTGATCTTGACCAGGTTGAGGCTGGTGGGCACGTACAGCGAGTGCACGTATTCGCCGAACTTCATCACCTGCACGCCGCCCACCGCCACGTCCGCCGAACGGCGCAACATGTTGAACATGCTGATACGGGTGTAGCGGGCGAAACGCTCGTTGATCATTTCCAGGGTCGGCATGCGTCCACGGACGATGCGATCCTGGCTGGTGAGGTCGTAACTTTTGACGCTGCCGGGCTCGGCAGCCAGTTCGGTCTGTACCAGACCATCGTCGACGCCATGCAACAGCGCGTCGATTTCATCCTGGGACAGCAGGTCTTGCACGGCCATGTCGTGATCCTACTGCAATACGAAGTTAGTGAAGAGCGCCTGCTCGACCACGACTTTGCCAAGCTCTTTCTGAGCCACTTCCTGCACGCTGGCAGTGACCTTCTGGCGCAGCATTTCCTGGCCTACAGGGGAGGCAAGGCTGTCGAAGCTCTGCCCGGAGAACAGCATCACGAGGTTATTGCGGATCACCGGCATGTGCACCTTGAGGGCATCCAGGTCCGCCTGGTTACGCGCCAGCAAGGTGATGCTCACCTGCAAATAGCGTGTACGACCATTTTGATTGAAGTTGGCGACAAAGGCCGGAAGCATCGGCTCGAAGATTGCCGGTTGCTTGACGTTACCGGTGGTTTCGGCAACAGGCGCTGGTTTGCTGGCATTGTTGTGCATGATGTACCAGGTACCGCCCACCGACGCGCCGATGGCCAGGAGCAGGCCCAGCACAATCAACAGGATAAGCTTGAGCTTGCCCTTGCCTGCGGGGGGTGTTGCTGCGTCGTCGCTCTTCGCCATGCCAATAATCCGTCACTATTCTGGGATTCATAGATCTACGGAAAGGCAAGAGCAAGTGTTATGCCAGAGTTGTCGGGCGGAGCGGGCAGCACACACCAAATGTGCGAGGGGGCTTGCTGCCGATGGCGGTGCATCAGTCAATTAATAAGTCGACTAACCCACTGCTATCGGCAGCAAACCCCCTCTCACATTCAAAGCCTTGCAAAGCTGGAATCAGGCGTAGTAGTCGACGGCACTGGAGCCGATCAGCGTAGACGTCACCGGCGCAACGGCTGCCGCCACTTCAGCCACATCGCCTGCATCGCCGCCGTCACCCCGCCCGCCACTGCCAGTGACGCCGCGGGCCTGGTTCTGCTGTTGTTGCTCCTGGCCCTGGCCCTGCCAACCACGCGACTGGTCGGACACGTTAACGTCGACCTGCCCCATGCCCTGCTGGGCAAACATCTCGCGCAGGCGGCCCGACTGGCTTTCCAGCGCTTCACGTACCACCGCGTGGCCGCTCATGAAGGTGACCTGCGCTTGCTGGTCTGCCGTCATGTTGACCTTGATGTCCAGGCGGCCCAGCTCTGCCGGCTGCAACTGGATCTCTGCCGACTTGAGGTTGGCACTGGACAAGTACATCACGCGGTTGACCACTTCTTCAGACCAGCCGCTCTGGTGCATGGCCAATGGCGCGTTGGCCACGGGCGGCAGGGCATTCGCGGTTTTCGGCGTGGCGGCCTGTGTCAGCGCGGCCAGGCGGTTGGCGAAATCATCGATGCGCGTGTCGCTGCTGGCGTCTTTGAGGTCCTTGAGGCCACCTTCGATCAAACCACTGAAGGCTTTATCGCCGCCCTGGTCAGTGCTGTCTTTGGCTTGCTGGTCGACCAGCATATTGGCCAGGCCGGTGGCAAAATTCTGCGCGGCGGTCGGCTGATCCAGCGTCGTCGGCGGCGCGGTTTTCTGCGCAGCCTGGCTGCTGGCCGAGACGTGGCCGCCCTGCTCCATCGCCAGGCGCACGGCAGGCATCGCATCCAGCGGGTCGGCTGCCGGGTCGAACGCCGGCACCTTGGCCTGATCGGTCGCCGCAACCGGCGCAGTGGCGGCCGTTTGGGCCTTGTCATCAGCAGTGGCCGCAGCCGGTGCTGGCGGTGGCGTGGCAACAGGCACGGCCACCGGTGTGACCGTGGCGATTAAAGCCGGGTCCACCACCGGGTCAACCGCAGGTTGTTGCGCCAGGGACGGATCGGCAGGTGCGTCCTCGTCACTGCTGGCGCTGTCGTCGGGGTCGGCCGGTGGCTTGGCAGGCAAGGGATTGCCGCTATCGGCAACGGCTGGCGTGCTGGCGGCAGGTGTGTTGCTGCCCGCCGCTGGCTTGGCGCTCGCGTCGGAGGGTTTATCGCGCGTCGGTTTGGCGGCGCTGTCGTCGGCCTTTACCGTGGGCTTCGAGCCTTGGTTGGCAAACACTTGGGCGAAGCCTGAGGCCTTGTCGCGCGGGTCTGCCGTCGCTACCGCGGGGGTGGCTGCGGGCGCTTGAGGCTTGGCCGCGGGGGCAGCCTGAAGAAGCGAATTCGGGGCGACTGGCATAGGTAAAGGTCTCCACTGCATGGGGATCGGGGATGCAGTCACTGGAGCTATAGCAAGAGTTGGGCCAGGTGACTGGCGTTGTGCGCGCGGAGCTGTTTAGCGTCAAAGCTGAAAGCGCTGCCGCTCATGCTCGTACAGCGGCCGGACGAGCGCGAATTCCTGGTCGATTTCGTCCACCAGTTCACCGAGGTCGACGCGGGCAGGTTCAGCAGAGCCGTCTTCCAGCCGTCGGCAAAGCTCCGCCAGGCGCACCGCACCGAGGTTGCCGCTACTGCCTTTAAAGCTGTGCGCAATCCGCCCCAACGCCTTGGCATCATCGCGCGCCCGGCGCAACGCCTCGACACGTTTCGCGGAGTCGTCAAGGAAGGTATCGAGCAACTTCGGATACTCGCTCTCCATCACTTCCTGCAAACCTGACAACACATCAGGGTCCAGATGAATCTCAGCCACTTGCTCGCTCCTTGATCAAGAATCAGCGGATTATGCCAGAGCCCCCCAGCAAAACTCCACGCACACACAACGCCCACCCTGCGACCAGCGTACATCGCTGCTCAATTGACGCACCAGGCTCAAGCCTCGACCAGACAAACGGTCGACATCCAGCGGCCGTGCCAGCACGTGTTCCACGTCAAAGCCGGCGCCGCTGTCTTCGATGCTCAGCGTCATTTTGCCGCCCATGTCGGTCGGCACCACGTGCACGTGCACACGAATATAACCGCTGCTCAAGTGCGCGAGCCGCTCATTGCGCTGGCGATAATAGTCGGCAAACCCTTGGGCATCACGCTTGAGCTGCGAATCCAAGCCCAGCACGCCGTGCTCCAGCGCGTTGGAATACAGCTCGGCCATCACACTGTAAAGCGCCCCGCTCTGCTCACGCAGGCCGTGGATTTCGAGCAACAGCTGCAGCAAATACGGCAACGGGTTGTACGTTTGAAGCGTGTGCGCGCGAAATTCAAAACTCACCGACCAGTCCAGCGGGCACGACTGGCCACTGTCGGCATACACAGGCTCGGCCGCACGCAACGGCGGGTCGGGCTGCAAGGTGATCTCGACCATGCTGACGTCATCACGCGCTTCACCGCGAAACGCGGCCAGGGCCAGTTCGATGTCTTCGAACAGGTGCCCGGGATCGCGGTTGGCGGCAAATACCTGCTGCAAACGCTCGGCGCCAAATAACTGGTCATTCGCGTCGGCGGTGTCCAGCACACCATCAGAGAGCAAAAATACCCGGTCGCCGAGGGCCATCGGCCAGACTTCAGTGCTGTCATTAAACGCGTCCGCCGACAGCACGCCCAGCGGCAGATGCCGCGACATCAACGGCGTGCGTTTGCCCGTCGCGACGTCGTGCACATAGCCTTCGGGCATGCCGCCGTTCCACACTTCCAGCGCCCTGCGCTGGGTACTCAGGCACAACAGGGTGGCGCAGCAGAACATGTCCACCGGCAGGATGCGCTTGAGCTTGGCGTTCATCTCCCGAAGAATCTGCGCCAGGCCGTGGCCCTTGGCCGTCATGCCGTAGAACACTTCGGCCAGCGGCATGGCACCCACCGCCGCCGGCAGGCCATGCCCGGTGAAATCGCCGAGCAGCACGTGCATGTCACCCGACGGTGTGTACGCTGCCAACAGCAGGTCGCCGTTGAACAGCGCGTAAGGCGATTGCAGGTAACGAATATTCGGCGCCGCGTTGATGCAACCCGAATGCGCGACCTTGTCGAACACGGCCTTGGCCACCCGCTGCTCATGCAACAGATAATCGTGGTGTTTGGCGATCAGGTCACGCTGCTGCAATACCGTCGCTTGCAGACGGCGCAGGCGGTCCATGGCGTTAATCTTCGCCGCCAAAATCAGCGGGTTATACGGTTTGGGCAAAAAATCATCGCCACCAGCATCCAGGCACTGCGCCAGGGCCGCGCTCTCGCGCAGCGAGGTCAGAAAGATGATCGGCACCAGCGTCTCACCCGCCAGGTGTTTGATTCGACGCGCAGCTTCAAAGCCGTCCATCACCGGCATCAGCGCGTCCATCAACACCAATTGCGGACGCTCGCGGGCAAACAGCTCTACAGCTTGCGCGCCGTGGGTGGCGGTGAGCACCTGATGGCCCTGACGCCGGATGATCGTCGACAGCAACAGCAAATCAGCGGCGCTGTCTTCGGCGATCAGGATCGTCAGTGGTTCAAAAACGGGGGCCAGGGTGCTCAACTGATGTCGAACAATTTATCGAAATTGGAGATGCCGAGGATCTTGCGCACGTCGGGGTTGCTGTTGACCACCATGACTTCGGCTTTGTCGCCGCCGGCGTAATCACGTAACAGCAGGAGCATGCCCAATGCCGAGCTGTCCATGTAGGTGGTTTCTTTCAAGTCGACTACATACAGCTCGGGCGCCTTGTAGAAACGCTCGTAGGCATCACGAAACGTATGGTGGCTGCCAAAATCGAACCTCCCCTTGACCACTATCGTCAACTTCTTCCCATCCGGGGATACTTCTGACTCAACTGACATACGACTGCTTCCTTGTCATTGGCAACGTGCAACAAGGTTTAGCAGGTGATGCGTAAGTGAGCAACATTCAGCATCAAATGTGGGAGGCTTCACTGCGTCTTTGATGTTGCGCTGTGGCCATCGTGGTTTAACGGGGCGCGTCTCAGATCAAAAACAAAAGCACGGCGGCCTGAAAGCCGACCTGAGTGGTTGAAGCAGATCAAAAGATGGTTTTGCATCACAGCAGATTTGCTTTTGGTTTTTGTGGGAGGGGGCTTGCTCCCGATAGCAGTTTTACAGTTGATACATGAATTGACTGACCCACCGCCATCGGCAGCAAGCCCCCTCCCACAGTTTGAATGCATTCTGCTTGGGGGATTAGGCCGGCTTCCGGTTCTTTCAAAAGTGACCCGCTGTAAGAGCGGAACCGATACAAGCCATAAACTCAATAACGGATATGCACTCAAAACCAAAGCCACAAACCTGGATGAATTTTAATAGCAAAAACAATAGGTTATTTGTAGTTTGATAGGAGGTGGTTTCTCCCACAAAGAGCAAAGAAGATCCGCGGTGCTGGCTAAAACTGTTCTTGGC
>NZ_VUAZ01000206.1 GCF_009296165.1 Pseudomonas kitaguniensis | reverse complement strand
CGCTATCGCGAGCAAGCCCACTCCCACAGAAGGCGCTTTTGACCCAGGCTTGCCACAGGTTTATTTCAGGCTGTTTTCCAGCCAGGCTTTCAAATCCTGCACCTCGGCCTCACTCACGGTGTGCGGCATGCCCGGATACCCGTGAAACTCCGGCTTCAACCCCAACCCCGTCAACACCTCGTTCGCGCGCGTTGCCGAGGTATACGGCAGCGCCTGATCCAGCGTGCCGTGGCCGATAAAAATCGCCAACTGGCCCAACGCTGCGCTGGGCTTTAGCTCAGCCTTGAGCACCGGCAACACACTGCCACTCAATGCTGCGATCCCGCGCAGCAACTTGGGCTGCCGCAAGCCCACCTCGTAAGACATGATCGCGCCCTGGCTGAACCCGACCAGGAACACCCGATCGCTTTGGGTGTGGTATTTGGCCGTGGCTTTGCCGACAAAGTCTTCGATCAGCTTGGCGCTGCGTTGCAAATCAGCCGTCTCGCCATCGTAATCGCCATCACCCGGCGTCTTGGTAAACCAGCGATAGCCACTCGGGGGCACCGGCAGCGGCGCGCGTGCCGACAAATAGGTCCACGTCGACGGCAGCGCATCCTTGATGCCGAACAGGTCTTCCTCGTTGCTGCCAAACCCGTGCAAGAAAATCACCAGCGGCTGGTTGCGCGCCTCGCTTTGAGTCTGTTCCAGGTACGCCAACGGCAAGTCGGTGTGCAGTTCAGAATCGGCATGTGCGGAGCCCGCGAAAAGGGTCAACGCCAGGGCAAACAGTTTGAGCATGGGGAAGCTACCTCAGGGTTTGCGCAACAAATAAGTGTCCATGATCCAACCGTTTTCCAGGCGCGCAGCCTTGCGCACCCGTTCGATTTGTTCTGCCACTTCACTGACTTTGCCGCTGATGAGGATTTCATCCGGCGTGCCCAGGTAGGCGCCCCAGTAAATATCCAGGTCCTGATCAGCCACACTGCGGTAGGAATCTTCGGCGTCGAGCATCACCACCAGGGTATCTGCATCACTCGCCTGCCCCGCCGCCAACCGGCGCCCGGTGGTGATCTCGACGGAACGGCCGATGCGGTTCAACGCCACCTTATGCTGGGCGGCCAGGGCCTGCACGCTGGTAATGCCGGGGATTACCTCAAACTCAAATTCACAGCGGCCGCTGGCCAGAATCGCCTGCAGAATGCGCAGGGTGCTGTCGTACAGCGCAGGGTCGCCCCAGGCCAGGAACGCGCCGACTTCACCGTCAACCATTTCTTCGTTGATCATGCGTTCGAAGGTCTGCTGCTTGTCACGGTTGAGGTCTTGTACGGCGGTGGTGTAGTCAATATCGCCGCGCACGCGCTCGGGGCATTCGGCCTCGACGAAGCGGTAGCCGGGTTCGGTGATGTAGGTCTCGCAGATCTCGCGGCGCAGGTCGATCAGCTTGTTTTTACTCTGGCCCTTGTCCATCAGAAAAAACACGTCGGTGCGGTTCAGCGCCTTCACGGCCTGCATCGTGATGTAGTCAGGGTTGCCGGCGCCAATGCCGATGATCAGGATGCGTTTCATGGGTTGCTCTCAGTGCGGGGCGTAGATTTTGCCATGTTCGCGGGCTCAGGCGTGAGTTTCCAGGCGCAGGCGCCACACCGTGTTGAAGCGCAGCTCGGTGCTGCACAGCGGCTCAACGTCGATCCGGTAGAACATCGAAACCGGGAACTGCAAGGCGTACAGCATTGCGGCGCGGATCACAAATGGGTGGGTAATAGCCACTATGTGCCCGGATTGGCTTTCGAGGGATTTCATCCAGCGCCCTACCCGTGCGCACACCTGCTCCACCGACTCGCCGCCATGCGGCGCGCTGGCGCTGTCGGCCATCCACGCGCTTAACTCGTCACCGCCAAGCTGGCTGATTTGCAGACCTTTCCAGCGGCCAAAATCAGCGTCGCGCAAGGCGTCTTCAAGCTGTGCGTTGTCGCTGAACAAGCCGGCTGTTTGTCGGGTTCTGGCCTCTGGCCCGCACACCACGCGCAGGCTTTTTTTGAAGCGACCGGCTTGCGATAAGGCAGCGCTGTGCCAGTCCATGGTGATGGGCTCATCATCAGCAAACCGCGCTTGTTTTTGAAACAGCGTGGCGGCATGGCAAATCAAGGTTAAACGGGTGGCCTGCATCACAGTTCACTCTAGTTGCGCGCGCAATCAACGTAGACCGGCCAAATTGGTTGAGCATATTACAATGAATAGGGCGCAGGACCTCGACTGGGGTGGGTGGGCGTCGAAGGTCTTGCGGGTGGCGTAAACACAGGTTAACGAATTTTTCATATCCCGGCGTTTAAGCTGCAGCCCTTCGTTGGGGAGTAACCGGCTTCTGACTCGGTCAGAAGCGTTCGTATCAACATATTCGGCAACCTGCCGTGGTACGAGCACCGTTGTGGTTGGTGAGACCAGCGACACATCCATGCCTAAAGTCGGGCGTGTGGTTGTGTCGTTGACTCATACAGCCCGACTGGAACGCTTACCGTGAACCCCATTTCGCTGATCTTCCTCGCGCTTGCCATGTCCACTGACGCCTTTGCGGCGGCGATTGGCAAAGGCTCCAGCCTGCACAAACCACGCTTGACCGAAGCCCTGCGCGCAGGCCTGATCTTTGGTGTGATTGAAGCGATCACGCCGATGATCGGCTGGGCCATCGGCCATGCGGCCACACGCTGGGTAGAAAGCTGGGACCATTGGATCGCCTTCACGCTGCTGGTGGTGCTGGGCGCGCACATGATCTACAACGGCTTCAAGCCAGACGACGAATCGGTTGAAAAACCGACGCAGCATTCCTTCATGATCCTCGCCATCACGGCTTTTGCGACGAGCATTGATGCACTGGCGGTCGGCGTGGGCCTGGCGTTTGTCGACGTGAATATTCTGCTGGCCTCGGCGGCCATAGGCCTGGCGACCATGACCATGGTGACCATCGGCATGATGCTCGGACGAGTGTTAGGGACGGTGGTGGGCAAACGTGCCGAGATGGTCGGCGGCGTGGTGCTGATGCTGGTGGGTGCGACGATTTTGTACGAGCACTTGTCGGCCTGATTAGCCGAGAATGCATTCAAATGTGGGAGTGCTCGCTCGCGATGGCATCAACCGGTGTGC
>NZ_VUAZ01000205.1 GCF_009296165.1 Pseudomonas kitaguniensis | reverse complement strand
CCGCTTCCACAGGGGTTATGCGGCGTGCAGGCAGTCGAGTGCCCGGTCTGCGAGGGTTTTGGCTTTGTCTATCAGGTGTTCGGTGGCGCCGGCGATGTGGCGTTGATCGCCGATCACACCTTGAGTGGCGCAAGCTGCGGTGGCGGCTGCGCAGCGCAACAGGTCGCAGATTTGTGCGAGGGCGTCTTCGAAGCTGAGGTCTTGATGCACGGTGAAAGACGGCGCTGAGTCGGGTTGCAGATAGTGGCTCAGAGCGCGCTCAAACATTTCGCGGTCGGGGGCAGAGCGGGGCGGATCTGGGACGATTTTGTTCATGAAGGAAGTACCTGCTCGGTTGGGCGCCATTCTTTTGCCGATCTCACACGTCAAAAAAGGTGGCAGCTATGTGCGGGGTGAGATACCGGAGAGCAGGACCCGGCCAGACCGAAGTCTGCCCGCACACAGCCGCCATAGACGGCTGTTGCGCATGTCCACTCATACACGGGATCTCACACCCGATCGCTGATATGCAGCGACGGAGCGAAGGCTAGCCAGTGAAGTGAGCAGGCGCAAGGCTGAATGATTGTCTAGGAAACTTCCTGCAAGTTAAAGAGATATGGCTTGCTGGCCTTTAACACTGCAAGTCAAATGTGGGAGGCGGCTTGCTCCCGATGTCAGGTAAATTGAGGGTTATTTCGGGTACAGCGGCGGCAAACTGGTGGTATCAGTCGCCGGGTCTTGCTCACGCTCGGCCATCGGAATCGCCTTCACCGCGCGCCATAACTCCTCACCGAGCCAGAAATGGCCGCTCTCGCTGTACAGCGCACCGTTCAGCCCATCCAGCGCATCCGACAACGGCACAAACCGCGCGGCCATCTCGGCCAGGGTGTCCGGCTGTTGCCGCGCCCAGGCGTCGAGTGCCTGGCGCGTAGCCTGCGGGTCGTTGGCTTGCGTTGCGCGCTTGAGGTCGTCGAGCAAGCTGCGCGGGCTCGGGCCGGTTTGCGCGGCGCGCTGTACCGCCGGTTGCCGGCGTGCACGCCACCACAGGCCGAAGCCCAGCAGCGTGGTGCAAGCCAAGGTCAGCGTGCTCAGTTGCCACAGCCACAGGCGTTCGTCGTCAGGTGCGGTGATAACAGTCGGCATGGCGGGCGTGTCCACCACCAGGCTTGGGTTGGTGGCGACTTGCAGGGTGCGCGCGGGCAGGCTGGTGCGCTCAAGGTGGTCTTCGTGGGTGTTCCACCACACCACTTCCACCGCCGGCAGTTCCACCGCGCCGGCGCGGGTCGGCACCAGGGCTTCGCGGTCTTCACGGCTGCTGACCAGGCCGCGGTCGCTGTTCTGGTTGCCGAGCACCGGTTGGTCCGGGTAGCGGCGCAGGCCATTGATGTCGCTGCTCGGCAGTGCCGGCAATTGCGCGCTGGACAAGCCCTCGGCCTTGACCGTGAGGCTGCGCGTCAGCGAGTCGCCGACTTGCACGTGCTCAGGCGTTGGGTTCCAACTCTCGGTCAAGCTCAGGCTGCGTGCCGGTAACCAGGGCGTGTCAGCCGGGTACAACGCGGGTTTGGGCTTGACCTCAAGCGGTAGCTGCGCCGAGCTTACGTGGATCAACTTGCCCGGCTTGGTGCCTTGCAGGGTGTTTTCCTGCGCCGGGCGCGCTTCTACCAGCGTGGCGCTGAAGGTCTGCGCCGGTATCAACAAGGCGCCGCTGTGCTGCGGGTAAATGGCGTAGCGGGTTTCGATCACGCCATGGCGAATGCTGTTGATGACTTTTTCGTAGGTGCGCGACTCGCCCAACTGTTCGACGCGTGCATCGGGAATCTGCAACGGTGTCAGGCTACTGTCGTCATACAGCGACACCGAGTGATACACGCGCACGGTCAACAGTGCCTGGGCCTGCACGTACACGCTGCTTTGGTCGAGTTTGGTCTCGACAAACACCGGGGCCAGCTCGGCGCTGGTGTTCTGGCTTGCGGTTTCAACCACTTGCAGGCTGATCGGCTGGGTTTTCAGCTCGCCCACTTGCAGCGCAGGGATCACCACGGTGCCGTTTTCCTTGGGCAGCAGGGTGATGATCCAGCGCGTGGTGGCGCGGTTATCGTCACCCAGCGTGGTGAGCTGGTTGATCTGGCGGGTACCGCTGACCTCGAACTGCGCATCCAGCGGCGACAGGTCAGGCTTGCCGAACTGCGTGACGTCGCTGGACTCGACCGTCAGTTCCACCGTTTCCCCTGAATTGACGCGGCTGCGGTCGACGCTGGCGACCAGGTTCGCCGCCTGGGCGTGGCCTGCCGTCAGCGCGAGCAAGAGCAGAAGGGTGGTGCGGCGGCTCATCGAGTCTTGTCCTGATGTTGTTGCTGTTCGTACCAGAATTTTCGGCGCAGCAGTTCGCCGGGGTTGTCCGGGATCTCCCGCAGCCATTGCTCCAGCGCCTGGCGACGTTCGCCGTCAATGCTTGCATCCGCCGGGCGCAGCGGCGGGGTGGTGGTGTGTTCATCGCCCAACTCGCTGCCCGGTACTTCGTTGCCGCCGGCTTTGGGCGTGGCGCCGGTTTGGGTGTCGCCGGTGCTGGTTTCGCCTTGGCCTTGGGGCGATTGCTCGGCACCTGTGGCACTTTGCCCTGTATCGCCCGGTTGCGCAGTTTGGCCGGGTTGGGTGGTTTCGTCATCCTCGTTTTTTGCAGGCTTGGCGGCGGCGGTCCGGGCTTTTTGCTGCATCAGGCTTTCCACCAGGGCTTTGTTTTTCAGCGCCGGTTGCAGGTCAGGCTGGGCTTCCAGGGCCTGTTCGTAGGCGTCGATGGCCGCTTCCAGTTCGCCGGACCTGGCCAGTGCATTGCCGCGATTGTAGTGGGAATAGGCGTCATCACTTTGGGCGAAACGCTTGATCGCCTCGGCATAGTTGCCCGCCTCAAAGAGTGCAACGCCTTGCCATTGCGGGTCTTCAAAACGCTCGGCGGCTTGTGCCGGGCGCTTGTGTTTGAGCAAGTATTGGCCTTGCTGGTCGGGGCGCAGCCACAGGTCCTGCAATTCAAACGCGTAACTCGGTTGCGGGGCGCCCAACAACAGCAACGGCAGGCAGAACAGCCAACCGCGGCGCCCGGCACACGCGACGAGCAACAACAACGGCAGCAGCAACCAGTAACCCTGGTCGGCCCATGTGTCGAGGTGCAGCAGTTGGCCGTCGTTGCGCAGGTTTTGCGGGCCATCGAGCAGGTTGAGCTGGCGCAAGTCTTTGTCGTCCAAGCGCGCGGCACGGTAACGCCCGCCCATTTCGTTGGCGAAGGCCTTGAGCGTCGGGCTGTCGAGGCGTGGCACCAGGATCGCGCCCTGGTCGTCCTTGAGGAACTCGCCGCTCTCTTGGGTGACGGGCGTGCCTTCGCGGCTGCCAATGCCGAGTATCGACAAGCTCGGCGCTTGGGCACCTTGCAGCAGCAGACGGATGCCTTGGCGTTCCTGCTTCGACAGCGAGGAGCCCACCAACAGCAGGCGCCCTTGGCCAAGGCCTGCTTGCTTGAGCAGGCTCATCGCCTTCACCACCGCCAGGTCGGCGCGATGGCCGGGCTCGGGCATGATCGAGGGGCGCAGGGCTTCCAGCAGGTTGCGACTGGTTGCCAAGTCGTCCGACAGCGGCACCAGCGTGTGCGCGCTGCCGGCATACACGACAATCGCGGTCGGCGCATCGGCGCGTGCTTGCAGCAAGTCATAGAGCTTGCGCCGCGCTTGCTCCAGGCGATTGGGCGGGCTGTCGGTGGCGAGCATTTCCGGGGTTAACTCGAGCAAAACCACCACCGGGTCGGCTGGTTTTTGGCTGGACTGCTCAACCCTTTGCCAACTAGGCCCGAGCAAGGCCAGCACCGCCAGCAGCCAGGCGATACCGAGCAGCACCCACGGCGATTTGCTCTCGCGCCCACTGCCGCCACTGAGCAGCACCGCATGAAACGCCGGCGGCAGAATCATCTGCCAACGCCCGGCGCGCTTTTGCCGGTGCCACAGTTGCCAGAGCAGCCAGCCCAGCAACGGCAACAGCAACAGCCACCAGGGGCGGAACCAATGCGGCCATAAGTCGATCATCGGCGCCTCCGCAGACGCAGGCGTTTCAAGCGTTGGCGCCATTGCGGGCGCTGTTGCAGGAAAATGCCCCGGGTCGAGAGTGTGTTGAAGGCGCGTTGCAGGGCGTTATTCGGCCAGCGTTCCTGCACCACCAGCAACATGCTCAGGATCAACGCCAGCGCCAACGGCGCGCTGTACAGCGCCTGTGCCGGGCGGGCCTGAGTGGGCTGTTGCGCTACCGGCTCAAGCAGGTCGAGCGTTTGCTTGATAGTGCTTAACTCTTCGCCGTCGCGCGCACGGAAATAGCGGCCGCCCGTGGCCTCGGCGATGGCCCTGAGCGCGGGTTCGTCCAGGTCCAGGCTCGGGTTGACGCCGAGGATACCCAGCGAGCCGGTTTGCTCGGGGTCGGCGCCGATGCCGATCGGGTAAATTTTGACGCCTTCTTCCGCGGCCAGGCGTGCGGCGGTCAGCGGGTCGATTTGGCCTGCATTGTTGGCACCGTCGGTGACCAGAATCAGCACGCGGCTTTGCGCCGGGCGCTGGCGCAGGCGTTTCAAGGCCAGGCCAATCGCGTCGCCGATGGCGGTATTTTTGCCGGCAATGCCGATGCGCGCTTCATCCAGCCAGGTGCGCACGGTGCGCCGGTCGAAGGTCAACGGCGCTTGCAGGTACGCCTGGCTGCCGAACAGGATCAGGCCGACGCGGTCGCCTTCGCGGCTTTCAAGAAAATCCCCGAGCAAATGCTGCACCAGGCTCAGACGGCTGACGTCGTCGTTTTGCCAGCGCATGTCGGGGAAGTCCATGGAGCCGGACACGTCCACCGCCACCAGCAAATCGCGGCCACTGGCGGCAATCGGCAACGGCTCGCCGAGCCATTCCGGGCGTGCGGCGGCGGTTAACAGCAGCAGCCACAGCACCACGAACGGCGCTTGCTGGCGCCAGCCCGGCAGGTTGACGCGTGCGCGGCGGCGCGCCAGGCCTTCGAGGTCGGCCAGGTAGCTGACCTTTAATGCAGGCTCGCCACTGTCGGCCACCGGCAAGATAAGCCGCATTAACCAGGGCAATGGCAACAGGGCGAAGATCCACGGCCAGGCGAACTCAAACATGCTTGCGAATCCAGGTGTCGACAGCTTGCGTCAGGCCGGCGATGGCTTTGTCATCGAGTTTGCATTCCGGTTTGTAGGCGCCTTCGACCAGCACCATCCAGCGCGTCAAACCGGCAGCGGGGCAGCGGTTGTCGAGAAACGCCAGCCATTTGCGGCCGTTCAGTGTGTGGCTCTGGCTGTAGGGGTAGTCATTGCGGCACAAGCGTTTGAGCAGGCCATTGAGCTGTTGCAGCCAGGCGCCGGCAGGGGCGCCGTCGTAGGGTTTGGGCATCAGCGCCAGTTCGGCCAGGGCGGCGATGCGCAGCGGGTCCAGCGGTTGTTCGGCGCGGGCCAGCGGGCGCCGCGTGGGCAGAAAACGGCGCAACCACCACAGCCCCCAGCCGAGCAGCGGAATCACCAGCAGCAACAGCCACCACCCCGGCGCAGGCGGCCAGAAACCGATAGCCGGCGGGGCGATCAGGGGTTGCAGTTGCTCAAGGCCGCTCATTGTTTTTTAACCGGGCGTTGCGGGTTGAGGTAGTGGCGCAGTTGCTCGACCATTTCGCTCTGGGTGCTCAAGGGCATCAGCAGTATGCGCAGTTTCTGTGCCAGCAGTTCCCAGCGGGCGATGCGTGCTTCGGCCTGAGCTTTGTAGGCTTGGCGCAAATCGAAGTTCAGCGTATCCAGCTCCAACTGCGCACCGCGTTCGGCAAACCGCAGCAAGCCGGCGGCGGGCAGGGCATGGTCCAGCGGGTCGGAAATCGGCAGCAACAACAGGTCGCAATGGCGTGACAACAGGCTCAGCTGTTGCTCGGCACCTTCGGTCAGCGCGCGTTCATCACAGATCACAATCACCAGGCTGCCCGGGCGCAGCACTTCGCGGCCACGGCGCAGCGCCATGCCCAAGGCGTCGGCTTCCGGGCGGCGCTCGGTGTTCAGGCTCTGGTTGACGCGCACCAGCCGGTTAAGCAATTGCAGCAGGCTTTGCTTGCTGCGCCGAGGCTTGATTTCGTAGTGCTCGCTGTCGCCAAACACCAGCCCGCCGACGCGGTCGTTGTGCCCCAGCGCGGCCCAGCCGATCAAGCTGGCGGCCTGCGCTGCGAGCACCGACTTGAACATCTGGCCGGAGCCGAAAAACAGCCGGCAGCTTTGCTCAACCATGATGAAAATCGGCCGCTCGCGTTCTTCATGGAACAGCTTGGTGTGCGGCTCTTGCGTACGCGCGGTGACGCGCCAGTCGATGGTGCGCACATCGTCGCCGGCCTGGTACACGCGCACCTGGTCGAAATCGACGCCGCGCCCGCGCAGCTTGGAGTGGTGCAGGCCAATCAACGGGCTGCGCTGGCTCGGCGTCGAAAACAGCTGCACCTCGCGCACGCGGTGGCGCATCTCAATCAGTTCGCTGAGCGTGACGCGTATTCCATCGCTGGCATTCATGGGGTTCAAGCGACGGCAACGACGTCGAGAATGCGCTGCACCACGCGGTCCTGGTCAATACCGGCCGCTTCGGCTTCGAACGACAGAATGATGCGATGGCGCAGCACGTCGAACAGCACCGCCTGAATGTCTTCGGGGCTCACAAAGTCACGCCCGGCAAGCCAGGCATGCGCGCGCGCGCAGCGGTCGAGGGCGATGGAGCCGCGCGGGCTGGCGCCGTAGGCGATCCACTCGGCCATTTCCGGGTCGAACTTGCCGGGGGTGCGCGTGGCCATCACCAGTTGCACCAGGTATTCCTCCACCGCATCGGCCATGTACAGGCCGAGGATTTCCTTGCGCGCGGCGAAAATCGCTTGCTGGCTGACGCGGCGCTCGGGCTTGGTTTCACCGTTGAGCGCTTCGCCACGCGCCTGTTGCAGAATGCGCCGTTCGACGGCAGCGTCCGGGAAGCCGATTTTGACGTGCATCAGGAAACGGTCGAGCTGCGCTTCGGGCAGCGGGTACGTGCCTTCTTGCTCGATGGGGTTTTGCGTGGCCATCACCAAAAACAGCGGTGACAGCTCGTAGGTGCTGCGCCCCACGCTGACCTGGCGCTCGGCCATGGCCTCAAGCAACGCCGACTGCACCTTGGCCGGGGCGCGGTTGATTTCATCCGCCAGCACCAGGTTGTGGAAGATCGGGCCTTGTTGAAACACGAAGCTGCCGGTTTCCGGGCGATAGATTTCAGTGCCGGTGATGTCGGCGGGCAACAGGTCGGGGGTGAACTGGATACGATGGAACTGCGCTTCAATGCCTTCGGCCAACTCTTTGATGGCCTTGGTTTTGGCCAGGCCCGGTGCACCCTCTACCAACATATGGCCGTCGGCGAGCAGCGCGATCAGCAGGCGATCGATGAGTTTTTCCTGGCCGAGAATCTGCGTAGAAAGAAAAGTTCGCAGCGCGAGCAGCGCTTCACGATGTTCCATCGATGACGGTTCCTGGAGGGGTGAGCCGTGGTGTCGAACAACCGACGCCAGACCTGGGGGGCCTACTTTAATGCATCGCGGGGGGTGGCGACTAACCGCGCGGGGGGTATTTTTAGGAAAACTTGTAGGAATTTTGTGTATATCGCACAAATCCCTGTGCAAGCGTGCTGTGTGGATGCCCCAGGCCGAACGCAGTCAACTGTGGGAGCGGGCTTGCTCGCGATGGCGGTGTGTCAGTCGAAGAATACGTATCTGACACACC
>NZ_VUAZ01000204.1 GCF_009296165.1 Pseudomonas kitaguniensis | reverse complement strand
TGCTCCCGATGGCGGCGGGTCAGTCAATTCATGTAATCAGCTGTAAAACTGCTATCGGGAGCAAGCACCCTCCCACAAAAAGCACAAGCAGATCTGCTGTGTATGCAAGCCGCCTTTGATCTGCTTCAACCACTCAGGTCAGCTTTCAGGCCGCCATGCTTTTGCTTTTGACCTGAGAAGCGCCCCGTTAAACCACGATGGCCGAACCACTGCGAGGCACCGAGTGGTGCGCTACAGCGCCACATCAAAGATGCAGTGGGCCCTCCCACATTTGTATGTGTATACATCTGGCACATGGCCATTCGGTTTTCCGAACACTACCCATCGCTCTATTCGGTTTGCCGGACCGAACCATCAAACACTCCCCGCAATAAAAAATTAATCTCGCTTTAAATCAACAACTTAACCTTAACGCCCGGGTCTGGCACGACTCATGCTCTACACTTCCTGACGATTGCTCAAGGCGCCTCAGGAGCCGTCTAGGGCATTCGTTGCACAAGAGAGCCGCCAACCGGCTTCATAAAAAAAATAAATGTCGAGGAAGTATTGATGCGCATCGTTCCCCATATCCTGGGCGCAGCTATCGCTGCTGCTCTGATCAGCACTCCAGTTTTCGCCGCCGAACTCACCGGCACACTGAAGAAAATCAACGACTCCGGCACCATCACTCTCGCTCACCGCGACAGCTCCATTCCGTTTTCGTATATCGCGGATGGTTCGGGCAAACCCGTGGGCTACTCCCACGACATTCAGTTGGCAATCGTTGAAGCCCTGAAAAAAGACCTGAACAAGCCCGACCTGAAAGCCAAGTACAACCTGGTCACCTCGCAAACGCGTATTCCGCTGATCCAGAACGGCACTGCCGACCTTGAGTGCGGCTCCACCACCAACAACGCCGAACGCGCCCAGCAGGTCGACTTCACCACCAACATCTTCGAAATCGGCACCCGCTTGCTGGTCAAGAAAGACAAGGATGGCAAGCCGTCCTACGTCGACTTTGCTGACCTGAAAGGCAAAAATGTGGTGACCACCGCTGGCACCACGTCCGAGCGCATCATCAAAGCGATGAACGCCGACAAGCAGATGGGCATGAACGTCATCTCCGCCAAAGACCACGGCGAGTCCTTCCAGATGCTCGAAAGCGGCCGCGCCGTTGCCTTCATGATGGATGACGCGCTGCTGGCCGGTGAAGAAGCCAAGGCCAAGAAGCCGGACGACTGGGTCATCACCGGTACGCCGCAGTCCTTTGAAGCCTACGCGTGCATGGTTCGTAAAGACGACCCAGCGTTCAAAAAGGCCGTGGATGACGCCATCGCAGGCCTCTACAAATCCGGCGAGATCAACAAGATCTACAGCAAGTGGTTCGAAAGCCCGATTCCACCTAAAGGCCTGAACCTGAACTTCCCGATGAGTGACAAGGTTAAGGAGCTGATCGCTAACCCAAGCGACAAGCCGGCGCCTGACGTAAAAATCTGACACCTGATCCAACCTGATCGCCTGAGGGGGCCAACGTTCCCTCAGGCGTTTGTGACTACCTGCTGGCTTTATTGTGGAACACTCGACCTGGCGGTTTTCGAGCCGATCGCGTGTGCCTGACGTTCACCGTCGGGCGGGAAAGGATCTCCCCAAGCGGGTGCTTGTACATCGATCGATTTCGAGGGGAGACCCTAATGAATTACAACTGGGACTGGGGCGTATTCTTCAAGTCCACTGGCGTTGGCAGCGAGACCTATCTCGACTGGTACATCGCCGGCCTGGGCTGGACCATCGCCATCGCGGTGGTGGCGTGGATTATCGCCTTGCTGCTGGGCTCCATTCTGGGGGTCATGCGCACCGTGCCAAACCGCCTCGTAGCGGGCATCGCGACTTGCTACGTAGAGCTGTTCCGTAACGTGCCGCTGCTGGTTCAGCTGTTTATCTGGTACTTCCTGATACCCGACCTGCTGCCGCAAAACCTGCAGGACTGGTACAAACAAGACCTCAACCCGACCACGTCGGCCTACCTGAGCGTTGTGGTGTGTTTGGGCCTGTTCACCGCCGCGCGCGTCTGTGAGCAAGTGCGTACCGGCATTCAAGCGCTGCCTCGCGGTCAAGAGTCCGCCGCGCGCGCCATGGGCTTCAAGCTGCCGCAGGTCTACTGGAACGTGCTGCTGCCGCAGGCCTATCGCATCATCATTCCGCCGCTTACCTCGGAATTTCTCAACGTGTTCAAGAACTCCTCCGTGGCGTCCTTGATCGGCTTGATGGAACTGCTGGCGCAAACCAAACAGACCGCCGAGTTCTCGGCCAACCTGTTCGAAGCCTTCACCCTGGCCACGTTGATCTACTTCACCCTGAACATGAGCCTGATGTTGCTGATGCGCGTGGTCGAGAAAAAAGTCGCCGTGCCCGGCCTGATCTCTGTGGGGGGTAAATAATGGAACTTGATTTCAGCGGTATCATTCCCGCCATCCCGGGCCTGTGGAACGGCATGGTCATGACCTTGCAGTTGATGGTCATGGGCGTGGTCGGCGGCATCGCGTTGGGTACGATCCTCGCGCTGATGCGCCTGTCGTCGAACAAACTGCTGTCACGCGTGGCCGGCGCCTATGTGAACTACTTCCGCTCGATCCCGCTACTGCTGGTGATCACCTGGTTCTACCTGGCGGTGCCGTTCGTGTTGCGCTGGATCACCGGCGAAGACACCCCGATCGGTGCGTTCGCGTCCTGCGTCGTGGCCTTCATGATGTTCGAAGCCGCGTACTTCTGTGAAATCGTGCGGGCTGGCGTGCAGTCGATTCCCAAGGGCCAGATGGGCGCAGCACAAGCGATGGGCATGACGTATGGCCAGACCATGCGCCTGATCATTCTGCCGCAGGCGTTCCGCAAGATGACCCCGTTGCTGCTGCAACAGTCGATCATCCTGTTTCAGGACACCTCGCTGGTCTACACCGTGGGCCTGGTGGACTTCCTCAACTCCGCCCGCTCCAACGGCGACATCATCGGCCGCTCGAATGAGTTCCTGATCTTTGCCGGTGTCGTCTACTTCATCATCAGCTTTTCCGCCTCGCTGCTGGTCAAGCGTCTGCAAAAAAGGTTTGCCGTATGATCTCTATCAAGAACATCAACAAGTGGTATGGCGACTTCCAGGTGCTGACCGATTGCAGCACCGAGGTTAAAAAAGGCGAAGTGATCGTGGTGTGCGGGCCTTCCGGCTCGGGCAAATCCACCCTGATCAAGTGCGTCAACGCACTGGAACCGTTCCAGAAAGGCGACGTGGTAGTGGATGGCACCTCCATCGCCGACCCGAAGACCAACCTGCCGAAACTGCGCTCACGCGTGGGCATGGTGTTCCAGCACTTCGAGTTGTTCCCGCACCTGACCATCACCGAAAACCTGACCATCGCACAGATCAAGGTGCTGGGTCGCAGCAAGGAAGAGGCCACCAAAAAGGGCCTGCAACTGCTTGAGCGCGTCGGCCTCTCGGCACACGCCCACAAGCACCCGGGCCAGTTGTCTGGCGGCCAGCAACAACGCGTAGCGATTGCCCGCGCATTGGCCATGGACCCGATTGTGATGCTGTTCGACGAACCGACCTCGGCGCTGGACCCGGAAATGGTCAACGAAGTGCTCGACGTGATGGTGCAACTGGCCCACGAAGGCATGACCATGATGTGCGTGACCCACGAAATGGGCTTCGCGCGCAAAGTGGCCGACCGCGTGATTTTCATGGACGCCGGCAAGATCATCGAAGACTGCCCGAAAGAAGAGTTCTTCGGCGACATCAGCGCCCGCTCCGAACGCGCGCAGCAATTTCTCGATAAGATCCTGCAGCACTAAGCCAATGCTGCAGGCACCGGGCCTGTGTGGGGGCGGGCTATGTGGGAGCGGGCTTGCTCGCGATGGCGGTGGTTCAGCCAATGAATCTTTTGACTGACACACCGCTATCGCGAGCAAGCCCGCTCCCACACAAGCCCGCTCCCACAAAAACCTATTCCCATAGACGCCAGCTACCACAAATAGCTTGCCCCCATTGGAACGCTCAGGCTGGCAGCGCTGGTTGACCCAAGGCATCTGTGATGAAATGCGACCCCAACCTCTATCGCGCCGCACCGCCATCACTTGCCGTGAAGCCTCGTCTGATTCGCCAGTTGTTTCTGCCGCCGCTGATCATCGCCCTGATGGTCGGCCTGGGTTATATCGGCTTTTGCATCAGTGATTACTACGGCATCCGCACCCTCAGTGACAACGGCGAACGCCAGTTGGAACTGCACGCCCGCACCGTCGAAAGCGAACTCGGCAAATACACCTACTTGCCCAGCCTGCTTGAATTGGAGTCCAGCGTTTCCAAACTGCTGGCCGACCCCAACCAGGAAACCCGGCAGACGGTTAACGATTACCTCGAAGGCCTGAACCGACGCAGTCGCAGTCGGGCTATCTATGTCATGGACACCACCGGCCGCGTGCTGGCCACCAGTAACTGGCGCGATGCCGACAGTTATCAAGGCGAAGACCTGTCCTTTCGTGCCTATTTCCAAAAAGCCGTACGCGGCCAGCCCGGGCGTTTTTACGGCATCGGCAGTACCAACGGCGAACCCGGCTATTACCTGGCCCACGGCCTGGAAGAACACGGCAAGATCATCGGCGTCGCCGTGGTCAAAGTGCGCCTTGAAGCCCTCGAAGAACGTTGGCAACGCGCACGCCTGGAAGCGTTCGTGAGCGACGAGAACGGCATCATCATCCTCTCCAGCGACCCGGCGCGTCGGCTCAAGGCTGTGCACCCGTTGAGCGCCGAGACCAAGGAACGCCTGGCCCACAGCCTGCAATATTATTGGGCGACACTTAACGAGCTGGAGCCGCTGGCCCGCGAGCGCCTGAATGCAGGCACCGAAAAACTGACCTTCCCCGCCAACAGTGAAGTGGTGGCAGACGAAAAGGCCGTGAGCTATTTGGCCCAGAGCCGGCCACTGAATGACACACCGTGGAACTTCACCCTGCTGACGCCGCTCAATGACCTGCGCCAAGCCGCAATCAACCAAGGCATTCTGGTGGCTGTCGCGTTTGGCCTGGTCGCCTTTTTGCTGATCGCCTGGAACGAGCGGCGCAAGGTCATCGCCACACGCCTTGCCGCGCGGGAAGCCTTGCAGGAAGCCAACAGCCAGTTGGAACGCCGGATTGCCGAACGCACCGCCGACCTGCGCGCCAGCAACGAACAGCTCAAGGGCCAGATCCGCGAACGACGGCAGGCCGAAGAAACCCTGCGCCGCGCCCAGGACGAGCTGGTGCAGGCAGGCAAACTCGCCGCCATCGGCCAGATGTCGACCAGCATCGCGCATGAGTTGAACCAGCCGCTGGCGGCGCTGCGTACCCTGTCGGGCAACGCCGTGCGGTTCCTTGAGCGCGGCGCGCTGGATACCGCCAGCGCCAACCTCAAAACCATCAACGAACTGATCGACCGCATGGGCCGTATTACCGCCAGCCTGCGCTCGTTCGCCCGGCGCGGTGACGACCAGGGCGAAGCCAGCCTTGGCAAAGCCGTGGAGGCCGCGTTCCAGGTACTTGGCCCACGTTTGGACGGCCTGCCATTGAGCGTGCATCGCAACTTCCCCAACGCCCACTTGCAGATCGACCAGACGCGCCTGGAGCAGATTCTGGTCAACCTGATCGGCAACGCCCTCGACGCGATGCAGGCGCAACCGGCGCCGCAACTGTGGCTGGACGGCCACAGCGCCGAGGGCAAATACCGCCTGCACGTGCGCGACAACGGCCACGGCATCGCCCCCGAGGCACGCAAACACTTATTCGAACCGTTCTTCACCACCAAACCCGGCGAACAAGGCCTGGGGTTGGGCCTGACCCTTTCCGCCAGCCTCGCGGCGGCCACCGGCGGCAACCTCGCCGTGGAACACCCGGCCAGTGGCGGTACGGCCTTTGTCTTGTGCCTGCCATTGGTGGGCACTCAAAAAGCTGAGTCGACATGAATACAGACACTACAGCCTCTACCGACGACCTCACCGTGCTGATCGTCGAAGACGACCCGCATGTGCTGCTCGGCTGCCAACAAGCGCTGGCGCTGGAAGACATTCCCAGCGTGGGCGTGGGCAGTGCCGAAGAGGCACTCACGCGTATCGGCGAAAACTTTGCGGGCATCGTGATCAGCGATATTCGCCTGCCGGGCATCGATGGCCTGGAGCTGTTGACGCGCCTTAAAGCCTTGGACAAAAGCTTGCCGGTGGTGCTGATCACCGGGCATGGCGACATCTCGATGGCGGTCGGCGCCATGCGCAACGGCGCCTATGACTTCATGGAAAAGCCCTTCTCGCCCGAGCGCCTGGTCGACGTCGCTCGCCGCGCCCTGGAGCAACGCGGGCTGGCGCGGGAAGTCTGGTCACTGCGTCGCCGACTCGCCGAGCGCGACTCGCTTGAGGGCCGCATCATCGGCCGCTCGCCGGCCATGCAAAACCTGCGCGAACTGATCGCCAACGTCGCCGACACCTCGGCCAACGTGCTGATTGAAGGCGAGACCGGCACCGGCAAGGAACTGGTCGCGCGCTGCCTGCATGATTTCAGCCGCCGCCATTCCCACCAGTTCGTCGCCCTGAACTGCGGCGGTTTGCCGGAAAACCTGTTTGAAAGCGAGATTTTCGGCCACGAAGCCAATGCCTTTACCGGCGCCGGCAAACGTCGCATCGGCAAAATCGAGCACGCCCACCAAGGCACGCTGTTTCTCGATGAAGTGGAAAGCATGCCGATCAATCTGCAGATCAAATTGCTGCGGGTGTTACAGGAACGCACCCTTGAGCGCCTGGGTTCGAACCAGAGCGTGGCGGTGGATTGCCGGGTGATCGCCGCCACCAAATCCAACCTCGATGAACTGAGCCGCGCCAGCCAGTTTCGCAGCGACCTGTATTACCGCCTCAACGTGGTGACCCTGGAATTGCCGCCACTGCGCGAACGCCGTGAAGACATCCTGCAGTTGTTCGAACACTTCCTGCAGCAGTCGTCCTTGCGTTTCGACCGCAGCGTGCCCGAGTTGGACAACCAAACAGTGTCGATGCTGATGAGCCACGACTGGCCCGGCAACGTGCGTGAACTGCGCAACGTCGCCGAACGTTTTGCCTTGGGCTTGCCGGTCTTCAAAAAAACCGGCAACGGCAGCAGCAACCATGGCCTGGCCTTTACCGAGGCGGTCGAAGCCTTCGAGCGCAACCTGCTCAACGACGCCCTGCAACGCAGCGGCGGCAACCTGACGCAGGCCAGCCAGGAATTGGGAATGGCCAAGACCACCCTGTTCGACAAGGTCAAGAAATATGGGTTGAGCCACTGATGGATCTGTTCTTGAAGGCCGCCATCGGTGCGGCAGTGGTATTGGTGCTGGCGGCGCTGGCCAAGACTAAAAACTACTACATCGCAGGCCTGGTGCCGCTGTTTCCGACCTTTGCGTTGATTGCGCACTACATCGTCGGCAAGGGCCGCTCGGTGGAGGATTTGAAGACCACCATCGTGTTCGGAATGTGGTCGATCATTCCGTATTTTGTGTATCTGGCGACGCTGTACGTGATGGTCGACCGGATGCGCCTTGAGGCGTCGCTGGCGGTTGCAGCAGTGGCCTGGTTGATGGCGGCCACGGTGCTGGTGAGTGTGTGGGTGCGCCTGCACAGCTGACCCACCCCAAGCCAAAGGTGGGAGGGGGCTTGCTCCCGATGGCAGTGGGCCAGGCAACTAGCGTGGGAACGATCAGCGGATGATTTTTTCTACCTGAATGCCCAACTTCTTCAACCGATACCAAAAACTGCGCTCGGAAATACCGATCTTCGACGCCGCCGCAGCCTGCACGCCGTTGCTCTCGTTCAACGCGGCCAGAATGTAGGTTTTCTCAACCTCCGCCAACGCTGCATCCAGGTCAGCTGGCACACTCGGGTTGTCACCCAACAACGCCGCAGCGCCACCCTCGGCAGGCCTGGAGGCAAACAGATAGGCCGGCAAATCGATGTCTTCAATCACCGGCTTTGCCGCCACAATCGTCGCGCGCTCCACACAGTTTTGCAGTTCGCGAATATTCCCCGGCCAGCCGTAAGCCGCCATCGCCTGCAATGCCTCGGGGCTAAACCCGGTAATGCGTTTACCCGCAGTGGCACTCAGCGTCTGGGCGAAGTGGCGGGCCAGCGGCGCAATATCCTCCGCGCGCTCGCGCAGCGCCGGCAGTTCAATCGGAAACACATTCAGGCGGTAATACAAATCTTCGCGAAACTCTTTGTTGGCCACCGCGTCCAGCAGGTTTTTATGCGTGGCCGCGATCACCCGTACATCCACCTTGCGCTCGCGCGGGTCGCCCACCGGCTCAATCACCCGTTCCTGCAACGCGCGCAAAATTTTGGCCTGCAACGCCAGCGGCATATCGCCCACTTCATCCAAAAACAACGTGCCTTTGTCGGCCTGCATAAAGCGCCCTACCCGGTCTGCCACGGCGCCGGTAAAGGCGCCCTTGCGATGGCCGAACATCTCGCTTTCCAGCAAGCCTTCCGGGATCGCCGCGCAGTTGACCGCCACAAACGGCTGGTCGGCACGGTTACCGTGCTTGTGAATAGCGCGGGCGACCATTTCCTTGCCCGTGCCGCTTTCGCCGGTCAGCAAGATGGTCGCGTTGCTGTCGCGTACCGAGTCGATGGCCTGCAGCACCCGACGGAACGCCGGGCTGTCGCCCACCAGGCTGTCGAATTGCGCATGCTGGTCAAGCTCGGCACGCAGGCGCACGTTGTCGCGCAGGATGTCGCGAAATTGCAGGGCCTTGGCCACGGTGATGTCCAGCTCGTCGATGTCGAACGGCTTGGCGATGTAGTCATAGGCGCCGTTGCGCATCGACTGCACGGCGTTTTTCACCGTGCTGTAGGCGGTCATCACGATCACCGGCACCTGCGGAAAGCGCGCTTTGATCTCGGCCAACAGCGCCGGCCCGTCCATGCCGGGCATGCGCCAGTCGCTGATCACCAGGTCGATGTCTTCCTGCTCCAACACCTTGAGCGCGTGCAGGCCGTTGCTCGCGGTAAACACCTGAATGCCGTTCTGGCTCAGGGCTGACGACAGCAAGTCACAGAGTTTGGGCTCGTCGTCGACTACCAATACGTTATGCGTCATGACCTTCCTCATCGTCGCCGTCGTCTTCACCCTGCGCCGGAATGTACAGGCTGAAGGTGGCGCCGGCATCTTTCTCACTGGCGCATTCGATGCTGCCGTCGTGACTTTCCATGATCGAATAGACTTTAGCCAGGCCTAAGCCTGTGCCCAAGGCCTTGGTGGTGACAAAGGGTGTAAAGATACGCTCCAGCATGTCCGCCGGTATGCCTTGGCCGGTGTCGGCGATGCTGATCAGCGTGTTGCTGCCCACGCTGCGAATGCCCAAGGTCAGGCGCCCGCCGTCGGGCATTGCATCGATGGCGTTGAGAATCAGGTTCAGACACGCTTGCTTCAACTGCTTGGCATCCGCATAGATCGTCGCACCGGGCGCCTGGTCGTCGATGTGCGCATCAATGTTATGGGTGGCCAGCTCGGGGCCGCAGAAGCCGAGAATTTCTTCTACCACCGGGCGCGCCGGCTGCAACACGCGCAGCGGCGAATTGGGTTTGGCAAAGTCAAGAAACTCGGTGATCAGGTCGTTGATGCGGCTGACTTCGCTGATCACATATTCCAAGTGGCGCTTGTCGGTTTCTGCCAGGTCGGCACGACGGTGCAACAGTTGGGTCGCGGTTTTGATAATGCCCAGCGGGTTGCGAATTTCGTGGGCCAGGCCCATGGCAACTTCGCCCAGCGCGTGCAGGCGATCGCGGCGGCGCAACTGGGCTTCGAGGTGGTGCAACTCGCCCAGACGCTCGGTCATGTGGTTGAACGTGCTGCTCAGTTGCGCCAGTTCATCGCCGCCACTGACCAACACGCGGTGCTCATAATTGCCCGAGATCACCGCGTCCACGCCTTGCGACAAGTCACGCAGCGGCTTGGTCAGGCGCCGTGATACCAGCACACCGGCGCCCAGCGACAACGCCGAGCTGAGCAAAAAAATCAGCACGAACAGGTTGCTCTGGTTGACCAACCCCACGAGGCTGGTATGGCGCAACAAGCCGCTGAAAATCACCCCTTGCAGCTCGCCTGCGTCATTGAAAATCGGCCAATACAAACCGCTGTAATTGCTGGTGAACTGCTCACTCGGCTGCTTGGTGCTGCGCATGGCCGTCTCAACATCCTTGGGGATACGCGACGGGTGGTTTTCGAAGCGCTGGGTCGAGAATATTTCGTTAAAGCCCGCAGGGTTGGCCAGGTATAAGCGCAGGTCGAGGGAGTGCACATCGGCCACGCTGGTGAGAAAACTGCTGTCCAGGTACGTGGCGACCAACAGCAGGTAATCCACGCCCTCTTGGGTGGTTTCGAACGTCGAGACCACCAGGCCCGTGGTCACACCGGCCACTTCCACCGTCTGCAGCACCGCATTACTGGTCACGCTGATCTGTTTGACAATATCGTCGGGCGCCGTGCTGAACACCACCTTGTGGTCACTGACGCGAATCAGCGCGACCACATCAATGTCGGTCGCATCGGCGATGTCAGCCGTAAGCCGGTCGTGCCTGGCGGCTTGCTTGGTGGTGGGCGGGCTGGTGTAACGCAGGAACAGCTTGGCCATGCGCGCGTTGTCATGAAGGATGTCGCCGATTTCGTCCTTGACGATTTTGGTCGACTCTTGCAGCCAGATACGCACGTTGCTGTCGAAAATCTGCGACAGCGTGGTCGCCGCCAACTCGGCCGCAATCATGGTCGGAATCACGCTGACCAGCCAGAACGCCAACACCAGCTTGCGCTGGACGCTCCAGCGCGAAATGGCAAAAGGGCGGGCTTTTGGACGGGGCTTGTTGATCATCAGGTTTCGCTTATCGCAGCAGCCATGGCAGGGTCGGAACGATCCGGTCGGAGGTACATTTTCACCAGTTTGAGCACGCCGTTGACCAGCCAATTGCGGTGGCGGAAGAACATGCTGTTGCCGCTAAACTCGCAGCCCAGGCGCAGTTTACTGGCGTAACCGGCCTGACCGCACTCGTACACGGGAATAGTGTGCGCAATACAGTAGCCTACATTGGTTAGCCAACTGCGAAAGTACAGGTTGTACTCGCGACTGAACTCACTGTCATGCGCAAAAACCTTGTCGACCAAGCGGTGCTGGTCCAGCAGGATCAGGTTAAACGCCACCAGCCGCTCGTCCGCCCAATACAGCGCACACACGGCGCGCGCTTCAAGCCGCTCAAGAATGCCGGTGAAGTAAGCGGCCGGCAGGCGTTCGAACTGCACGTCCGAGCGGCTCAGGGTGTCAGCGTAAAGACGCATCACCTCAGGCAGCACGTCATCAATGTTGCGCCGCCACTCTACCCGCGGGCCTGGCGCACGCATTTTGCGGCGCAGTTCCTTGCGGGCCGCCTTGCACAGTGACCCCAGGTAAGCGTCGACCGAGCCAAAGGGCACCGCGAGCGAACCGCTGGGCAAGCTTGGCATGCGCTGAAACCCGGCCGCGCGGCAGATGGCCGCCCACTGCGAATCTTGCGTCGGCACGTCCTTGACCGCCACCAGGCCGATGGCCAGTTCGCTGGCGTCCTGGCGCGCCGCCTTGAGCAAACGCTTGATCATCAACGGGCGTCGCGCCTCGGGCACGCGACTGGCCACGCCTGCGTCGCAACGCTCGGCGACGGGCGAGCCGATGGCATACAACTGCAAGCGTAAAACACCCGGCCACAGTCGCTCCAGGCGCTCGGTAAAGCGCTTGCCGACACCCGACACCGTGGTGTCGAGGCGATAGTGGGTGATAAACGCCGGCGCAACCGCCACCAGCGTGCCGGCTTCGTAAACCGCCAGGTAACGCCATTTGAAATCATCGATGGCCGCGTTTTCCACGGCCAGGTAAAAATCCCAATCCTCCAGGGCTCCGGGAAAACAGTCGTTCCAGGCACTGCGCTGGATGGCCCGGATAGTCGAGAAGGCTTGGGCGGTGATCACGTAGCGTCCTTAGGCTAATGCCCGCTGTCGATAGTCTTCTGCAACCTGGATAACAGCGGCATGCTGTTCGATAAACTCAGCGCTCAACTCGATGACCCGGCGGTATTGCAGGTCGACGGTGATCATGTGGTAGCAGTTGTCCAACAGGATCTTGGTCACCGGCCCGCCAAGGTGGCGCTCCACGTAATCGGCGTTCCAGCGGCTGGTAATGTCGTCCTCGATGGAGTGCAACACCAACGCAGGGACGTTGATTGAAGGCATGCGTTTCTTGACCTCGGCGTTCATCCAATGCAACTCGCGCACCGTTACGCCTTCCATCGTCAACAAGCCCGCTGCGCTGCTCTCGCCTTCTTTCATTTGCCGCTCGACGATCGCGCGCAGGCGCTCGTTCTTGATGCCGTAGGGCGGTTTCTCGGTAAAACGAAAGAGCTTTACGCCAAAGGGAATGCGGATCAGCAAGGGCGTGATGAACGCCATTTTGTTGATGCTCCAGCCGTCGTACTTAAGCGTGGTGGAATACATCAACAAGCCTGCGACCTGGCCCGGATGCTCCGAGGCCAGGTACATCGACATCACCGCGCCCATCGACAAGCCACCGACAAACACTTGCGCGTGGCGTTGCTTGACCTGCACGAAGGTCTTGCGCACGCCGGCGTACCAGTCCAGCCAGCCGGTGGCCTGCAAGTCACTGTTGTCGCCGCAGTGCCCGGCCAGGGTCGGCACATACACCGTGCAGTTACCCGCCTTGGCCAAGCCCTTGGCGACTTGCCGCAATTCCGTCGGCGTGCCGGTGAGGCCGTGAATCAACACGACCCCGACCGGACCGTCACCGAGAACGAAGCCGGCATCACCTTCACCCAGGTCGATTTCGACGTCGTTGGCCGCCTTCACCGTTTAGTCGCTCGCACCAGCAACTGCTCAAGCAGCTTCAGGCCCAGTTCGATTTCCGGGTAGCTGATTTCCAGCGACGGCGCCAGGGTGATCACGTTCTTGTAGTAGCCGCCCACGTCGAGGATCAGCCCGAGTTTGCGCCCGTCTACTACCATGTCGCCCTTCATGCCTTCCTCGACCATGTAGTCCAGGGTGGCCTTGTCCGGGGTGAAGCCGTCCGGCCCGCAGATTTCGCAGCGCAGGGCCAGGCCCAGGCCGTCGACGTCGCCGATGATCGGGAAGCGCTTCTGCAGGTCTTGCAGGCCTTCGAGGAAGAATTTGCCCTTGGCCATGACCATCGCGCCGTAGTCGACTTCGCTGGTCATCTTGAACATTTCCAGGCCTACCGCCGTACCCAATGGGTTGGAGGCGAAGGTGGAGTGCGTCGAGCCTGGCGGGAAGATCTTCGGGTTGATCAACTCTTCACGCGCCCAGATGCCGCCCAGTGGGTTCAGGCCGTTGGTCAGCGCCTTGCCGAAAACGATGATGTCCGGCTGCACGTCGAAGTGCTCGATCGACCACAGCTTGCCGGTGCGGTAGAAGCCCATCTGGATTTCGTCGGAGACCATCAAGATGCCGTGCTGGTCGAGCACCTGCTTGAGCTCGCGGTAAAAATTCAACGGCGGAATCACGTAGCCGCCGGTGCCCTGGATCGGCTCAACGTAGAACGCTGCGTATTCGCTGGTGCCGACTTTCGGGTCCCAAACGCCGTTGTATTCTGTCTCGAACAGGCGCGCGAATTGCTGCACGCAGTGGCTGCCGTATTCTTCTTTGGTCATGCCTTTAGGGCCGCGGAAGTGGTACGGGAATGGAATGAATTGCGCGCGCTCGCCGAAGTGGCCATAGCGGCGACGGTAGCGGTAGCTCGACGTGATCGACGAGGCGCCGAGCGTGCGGCCGTGGTAGCCGCCTTCGAAGGCGAACATCAGGCTCTTGCCGTTGGTGGCGTTACGCACAACCTTGAGCGAGTCTTCGATCGACTGCGACCCGCCGACGTTGAAATGCACACGCCCGTCGAGGCCGAATTTTTTCTTGGCGTCGACCGCGATCATTTCCGACAGCTCGATCTTGCCTTTGTGCAGGTACTGGCTGGCAATTTGCGGCAGCGTGTCGATCTGCTGTTTCAGCGCGTTGTTCAGGCGCGGGTTGGCGTAGCCAAAGTTAACCGCCGAGTACCACATTTGCAGGTCGAGGTAGGCCTGGTCTTCGGTGTCCCACACGTAGGAGCCTTCACAACGGCTGAAAATACGCGGTGGCTCAATGTAGTGAACGGTGTCGCCGTACGAGCAGTACTTGGCTTCTTTATCCAGAAGAATCTGGTCTTCGGCGGTGGCGATACGGGTATCAGACATGGTGGAAGATTTCCTGGTTGTCAGCAGCAGTAAAGGTGTTTGCGTTGGCGGCGATGCCCTGAGGCAGTCGGGCCAGCAGCGCGGGCACTTCGGCGAAGGTGTCGAAGCGCGCGTGGGCAATGTTGTTGGCTTCGCAATAGGTGGCGAGGCTGCCTTTGGCGAAGACGAAGTCGGCGGTGGAGGCCACGCACATGTCGGACTTGCCGTCGCCGATCACCAGCACGCGCTTGTTGCGCGGGGTGGATTTGCACTTGCAGTTGCCGGAAGCCGCGCGGCAGGCATCGCTGGCATACGGGAAGTCGATGCGCCAGCTGTTCTGGTCGACCTGGCGCAGGCGGTTGGCGAGGATCGGCAGCAAGGTCACGTAGTTGCGCGACAAGATCCGCGCGATGCCTTGCTCGATGCCGTCGCTGACCACCTCGATGGTCGCGCCCAGGCCCATGACGTGGTCGACGAAATCCGGAAAGTCCGGGTCGATCTCGACGCTGTCAAAGTACGCCAGCAGTTCAGCCGGGGTGGCCTTGATCAGCGCCAGTTGGCGGCTCAGGCATTCGCGTGAACCGATATGCCCGTCCAGCCATTCCTGTTCGATGGTTTCCCACTCGGGGCTGGCGAAGCGTTGGAGGACGTTGTCGATGACATCGGTGGGGGTGATGGTCCCGTCGAAATCACACACGATATGCCACTGGATCATTGCCTTTCCTTGAGTTGGAGGGCTTGTAGAAAAACGCGCTCTGTGCGCTTGCAAAAGGGATATAGCAGGCATTGTGCCAACTGGCGAAAGCCCAGCGGGGCTGGGCTTTTGGCGGATTCACGAGGTGATTTGTGTCGGCGGAGCTACAATTTTTGTAGCCTGCTACAAACAAGATGAGTGCTTGCGCGAGGGGCGCTCTTCGCGCGTGAATGCGCGCTTGTTCAGATAAGGAAACCGCGCCATGTTCAAGGTCACTTCGGCTGTATTCACCGTCTTACTGGGGGTTTGGGGCTTTCCCGGCACGGTATTGGCTGACGGCATTACGGGTGAAGTCGGCGCGGGCTTCACTTATCAACCGCACGACCCCACCGGCAGCCGCTACGAAACACGGCCGATTCCCTACTTCGATCTGGACTGGGGCAATGTCAGCCTCGGCACTGACGACGGCCTGACCTGGAGCGCACTCACTACCCACGGCGTCAGCGCCGGGCCTTATATCAATTACCTGCCGGGCCGCACGGCGAATGGCTCGCTGCGCGGTTTGCGCGACGTGTCGGACATGGCCGAAATGGGCGGTTTTATTCAGTACGCCCCCGCCGACTTCTGGCGCGTGTACGCGCAAGTCGGCCAAGCCGTGGGCGGCGGGCGTGATCAAAGTGGGGTGCTGGGTAAACTCGGCGGCGAGTTGGGCTACCCGCTGGGTGGTGGCATTATCGGCAGCACCGGCCTGCTGGCGCGCTTTGCAGACGCGCGCCAGACGCAGACCTTTTTCGGGGTGGACGACAAGGAATCTGCGGCCTCAGGTATTCGCGCGTACAACGCCAGCGCAGGGTTCCAGAACCTCACGCTGACGCAGAGTTTCGAGTTCCCGCTGGCCAGCCACTGGTCGCTGTTGACCAGCGCCAGTTGGACGCACCTGGTCGGTTCTGCGGCTAACAGCAGCATCGTCAAACAGGTCGGCGAGGTGAACCAGGGCCAGGTGCAGACCGCGATCAGCTACAAATTTGACTGACCTGATGCTGCGCGTCACCTTGCAAGGAACGATCAGGGCAGGCTCAGCCCTTGGCTTCGCGGATGATCTGGCGAATCGCGCCGACAAACGCGTCGACCGGCTGACCACCACTGACCGCGTACTGGCCGTTAAACACGATAGTCGGCACCGACGTCACACCGCGCGAGACCCACAGTTGCTCCTCTTCGCGCACCTGAGCTGCATAGTCATCGCCCGCCAGAATCTCGGCCGCGCGCGTGCCGTCCAAGCCAACGCCTTGGGCGATGCTTACCAGCGTCGCAGCGTCGGACGGGTCCTGACCATCGCTGAAATACGCCGTGAACAGCGCTTCCTTGAGGTTGTACTGCAAGCCCTCAAGGCCCGCCCAATACAACAAGCGATGAGCATCGAAGGTGTTGTAAATACGGCTCTGGCCGTCGGTGCGAAAAGCAAAACCCAGCTCGGCGCCCATGTCACGGATACGCGCACGGTTAGCCTGTGATTCTTCGGCGCTGGAGCCGTATTTTTCAGTGATGTGCTCGACGATATTCTGCCCTTCGGCGGGCATGTTCGGGTTCAGTTCGAACGGTTGAAAATGAATCTCGGCCTGCACTTCGCTGCCGAGCTGGTCGAGCGCTTCGGTCAGGCCACGCAGGCCGATGATGCACCAAGGGCAGGACACGTCGCTGACAAAATCGATTTTCAGGGCAGTACTCATGGTGGGCAACCTCGCTGGCATTTCTGGTGGCGTTCTTGCTGACAGAGCCACGCCACAAAGGTTGCACCATACACCAACTTCACAGCACGTTCGAAGGCTCGCCCAAGTCAATCTGCGCCCAGTGCGCGGCATCTTCGCGATGGGCTTTCAGGTACGGCAACACGGCCGCCAGCAACGGCGCCTTGAACGCTTCCTGGAAACGATGGGCCAGGCCGGGAATCAGCTTTAATTGGCTGCCCTGAATATGCGCGGCCAGGTGCACGCCGTGCATCACCGGCAACAGCGGGTCGGCGGTACCGTGCACCACCAGGGTTGGCACGCGCAGTTGGTTAAGCAACGGTACGCGGCTGGGCTCGGCGAGAATCGCCATGATCTGGCGCTTCACCCCTTCCGGGTTGAACGCGCGGTCGTAGGACAGCGCCGCCTGATGCAGCAACGCCTGGCGATCATCTTTCACGTTCGGGCTGCCCAAGGCGGCCAGCAGGTCGGCTTGTTGTTCCAGCGCTACCTCACGATTCGGCGCGCCGCGCCGCGCCAACAGTTGCAGCAGCGCAGCCTTCGGCGCCGGCAGGCCTTCGGCGCCGGAGCTGGTCATGATCAGCGTCAAGCTCTCGACCCGCTGCGGCGCCATGGCCGCCATATGCTGGGCGATCATGCCGCCCATGCTCGCGCCCAACACGTGGAATTGCCGAACCTGCAAGGCATCCATCAAGCCCAGCGCATCATCCGCCATGTCGGTCAGCGTGTACGGCGCCGACACCGGCAGGCCGAGCTTGTAGCGCAGCACTTCAAAGGTCAGGTTGGCGTTCGCAGGCACTTGGCGCCAGGTCGACAAGCCGACGTCACGGTTGTCGTAGCGGATCACCCGAAAGCCTTGTTCACAGAGGGCAACCACCACTTCATCCGGCCAGTGGATCAACTGGCCGCCCAGGCCCATTACCAGCAGCAAGGCCGGGTCGGACGCACGGCCGATGCTCTGGTAGGCGATGCTCACCTTATCCAGGTCGACGGTTTGAGTCGGGACATTCACATCACATCGAGACGCCGCAAAAGACGGCAGGCCGAACAATAAAGCGGCCAGTAACAGCAACACACGCATGGAAAACACCGAAACGCAGAACCCCAGTAGAGCGCGAGTCTGATGAAGTTTGTTCAAGCGCGCTGCCACAGTTGTGTGACAGTTTAATGAAGTGTGCCCAGCGGTCGTGATCGACAGTGTTAGCAACATGAGACAAACTCACGCCATCCGAACTTGTCACAAATTGCTTTCATGGAGAGCCCGTGCTCGAAATACGCCACCTCAAGACCCTGCACGCGCTGCGCGAAGCCGACAGCCTGGTGGAAGCCGCCGAACGCCTGCACCTGACGCAATCGGCGCTGTCCCACCAGTTTAAGGAACTCGAAGAACGCCTCGGCATGCAGTTGTTCGTGCGTAAAACCAAGCCGCTGCGCTTTACCAGCGCCGGCCTGCGCCTGCTGCAACTGGCCGACGCCACGTTGCCGTTGCTGCGCGGCGCCGAGCGTGACATCGCGCGCTTGGCGGGCGGCACCGCCGGGCGTTTACACATGGCCATCGAATGCCATAGCTGCTTTCAGTGGCTGATGCCGACCATCGACCAGTTTCGCGATGCCTGGCCGGAGGTCGAGCTGGACCTGGCGTCCGGTTTCGCTTTTGCGCCATTGCCGGCATTGGCGCGTGGCGATCTGGACTTGGTGGTGACGTCCGACCCGCAAGAACTGCCCGGTATCACCTATGTGCCGCTGTTTACCTACGAGGCCATGTTGGCGGTGGCCAACCAGCATGCGTTGGCGAACAAGTCGTATATCGTGCCCGAAGACTTGCTTACCGAAACCTTGATCACTTACCCGGTGGAGCGCGACCGCCTGGATATTTTCACGCGTTTTCTGGAGCCCGCCGACGTGGAACCGGCGCAGGTGCGCACGTCGGAACTGACGGTGATGATGATGCAACTGGTGGCCAGCGGGCGCGGTGTGTGCGGTATGCCGCATTGGGCGCTGCATGAATACAGCTCGCGTGGGTATGTGAAGGCCAAGCGTTTGGGCGAGAAGGGCTTGTTTGCGACGCTGTACGCGGGCATTCGTGCCGACATGCTGGACGCGCCGTACATGCGTGATTTTTTGCTGACGGCGAAGGACACCTCATTTTCGACACTGGATGGGGTAAGCGCGGTGCGCTGAGGAAGAACCCCAAGCCGCACGGGATCAACCTGTGGGAGCGGGCTTGCTCGCGATTGCGGTGTGTCAGTTGAAAAATATTTATCTGACACACCGCTATCGGGAGCAAGCCCCCTCCCACAGTTTGGTCTTCATCAATCTTGGGATTTGTGTTCGCCCAAATAAAAAAGTGCTGATGCAGAAGGGGCTCAGCCAGCTGCAGAAACATCTGACTGGGCACTGTCCCTGTGGGAGGGGTTTGGTCTTCATCAGTCTTGGCATTTGTGTTTACCCAAATAAAAAAGTGCTGATG
>NZ_VUAZ01000203.1 GCF_009296165.1 Pseudomonas kitaguniensis | reverse complement strand
GCCATGTGTTGCCCACTCGCTGGTGCCGGCGGTTAACCTGTTGGCGGTGACATTGGGTGGCTGATCAGCGGACGACCGTTGGTGATTGAAGCCTGTTCGCGATTCCCGGCATCGGCCAGTTGCTGGTGCGCGGCATCTTTACCCGCGATACATGGTGGTGCAGGGCGTGGCCATGGTGTTGGCCTGCGCGACGGTGGTGGTCAACTTTGTCGCCGACGTGGCGACGGTAGCGCTCGAGCAATTTGCTTGCTCTGACGAGCACCAGATTGCGGTGTGTGAAGACGATAGAACCGAAAGTTCGATCTCACAAAACACCGAAAGCTGTCACATACCCAATTTGCTGAAGCGAGGCCATCAGGCCACGACTCAGTACCCGAATTTCTTGACGACCATAGAGCATTGGAACCACCTGATCCCATCCCGAACTCAGTAGTGAAACGATGCATCGCCGATGGTAGTGTGGGGTTTCCCCATGTGAGAGTAGGTCATCGTCAAGATTAAATTCCAGAACCCCTGTTTGCTAACGCAAACAGGGGTTTTGTTTTGGGCGGTCGGAAACCCTGGAAACCTTGCTTGCCCACGGCTGGGCCGAGACAAATTCGTACAGTTATTTATGAACCACACCACTAGAATAGGCGCCTAACCTTTTTTAGAGCTCGAGCCCTATTTATGCCCGATCCGGTTGATACCTTCGAGGTGTCGGACTTGCCGCTGGACCAACTGGTGGCATGCCACGAGTGTGACTTGCTGATGCGCAAGCCAGAGCTTGTCCGTGGTGAAAAGGCCCAATGCCCACGCTGTGGTTATGAGTTGTACGCTCACCGGCACAACGTCGTTGACCGAAGTTTGGCGTTAGTGCTTGCTGCACTGTTGCTGTACGTACCCGCGAACTTTTTACCCATCATGCAGCTCAATCTACTCGGGCAGTCCTCGCAGGACACCGTATGGACCGGCGTTGTCGGTCTGTTCAACAGCGGCATGCAAGGTGTGGCCCTCGTGGTGTTCTTCTGCAGCATGGGCATTCCGCTGATCAAGTTGCTGTGCCAACTGGCGGTGTTGCTCTGTATTCGTTGGAACATCGGCCGCAGCTACGGCCTGCTGTTTTATCGCATTTACCACCACCTCAAGGATTGGGGCATGCTCGAGGTCTACCTGATGGGCGTGCTGGTAGCGATTGTGAAGCTCGCCGATATGGCCACGATCAGCATAGGCCTCGGTCTGGGCTGCTTTATCAGCCTGTTAATGGTCCAAGTGCTGTTGGAGGTGGTGATGTCACCTCACCAAATATGGGAAGCGCTGGCAGAAGAGGATGCGTATGCGGGCGATTGATGCGGGCATTCTGATCTGTACCGAATGCCACGAGTTAAACCAGCAAGACCCGGACGCCGACGAGCAAACCTGCACCCGTTGCGGCGCGCTTGTGCATGCTCGCCGTCCGAACAGCTTGACGCGCACCTGGGCACTGCTGATCACGGCGGCCATCTTGTACATCCCGGCCAACCTGCTGCCGATCATGACCGTCAGTTCCTTGGGCCAAGGTGAGCCAAGCACCATCATGTCGGGTGTGATTCAGCTGGTGCAGCACGGCATGTTTCCAATCGCCGCAGTGGTGTTTATCGCCAGTATCCTGGTTCCCACCTTCAAGCTGGTGGGCATTGGCTTGTTGCTGTTCTCGGTGCAGCGTCACCAACCGCTGTCCGCGCGGCAGCGCATTATCATGTACCGCTTCATCGAATTCATTGGTCGCTGGTCGATGCTGGATATTTTCGTGATCGCCATCTTGGTGGCGGTTGTCAACTTTGGGCGACTTGCCAGTGTCGAGGCCAATCTCGGCGCAGCAGCGTTCGCCAGTGTGGTGATCTTGACGATGCTCGCCGCAGTAACTTTTGATCCCCGACTCATTTGGGACAACACGGAGTCGGACGACGACCATGAGTGATTTGCCAAAAGCTAAAACCCGCCCAGCGTCCAACTGGTCGGCCATCTGGGTGTTGCCGTTGGTTGCCCTGATCATCGGTGGTTGGTTGGGGTGGCGCGCCTATTCCCAATTAGGCATTGAGGTGCAGGTTCGCTTTGAAAGCGGCGAAGGGATTCAGGTCAACAAAACCGAAGTGGTTTACAAAGGCATGCCCGTAGGCAAGGTCAAGGCATTAGCGCTGGACGACGAGGGCAACAATCGCGGGGTCATCGCGACCATCGAGATGGGCAAGGATGTCGAGCAGTACCTTCGGACCAACACGCGTTTCTGGCTGGTCAAACCCAGCGTCAGCCTCGCTGGCATCACCGGCCTCGAAACCCTGGTCTCGGGTAACTATATCGCTGCCAGCCCAGGCGATGGCGAGCCCACGCGCAAATTCAAGGCGCTCTCTGAAGAGCCGCCTTTGTCGGATGCCAAGCCGGGCTTGCACCTGACCCTCAAGGCCGATCGTCTTGGTTCGCTTAACCGTGGCAGCCCGGTGTTCTACAAACAGATCCAGGTCGGTCAGGTCAAAAGTTACCTGCTGTCCGAGGATCAGAGCACCGTCGAGATCAAGGTCTACATTGAGCCGACTTACGCCAATCTGGTACGCAAACACACGCGATTCTGGAACGCCAGTGGCATCAGCATCGACGCCAACCTCTCCGGCGTGAAAGTGCGCAGCGAATCGCTGTCCAGCATCGTCGCCGGCGGCATCGCCTTCGCCACACCCGAGAATCGTCAAGACAGCCCGCCGACTGACCCGAGCCTGCCGTTTCGCTTGTATGAAGACTTCGATGCCGCTGCGGCAGGGCTCAAGGTCAAGGTCAAACTCACCGATTTCGAAGGCCTGCAGGCCGGGCGTACGCCAGTGATGTACAAAGGTATCCAGGTCGGCAGCCTGAAAACCTTGAAGATCGACCCGGATTTGACCAGCGCCAATGCCGAGCTGACCCTCGACCCGCTGGCCGAGGATTACCTTGTGCAGGACACGCAGTTCTGGGTGGTCAAACCGTCTATTTCCCTGGCAGGTATCACCGGGCTTGAGGCGTTGGTCAAAGGTAACTACATCGCCATTCGCCCTGGTGACAAAGGTACCGCGCCACAACGTGAGTATGTCGCTCGCGCCAAGGCGCCGCCGCTGGACCTGCGGTCTCCCGGCCTGCACATGGTGCTTTTGACCGACAGCCTCGGCTCATTGGACGTCGGCAGCCCGATCCTCTACAAGCAGGTCAAGGTTGGCTCGGTGCAGAGCTACCAGTCTCGCGCAAGAACAAACAACTGGTGATCGGCGTACACATCGAGAAGGAATATGAAAACCTGGTGAATGGCTCGACGCGCTTCTGGAATGCCAGCGGTGTCACGCTCACTGGTGGCCTCACCGGCGGCGTGCAAGTGAAAGCTGAATCGCTGGCGAGCCTGATGGCCGGCGGTATCGCTTTCGAAACCCCACAGCCGAATGTACCCCTGAAAAAGCGTATCCCGCGTTTCCGCCTGTTTGCCGACCGCGACGCCGCCAATCAGCACGGCACGCTGGTGACGATCAAAGTCGACCGCGCTGATGGCCTGAGCGTTGGCTCGCCGATACGCTTCAAGGGTCTGGACGTGGGCAAGATCGAAAGTGTCGACCTGAGCGCCGATATGCAATCGGTGCTGCTCAGCGCGCGCATCACTCAAGTGGCGGACCGTGTTGCTCGCGCCGGCACGCAGTTCTGGGTGGTCAAGCCTGAACTTGGCCTGATGAAGACCGCTAACTTGCAAACGCTGGTCACCGGCCAGTACCTCGAAGTGCTGCCCGCAGCAAAAAATGCCGGCCCGCAGAAGAGTTTTGTGGCCTTGAATCAGCCGCCTGAAACGGTGCACCAAGAGGCTGGCCTGCGCCTGGTGCTAAGCGCCGCCCGCCGTGGTTCGTTGAAGGAAGGCGTTCCGGTGACTTACCGCGAAGTCACCGTCGGCAAAGTCACGGGTTATGAACTGGGCCAGACGGCTGACCGGGTATTGGTTCACATCCTGATCGAGCCCAAGTACGCGCCGCTGGTGCGCAGTGGCAGCCGCTTCTGGAACACCAGCGGTTTCGGTCTCGACTTTGGGCTGTTCAAAGGCGCGACGGTACGCACCGAGTCGCTGGAAACCCTGGTGGCAGGCGGTATTGCCTTCGCCACGCCAGACGGTGAGCGCATGGGTAACCCGGCACGCCCTCAACAAACTTTTGCGCTGTTCGACAAGTTTGAAGATGAGTGGCTGACGTGGGCGCCGAAGATTCAACTCGGTAAATAGACCGAGGTGCGGCCATCGGGAGCAAGCCCCCTCCCACATTCTGAATGTGTGAGCACGTTCAAAGTGTGGGAGGGGGCTTCTCCCGATGGCGGCAGCCCAG
>NZ_VUAZ01000202.1 GCF_009296165.1 Pseudomonas kitaguniensis | reverse complement strand
CAGATCTGCTGTGTATGCAAATCCGCCTTTGATCTGCTTTAACCACTCAGGCCGGCTTTCAGGCCGCCGTGGCGCTTTTCAGTCCAGATCACTCGCCGCGTGCCGCTCGGCCAACTGCTCGGCAGGTTCACCGGAGACCCGGTTCACCCGACGCCCGCGCTGCACCGCCGGGCGGGCGTCAATCGCGTTCGCCCAGCGCTGTACTTGCGTGTACTCGTGCACCGCAAGAAACTCCGCCGCGTCGTACAATCGGCCTTTGACCAGCCCGCCATACCACGGCCAGATGGCGATGTCGGCGATGGTGTATTCATCACCGGCGATGTATTCACTCACCGCCAGGCGCTTGTCCAGCACATCCAGCTGACGCTTGGCCTCCATCGCAAACCGGTTGATCGCGTACTCCATCTTGCTCGGTGCGTACGCATAAAAATGCCCAAAGCCACCGCCCAGGTACGGCGCACTGCCCATCTGCCAGAACAACCACGACAAACACTCGGCACGCGCCGCCGGCTCAGTCGGCAAGAACGCCCCGAACTTCTCCGCCAGGTACTGCAAAATCGCCCCTGACTCAAACACCCGAATCGGCGTATCACCACTGCGGTCCAGCAGGGCCGGGATCTTCGAATTCGGGTTAACCGCAACAAACCCGCTGCCGAACTGGTCACCGTCGCCGATCTTGATCAGCCAGGCATCGTACTCAGCGCCGCGGTGACCCAAGGCCAACAGTTCTTCCAGCAGGATCGTGACCTTTTGCCCATTCGGCGTGGCCAGCGAATACAGTTGCAGCGGGTGTTTGCCGACCGGCAGCGCTTGCTCATGCGTGGCGCCAGCGATGGGCCGGTTGATGCTGGCGAAAGTGCCGCCGTTTTCGGCCTCCCAGTTCCAGACCTTCGGGGGTACGTAGTCGCTCATGCTTACTTTTCCTTGGTGTCAGTCGTGTTCCGCCGGCAGGCGCAGCGCTTCGCAGTCTAGACCCAACCGCCGTCGACAATAAAGTTTTGCGCCGAACACATCGCTGATACATCGGAGGCGAGGAACAACGCCATGTTGGCAATGTGTTCCGGTAGCACGCTGCCGGGCAAGCACTGGCTGCGGCTGATCAATTCCCTGGCCGCGTCGTCGACCCACATCTCCAGTTGTTTTTCGGTCATGACCCAGCCGGGCACCAGGGTGTTGACCCGAATGCCGCTGGGGCCAAGTTCCCGCGCCAGCGCGCGTGTCATGCCATGCGCGGCGGCTTTGCTGGCGGCGTACACCGGGTAGCCGGCGGACGCCATCATCCAGCCGACCGAACCGAGGTTGATGATCGCCCCGCCGCCCGCCTTTTTCATCATCGGCACCACCGCCTTGGCGGCAAAAAAGGCGTGTTTGAGGTTGACTGCGATGAGCCGGTCGAACATCGCAGAATCGACTTCTTCGAGGGTGTGACGCACGTCATTCGCGGCGTTGTTGACCAGCACGGTGATGGCGCCGAGCGAGTGTTCAAAACGCTCGATGGCTGCCTTGAAGGCGATTTCATCGGTGATGTCGCAGCACACGAATTCAACACGATGCCCTTGCGAACTCAAAAGCGCCGCCAACCGTTCGCCCTGGCTTTGCGCGCGGTCCACAAAACCGACGTTGGCGCCCTGCGCGGCGAAGGCGCGCACCATGAATTCGCCGATGCCGGAGGCACCACCGGATACCAGTACGGTCTTACCCTTGAGGTCGGGATAAACGGCCTGTTCAGTACTCATATAACGGTTGCCTCGATCAATTAGTCTTATTTTATTTTACGTAATCGGCGTTAAAGGCTATAAATTCGCTGTCGATTCGACAAAATATCGCACATTAGTAGAACTATTCCACTCAAAACAACAAAAGGAAGTTCGACCATGAAGCACCCCAGGCATCTGCTGTCCGGCCTCGCCTTGTCCATGATGATCGCCAGCGGTGGCGCTCACGCCGCAGGGCTCACCAGCGAGCATAAACCCTTCGGCAAAACCAATGACGGCACCGCCGTCGAGCAGTATGTATTGCGCAACAGCCATGGCATGCAAGCCACGGTGATTACCTACGGTGGCGTGTTGCAGTCACTCAAAGTACCGGACAAAAACGGCACAGTCGAAGACGTGGTACTTGGCTTCGATGATGTGCAGGGCTACCAGGCCGGTACGGCGTTTTTCGGCGCAACCATCGGCCGCTTTGGCAATCGCCTGGCCGGCGGCGCCTTTGAACTCGACGGTAAACGCTACCAGGTGCCGCTCAACGATGGCCCCAACTCGCTGCATGGCGGCGCGCAGGGTTTCGACAAACACGTGTGGCAGGCTGAACCGGTCAAGGGCAAGGACTCGGTCGGCGTGAAGCTGAGCTACCTGTCCAAAGACGGTGAGATGGGTTTCCCCGGCAACCTGAAAACCGAGGTCACTTACAGCCTCAATGACAAAAACGAACTGCACATCGATTACACCGCCACCACCGACAAACCGACGGTGCTCAACCTCACCAACCACAGCTACTTCAACCTCGCCGGCGCCGGTAACGGTGACATTCTCAAGCAAGTCGCCACCTTGCACGCCAGCCATTACACGCCGGTAAATGCGACCTTGATTCCGACCGGCGAACTGGCCCCCGTCAAGGGCACGCCGATGGATTTTCTAACGCCTACCGCCATCGGCCAGCGCATCAAGGATGATCATCCGCAGCTCAAATTCGCCGAGCCAAAACAAGGCGGGTTCGACTTCAACTGGGCGTTGGACACCCAAGGCAATATCAAGCAACTGGCCGCCGAAGTGCATGACCCGGCGTCTGGTCGACGCTTGCAACTCTATACGACGGAGCCTGGCGTGCAGTTCTACACCAGCAACTTCCTCGACGGCACGGTGAAGGGTAAGGCTGGCAAGACCTACCAGCACTGGAGCGGTTTCACGCTGGAAACCCAGCATTTTCCGGATGCGCCCAACCAGCCCAAATTTGCCTCGACGCGGTTGAACCCTGGGCAGACGTATACGCAGCACACGGTGTTTAAATTCTCTGCTGATTGATGAGCTACTGTGGCGAGCCCGCTCGCCACAGGGGCCTACTTTTTATAGACGGCCCACTCACCACACCACTCTATCCGCGCTGCTTCATGCGGTCGATCACCACGGCCAACAGCAAAATAGAACCGCGAATCACGTATTGGTAGAAGGTATCGATGTTCTTCAGGTTCATCGCATTCTCGATGATCGCCAATATCAACACCCCGGCGATCACGTGACGAATCATGCCCACCCCGCCGCTCAACGACACCCCGCCCAGCACACAGGCAGAAATCACCGTCAGCTCAAAACCCTGTCCGATCATTGGCTGGCCAGAGGTCATGCGCGATGCCAGAATCACCCCGGCCAACGCGCCGATCACGCCATGGATGGCGAAGATCAGGATCTTCGTGCGATCAACATTCACCCCTGCCAGCAGCGCCGCTTCGGGGTTGCCGCCAATGGCCATGGTGTTGCGCCCGTAGGTGGTGTAGTTGAGCAGCCAGCCAAAAAACAAGAAACACAGAATCGTGATCAGGATCGGTACAGGCACGCCGAACAGTTGGCCGTTGCCGAAAATAAAGAACTGATCCTGCGACACGCCAACCGCTTTGCCATTGGCAAAGATATACGCCAGGCCGCGCACGATCTGCATGGTCGCCAGCGTGGTAATCAACGCGTTGACGCGCAACTTGGCGATCACGATGCCGTTGATCAGCCCCACGATCAGCCCCATCAATAACGCCGCGCCGATACCCAGCATCACGCTGTCGGTATCGCGCATGACAATCGCCGCCACCACGCCGGCGCAAGCAATCACCGAGCCCACGGACAAGTCGAAATGCCCCGACGCCAGGCAAAACAGCATGGTGCAGGCGGCGATGCCCACCGTCGAAATCGCCAGGCCGAGCCCGCGCATGTTCAGCGGCGAGAGAAAGTTATCGATCAGCAAGGCGCAGAGTAAAAAAATACTCACGGCGGCGATCAGCATCGCCCAGTTGTCGAGCAGCGCGCGCAGGTCGAGGGGTTTGCGTGCCGTCTGCAACGCGTTGTGTTGGGTCGTCATAGTCGTCTCTCAGTTCGCCGGGCCGCGCGGCAAGGCCAGCTGCAGCAAGTTGGATTCAGTCGCGTGTTCGCGGCGTTCTTCGCCGCGCAGGGCGCCTTCGCACAGCACCAGGATGCGGTCGGAAATGCCCATCACTTCCATCAGGTCGCTGGACACCACGATCACCGCAATGCCCTGTGTCGCGAGGTGATGGATGATCTGGTAGATCTCGGCCTTGGCGCCGATATCGATGCCTCGGGTCGGCTCATCAAGCAACAGCACCTTCATCGGCATCGACAGCCAACGGCCCAAAATGGCCTTCTGTTGATTGCCACCGGACAGGTACATGATCTTCTGCTCTGCGTTCGGCGTTTTAACTTTCATCGCTTTGATCTGCTGGTCGGCATTGCCCTTTTCCCAGCCATCGCGCAGCAGCCAGCCAAACGCTGCATGCGCGCCTCGCGCACTGATATTGATGTTTTCGGCAACGCTTGCCAGTGGAATAATCCCCTCTTTTTTG
>NZ_VUAZ01000201.1 GCF_009296165.1 Pseudomonas kitaguniensis | reverse complement strand
CGAAGAAACCGGCCTGCACAAAGGCAGCGGCGAAGGCGAAGACTACCTGTGGATCATCGACCCACTGGACGGCACCACCAACTTCCTGCGCGGCATCCCACACTTTGCGGTCAGCATTGCCTGCAAATACCGTGGCCGCCTGGAACACGCCGTTGTGCTGGACCCGGTCCGCCAGGAAGAATTCACCGCCAGCCGTGGCCGTGGCGCCCAACTGAACGGTCGGCGCCTGCGCGTCAGCGGCCGCACCAGCCTGGACGGCGCCCTGCTGGGCACTGGCTTCCCGTTCCGTGACGACCAGATGGACAACCTCGAAAACTATTTGGGCATGTTCCGCGCCCTGGTCGGCCAGACCGCCGGCATCCGTCGCGCAGGCGCTGCCAGCCTCGACCTGGCTTACGTCGCCGCCGGTCGTTTTGACGCGTTCTGGGAGTCGGGCTTGTCCGAATGGGACATGGCCGCAGGCGCCCTGCTGATTCAAGAAGCAGGCGGCCTGGTGAGCGACTTCACCGGTGGTCACGACTTCCTCGAAAAAGGCCACGTGGTTGCCGGCAACACCAAATGCTTCAAGGCAGTACTGACGGCGATCCAGCCGCACCTGCCAGCTTCGCTGAAACGCTAAGCGAGAGAGCACAAAAA
>NZ_VUAZ01000200.1 GCF_009296165.1 Pseudomonas kitaguniensis | reverse complement strand
CAGGTGCGCCCCCTGCGTGCACTCAGGCCCATGCTCTCAACCGACAATGCCTTCAGCGCACTCAACCTGTACCAGCTCGCAATCATGTCGAACCTGAGCTATAACGATTTCGGCCAAAAACCCGCCAAAGAACCTGTGGACACCGTGAGCTTTCCACTCGAACCCAGTGTGGGTAACTTTTTTGGTGAAGCGCTTCCCAACTATCGAGAAAGCTGGAAGGTAGACAGTTCGCAGTCGCCGGTTCACCGTTTCTACCCACTGTATGAGGAAGTTCCTTACTCGAAGCACTTTGAGATTTTACCGTTCGACCCCACCCTATATGAGCAAAACAAGCCGAGCGACATTCAGGAACATCCTGCCAATCTGCATTTTTTTGATGACACCAGCGAGTACTGGCTAAGCGGCAAGAGCACGCAAGCGTTTATCACGCATCATGATGAGGTGGTGTTGATCGCTATCCGTGGAACGTTGGAATTATCAGATTGGTGGCGTGACGCGGATGCGGCACAAGTTCCTTTCAGCGAGGGTAAAGGCAACGTACATCATGGCTTTTACGATGCGTATAAGGCGTTGAAGACGTTTGTTCAGAACTATTTGGATAGGTTTCATATCGGCCAAAAAATCATTATCAGCGGCCACAGCCTGGGCGGCGCGATTGCACTACTACTGGCTGAAGCACTGCGATCTGACGAAACCTTGAACTACGACGTTCTCCTCTACACCTACGGATCGCCGCGTGTAGGTGATGCCACATTCGTCGCCGCTGCCGAGCCGCTGACGCACCACCGCATGGTCAACAACAATGACATGATCCCCGGCGTACCCGCACCGTGGATGAACGCACGGCGAAGCATTTGGATTACCGGGCTTGCGGGACTTTTTATTACCAACCCGGTGTTAGGTATTTTGATTTTCGTCGCAGGCCTGGTTCGGGTGGGTGGCGCGCCTTATGAGCATCACGGCACGTTGCATCACTTTATGCCGGTGAACTTCAACGAAAAGCAACTTTCGTCGATTCTCTGGAACCCGGGGTGTGACTCCATTGAAGAGGCCGCGTGTACGCGTGCGCTGGCCAAGGACGGCGACCTGCCGTTTCGGGGTGGTTTTATCGATCAGGCCATGAGTCTCGCTGATCACAGTATACCGGGGGCCTATATCCCGTTTTCCTGGGCGACCTTTAGACGCTGGCAACAAACCGAGGAAACCAAGGGCACGGTGGTGACTAAACGTGAATACGATGTGGTGGCGTCGGCACTGACGACCATGCGCAGCAAGGTGTACGACCAACGCAAGCGAACAATGGACACGCTGCGCTATTGCAACAACGACCCCGAGTACCTGCAAACGGTGACCGAGTTGTCCGGCGAGTATTACAAGCTGCAAGATTCACTGCAGCGGCTTGAACGATTACGCGTGCGCGCACTGAGGCGGGTGGATGTTTACGGCAGCGCCGCGCACTCGCCCAACCTGGAAGCCGCTCTGCAACGCTGGAAGGGCCAGCGGGAGAACACACTGCAGGTGCAAATTGCGATGATTCCCGAGCCGGACGATGTCGCTTCGATGTTCGCCTCCCGCAGCGGTGGGCCATATACATTCGACATCGATTCGATTACTTAGCGGGCGTGACGCGCGGACAATCGGTCGCGAATTCTCGCCATGATCGTTCCCATGCTCTGCGTGGCAATGCTGCCTCAGACGCTCTGAGTCCAGCTATAGAGGAAACTCTCGATGCCCGTGAAATGTGACGTGGAGCGTCACGGGACGCATTCCCGCGCAGAGCGTGGGAACGATCAATCAGCTGTGGATCAGCATGTGCCGGGAATGTTTATTTCCTGGCTACGCGCCCATTCGCGTAGCGCCTCGACGAACATTCGCAAGGCCATCGGTGGATGCCGGTTAGCGGGATAGTAAAGACAGGCGCCTGAATAGTACGGCCCCCAATCCGGCAACAGATGCACCAGACGACCGGCCTGCAAGTGGTCTTCAACCTGGTGTTCCGGCAGCCACGCAATGCCGATGCCAGCCAGCGCCGCCTCCGTCATCAAATTGAGGTTATCCATCGTCATCGGTCCATCGACATCGATGCTGGCTGACCTGCCGAGGTGATCCAGGTCCCAGCGAAACAGCGTGCCGCTGGCGAAGCGGAACCGGATGCATCGATGCGCTTTTAGGTCGTGGGGTGCCATTGGCGCCGGGTGCCGACTCAGGTAGGCGGGAGAAGCCACTGCGGCAAATCGCACATCCGCGCCGAAGCGCACCGCGATCATGTCGCGCGGCACGTCGTCATACAGGCGAATACCTGCATCGAAACCATCAGCGACAATATCCACCAGGCGGCTATCGGCCACGCACTCGATATGGATCTGCGGATTGTCCTGAAGAAATTGCGGCATCACGTGACGGAGCAGAGGTTTGAATGACGACTCGGATGCGCTCAGGCGGATCAGGCCCGAGGGCGTATTGCGCTCTGAGGTGACGTCGTTAACCGCACATTCGAGTTCGCCCAACAGCGGCTGCACGCGCAAAAAAAGTTGCTCACCCGCCTCGGTCAAGGCGACCGAGCGCGTGGTGCGGTTGAACAGGCGCAGTTGCAGGCGCGATTCAAGCCCGCGCATGGAATGGCTAAGCGCAGAGGCGGACACACCCAGAATCTTGGCCGCGCCGCTGAAACTGCGTTGCTCAGCGATAGCGACAAATGCGGTCAACTCGGGTAGGCCGGCGCGGATCATTGGTGAATTTTCCTCAGGTACTCATGAAGCGATGTGCCAATTGTTGAGCAATGCACAGGAATCTAAAGTGTACCTGTGCATTACAACTTTGCGAAGGAGACGAAAGATGCTGAAACGTCAGCTCGGCAGAAGCGGTTTGGAAGTGTCCTCTATAGGCTTGGGCTGCATGGGCCTGAGTTTCGCGTATGGCCCCGCCCTGGAGCGTAAAGCAGCGATTTCGCTGCTCCGTAGCGCTTTCGACAAGGGCGTGAATTTCTTCGACAGCGCCGAGGCGTATGGCCCGTACACCAACGAAGAACTGCTGGGCGAAGCATTGGCGCCTATCCGCGATCAGGTGGTTATCGCAACCAAATTCGGTTTCAAAAATGGCCTGACGGCTGAAGGCCTCGACAGCCGCCCCGAGACCATCAAAGCCGTGGTCGAAGCCTCGCTGAAGCGGCTCAAGACTGACCGCATCGAGCTGCTCTACCAGCACCGCATTGACCCGCAGGTTCCGATTGAGGAGGTTGTAGGGGCGGTAAAGCAACTGGTCGAAGCAGGCAAAGTGCTGCACTTTGGCATGTCGGAAGCCGGGCCTGAGGCTATCCGCCGCGCGCACGCCGTGCTGCCCGTTGCCGCGCTGCAAAGTGAGTATTCGTTATGGTGGCGTGAGCCTGAAGAGGCGATTCTGCCGGTACTGGAAGAACTCGGAATCGGCTTCGTTCCATTCAGCCCGCTGGGCAAGGGGTTTTTGACCGGCGCCATCGACGCCGACACGAAATTTGCGCACGACGACTTCCGTAATCTGGTGCCGCGTTTCACCGAAGAAAACCGCAAGGCCAATGCGAAGCTGGTCGAGGTGCTCGGTCAAATCGCCGAGGGTAAAGGCGCAACCCGTGCGCAGGTTGCCTTGGCATGGCTGTTGGCGCAAAAACCCTGGATCGTGCCGATTCCAGGCACCACCAAGCTGAATCGACTGGAAGAGAATATCGGTGCCGCCAGCCTCGTTCTGAACAACGCCGATCTGGCTGCCATCGCAACGCAACTGGAGCAGATCAAGGTTGCGGGTGATCGCTACCCTGCGCACTTGCAGGAGAGGGTTAACCGCTGACGCGAACGCCCTCCCCTTGGCCTTAGTGCGCTCAGCTGACTTTGCGCCCTTCGACCGGGTAGCCCGGGTCGGTGAAACCGTGGGTCGACGCATGGCCCGGCACCACCAGGCTGTCGACCCGTTTTTCGTCATCCGGCCCCAGCTCCAGCCCTAACGCTTGCAGGTAGCTGTCCCAGTGAGCCTCAGTGCGAGGGCCGGCGATCGCCGCACTGATCAGCTGATTCTTGAGTACCCAAGCGATGGCAAACGCGACTGACGTGGTGCCGCGATCGGCCGCATGCTGGGCGATGGTTTGCGCAATTTTCAACGACTCAGGGCGCCATTCGGTCTGCTGGATACGCTTGTCACCGCGCCCTGCGCGCGTGTCAGCCGGCGGCGGCGCGTCCACCGGGTACTTGCCGCTGAGCACACCGCGTGCGAGCGGGCTGTAAGGGACTACGCCAAGGCCATAGTGACCGGCGACTGGCAGTTGCTCGACTTCAGCAATACGGTTGACGATGTTGTACAACGGTTGGCTGACGGTCGGCCGCTGGATGCCCAACGAATCGGCGATGCGCACCATCTCGGCGATTTTCCAGCCGTGGAAGTTGGACGCGCCGTAATAACGAATCTTGCCCTGGCGAATCAGGTCGTCGATTGCACGCAAGCCCTCTTCCATCGGCGCATCGCTCAGGGTGCGGTGGAAATACAGGATGTCGATGTAGTCGGTGCCCAGACGTTTCAGGCTGGCCTCGACGTTCTGCATGATCCACTTGCGTGACTGGCCCTGTTGATTCGGGCCAGCCTCAGCCGACGAGGGGTAGCCGAACTTGGTCGCCAGCACCCAGTTATCACGCTGCGCTGCAATGGCGCGCCCCACCACCTCTTCAGAGCGCCCGCCGTGATAAGCGTCTGCGGTGTCAATGAAGTTGACGCCGGCGGCACCGGCCTTGTCGATGATGCGCTGGCTGGTGGCTTCGTCGGTCTCGCCGCCGAACATCATTGCGCCCAGGCACAAAGGCGACACTTTCAAGGCACTGCGGCCCAGATAACGGTAATTCATCATTAACCCTCAACCGCGTTTAAAAGATCGATTGATCCTAGACCGATTGGCTGGGGTGATTAAGGCGCAAAAAAAGGATACGGCCATGAGGCTCACTCATGAATGGTGGGTGCCGTGTAGCGCAGAGCCTCCACTACCAGCGCCAGCGCGCGTGACGACTGCCGTCGGCTCGGGTAGTAGATGTGCAAACCCGCAAAGGTCGGAAACCACGCTTCCAGCACCCAGCACAAGCGCCCGGCGGCAACGTGTGCCTTAACCAGATCTTCAGGCAGATACGCCACACCGCAGCCATCCAACGCCGCCGCGAGCATCGGGTACGTGCCATTGAACGTCAGTTGGCCGTGCACCCGAACCTGTAACTCACGCTCACCGTTGGCCAACTCCCATGGGTAGCAACCGCCGTGCGTGGGCAGCCTGAGATTGATGCAGTTGTGCGCGGCCAAGTCGTTCGGCTCCCGAGGCGCCGGGTGCGTTTGCAGATACGCAGGCGATGCAACCATCGCCATGCGCAGGTCGGGGCCGATTCGAACGGCAATCATGTCTTGGGCAACCTGGTTGCCCAAGCGCACGCCCATGTCATAGCGCTCGGCGACAATATCGGTCAGGCCATAGTCGGTGGTGATTTCGATGTTGATATCGGGGTAGCGCGGCATAAAATCCCCCAGGCGCGGCCACAGCACTGCGTTTGCCGCGTAGTCGGTGGCCGAGATGCGCAGTGTGCCGCGCGGCGAATCGCGCAGCTCGACCACTTCGGCAAGGTCGGCCTCAATCTCGTCGAAGCGCGGCGCGAGCTTGTTGAAGAGCTGCTCGCCGGCTTCGGTTGGCGCCACGCTGCGCGTGGTTCGCGTCAGCAAACGCACGCCCAGCCGGGCTTCAAGCGCGCGAATGGTGTGGCTCAGCGCCGACTGCGACACACCGAGCTGTGCAGCCGCACGGGTAAAGCTGCATTCGCGCGCCACCGCCACAAATGCCAGAAGGTCGCCGTATCCTTCGCGCGCCATTGATGAACCTCATTCATAAACTGATCGCTGTAAGCCTACATCAGATCACACTGCATTGATGAGCCGAACTCATGACGCCATGCAGGTTATGCCTCTTAATCAATAGGTCGTGGTTGCCTACCATGGGCAGGTCTATTCGTTTCGACACGCCAATGGGGACACTCGATGAAAATGCTCCGCGCGACCACCTTCGCCACCCTCCTCTTCGCCGCTGCCGTGGACGCCGACCAGGGGCAGCCGCGGCCTGATCCAAAGCCGTCACCGGACGTGCTCGAAGTCACCCCACAGCTTTACGCCTACACCACCGAATTGCTGTTCGGCGAAGTGTGGAAACGCACAGAGCTGACACCGCGAGACCGCAGTCTGATCACCTTGTCTGCGCTGATCGCCAGCGGCCAGACCCCGCAACTCACCGGGCACATCAAACTGGGGCTCGACAATGGCCTCAAGCCCAGTGAGATCAGCGCATTGATTACCCACTTGGCGTTCTACGCCGGCTGGCCCAACGCAATGTCGGCGGCCGGCGTGGCCAAGCAAGCGTTCAGCGAGCGAAAGATCCCCGCCGAGCAGATTTCGCCACCCGCTGGCGCCGCGCTGACACTTGACCCAGACAGCGAAGTAAAACGCCGCGCCGCCGTCGAAGCCGGGGTTGCCGAGGTCGCGCCGGAGCTCGCGCGCTACACCAATGACGTGTTGTTCGGTGACCTTTGGCGACAAAGCACCCTCAGTGCGCGTGACCGCAGCCTGGTCACCGTCGCCGCGCTTATCGCCCAAGGCCAGGCGGCGCAGTTGCCGTTCCACCTCGACCGCGCCATGGACAACGGCCTCAGCCAAGCCCAGGCCGCCGAGGTGGTGACGCACTTGGCGTTCTATGTGGGTTGGCCGAAGGCGATGTCGGCGGTGCCGGTACTCAAGGAAGTCTTCGCTTCGCGCGCGTGAGGTAAAGGCACGTTGAGCAATCGTGAATTCAGCTCACAGGCTACCGAACGCCACCACGTCAATCCGGCCTTGCGCCCGGCGCTCAAGCGCCATCTGCAGGTCATAGTTGTTGTTGCTGATAAACGCCCCTTCGAACTGCGCGCTCAGCTCGTCCAGGTCCACCCCTTCAGGCACGGTGAGCGAGGTGGCGATGGCGCGCTTGTACTGCTCGATGATGCCGGGCATCTCGGCTGTCTCCAGCGCACGCGTCATCGACACCTCGACAAAAGCCTTGTCGGTGTAAGTGCTGCCATCGGCTTTGATCGCCGATGAAGCGACTGGGGCTTCACCATTCGGCTGCAATTGGGTGCTGGAAAAACGGCCGACGTGCCAGAGCTGGCTGACGATTTTGCCGCCCGCCGCGTGCACCGCATCTGTCATTTTTTTCCAGCCTGCGACCTGTGCGTCAGTCCAGATGCCAGGCGTCATCGCGTAACCACGACCTTGAGCAGAAATGTTAGTGGCTTCGGCGATAATCAGGCCGGCGCTGGCTCGCTGGGCGTAGTACGTAGCGTGCAATTCGTTGGGTACGCCGTCGTCGGCCATCCGGCTGCGTGTCACCTGGGCCATCACCATACGGTTGGCCAACTGCAGGGCGCCCATCTGCGTAGGCGAAAAAAGAGCGGGAAAAGTGTGCGGGTCGGTTCTAGCGGTATAGATAGAGTAGGATGCCGCCCATAAGAAAAGGAATCTGCGTGCCTCAAATAAATTCGATAAAGCTAACCCGCTATCCTGGTTTTGATTTAGTTAGACTACTTTTAGCGTTAGAAGTTGTTGTCGCGCATGTGTGGCCGGTGATTGATCCAACGGTAGGCTGGCCAGGCTTTATAATGGCCGTCCCCGCCTTTCTTGCAGTCAGTGGTTTTCTTTTACTTAAAAGCTACGCCACCTCAGGATCATGGGTCATCTTCACAAAAAAACGCGCACTACGCATATTTCCAGCACTTGTCACGTCATTCGTATTAGGTTTTTTACTGTTTGACCGGACGTTCGTTGAAGCGTCTTTTATAAAATGGATTTCCGGTGGACTGTACGACTTCCCGGGCCTTGCCAACGCACCCGTGTGGTCATTGGCGTGGGAGGAATTGGCCTATTTATGCCTGGCCCTGCTCTGGACGGTTGGCGCTTATAAAAAACCAATCTTCATCTGGGCGCTCCTCGCCGTGTCATCAGCCCTCTCAGCGTACGTGGTCCATTCCGGGCTTAGCCCACTCACACAAATACTCTCATTTCTCGCGCCGGCTTTTTTTGTCGGGAATCTAACGTACATTTACAGCCTCATACTTTTAAAATTAGGCAATATTTTGCCTTGGCTGTTTTTTATTGGCATCTGTTGGTGGGGCACGTCTTCACCCCCCATACTTCAAGCCTTCGCTACCGTATGGGCAGGCATGGCGGGTCGACAGGTGTTGCCTGTTCGCATTCCGGATATAAGTTATGGCATTTATATATACCATATGCCGGTGTTGCTATATCTCACCGTCGTGTGTGGCGTAACCTCTGCAGTCACGCTTATCACGCTAATGGTTGCTATACTTATTCCGCTGTGCCTAGCGAGTTGGTACCTGATCGAAAAGCCATTTTTACGACTGAAATAAAAGGCACAACAGAGAGGGCAAACCGCTTAAGCCGAGCTACCCTGTCGAGGCAGTGAGCGCGCACGACCGTAGCGTGGGTGTAGTGGTGCGGGCATTGCAGAATTGATGCAAGACTCAAAATGGAGCTAACAATGAAATACAGGATATTCGCCCTCTGCATACTTGCGTGCGCACCAGCATTTGCCGACGAACAAGCACTGTCAGTGCCGTCTGACTCAAAAGCCCACTATAGCGTCCTGCAAAAGGACGCCTCAGGCAATCAGCGCACGATTACCACCAAGCGCGAAGGCCCCAGCGGGGTCAGTTACTCGAAGCGCCTCTACAACTGCTCGCAAAGTACGGTCAAGTACTTGGGCAGTGGCGACACGATCAAACAGATGAAGGCCTCGAAACCAGATGCGCTTATGGCGACAATCGTACCGGGCTCGATCGCTTATTACGTCGGGGCTGAAGCCTGTCGGTGATTAAACTCAATTTGAGACGTGCAGACGCCGCGCGCTGGCGCGAATGATCAACACGCAAGGACAGCCCGCCACTAAGCGGGCTTTGCTTTGCCTGCGGTTTATTGCGCAGTAGCCGAGGCTTGCGGTTGCAATGCAAGTGGGAGCATTACGGCGTTCAGCTTTCCAGTAGCGTCATCAGGCAGCGTGTACATGGCGCCTGTCAGCGGGTCGACGATTAGCATGCCGATCAAGCCGCCAATCAGCAGATTCCCCAGTACCAGCCACTCACTGTGGATTTCAGAGGAACAGTCGTTTCTGTATAGCCGTCCTTCTGGAAGTGATGGGATGTAGGGCGCCTTTGGCAAATCGCTGAAAGTGTCAAATGGGCATTGAGAGGCATAGATTGACGGCTGGTTTGCCCCAATTTGCCCCCGGAACCGAACGCTCATTGAGCACCTGGACAATCGTCTTCAGGTCAGGGCAATCCGCTCCGACGTTCTATTGCGTAACTGCCTTGCTGGAAGTAGCATTGATTCCCTTCCAAGGTGTAAGTCCGACAACCCTCACAAAGGCGCGTAAGGGCAGATCTTCATCTACTCCAGAGCGATCTCTGGTAGTTTTGAATCAACTGGGAACTCAACGTCAAAAACTGATTTGGGTACCGGCTCATGCTAAAGCACTTTGCGGTTTGTTTAAGTATCGTTGCTACATCTCCACAGCTTCGCCCCCCTTATATCCCATATCTTTTCCATTCCAGTCTTATCTGTCGCCATACTGGTATGGGTATTTCGCAGCTCGTAGCCATTGTATTAGAAATATAAAAGCATAGTAGCCCAACAGCACCCAACTTAATACAGATATAAAAAAATAACCAAAAGTGCTTTACTTATAACTCCGCTAAGATTCAAAGCAAAAAAAACACCGGCGTTGGCCGGCGTTTTTTTGTATATCTAGCTATGGGACTGTAGCATCAAGATCGAAGCCTACTGTACGAATTTCGCCTTTGATTTTGAATAGTGATATGCTATGAAACTCATAAACGGTATCGTTAGTTTTTAACATAACTCTATCCCCCACGACCTTCTTGACAGCATTATCACTCTTTGCAACAAGAAAAGGAGTGCTATTTTTTGTCTTTTTCAGAGCCACCTCTTCGCTTGGCTGAATCTCCATGAGAAAATACCGATATACATCTCCATTGGTGGCCCCGCCGGAGTCATACAACACTTCATAAATGGCACCACCCTCAGCAACTTTGGTGACTGAAACAACTTTACTAGGATCTGGCCTGAAGGGTGAGGACACATAAATATATAACGCCTGCGCCAAACAAACAATCAACAAACCCCACACCTGCCATTTAATAACCTTTTGATTTTGCATAATCTATCCCAAATTTAATCCAAACTTGGTCAACAGGGTCATCACCGTAGGGCGCTCCTGCCCACCACTCACCAAATTCCTTAGAGGATGTTCCTGCTACAGTTTGTGCAGCGCCCGCCCCTCTTAGAAGAACTTGCTCTGGAATCCCCGCGGCGGTCCCTACGGCTCCATAATTAAAATTTCCGAAATCTGCATACTGGCGTCCTTGTTGTTTGTAGTCCCAAAGCCCTTTATTTCGGACTTTCATATAGAACCACGTGTACATAAAAGCAGAGCCACTACTAGAATAATAGCTGTCTTGTGCTTTTGTCTCTTGTAAATTTCCATCCAGCGACACCCCTGGTGGAGCGATCGGATACTGGTTAAGTCGAACCTTCTCCCTAGCTTCGTTAACAAATCTAATTGGCTCTTGAAGCTTCTGCTTTAAAGCATTCAAATAATCGATTTCACGACTGCTATATTTTGCAGCATACGCAGCCGCCAGTGATGCGTACCATTCTTTATAGTTCTTATCTGGAGGATAATTCGTCTTACTGCCGCTGATCGCGTCAGTGATGAAGCGGCTCGTTGGATAGCCAAAAAAATCATGACCGTAGTAATACTTATCAGCAATTTCTTTCTGAGCAGTGTAAGCCTGTGTTTTCTGAACAATAAGAGCGTCAATCGAATGAGTATGCCTTTCGATCTTTTCGACTCCGCTCTCAGAGCTTCCTGCACTCTGCTCTATTGAATTAATGCTTTGCGCGATAGCCGCTGGCATGGACTGAAGATTCGCTGCAAAAGCTGTCTCTTGATCCCTAACATTTTGGGCAATGATTGGTGGGTACGTATTAAGTACGTAAGTACGCGTGGCAACATTAATTAGCTGCCCCGTGTGACTGTGTGAAAAATCACTGTCCAGCCCCCCACCTCCGAATGCCTGAGGTTCATATTTATTAATAACGTTGATTTCAATTTCTGGAAGATAAATTGTGTCGCCATTTGGCATAGTGATTTCCTTTTCGCTAGGTCCAGTATAAGTGCGCTGTAGATCTCAGTAAAATGGACGGTTTATTCTTCCGTCACCTTACTGCTCTCTGACGAACGGCTTCGGGTTTCCGAGTTTCCGGCTTCTGTGAAAGCTCAACGGACAAAATCCCGGTTTGTGCGCCTTTGAGCACATCGCATTAATACTGTACATTCATCCAGTTATGACATGCAACAAATAATGCATTTATGCATAAACTGATCAATTGGAGGGTTTCAGTTTCGTGACATTCGGCCCAACGCCGCATCGGAAATCGTCGATATCGGAGACGCGAGTCTACTGCTGGGCCGTAGCAAACAGGAGACCACCAAGCGGGTTTACTGACCGATTGGCGCCACCGCTAAATCATCCAAATGGGTAAAGTTTCGGGCCTCCTACCCAAAGGTTTCGAAACCCCTCTCAAAAACCGCCGTTTCCCACCCAAACCCCAGAAACGCAAAAGCCCCGCTTTCGCGGGGCTCTCGTGTAAATCTTGGCGGGAAACCAGGGATTCGAACCCTGGGAACGCTATTAACGTTCGCCGGTTTTCAAGACCGGTGCATTCAACCACTCTGCCAATTTCCCTTTTGCATCACAGGATTATAGTAGACCTTCCTGCCTCAGCGGGCGCCATAATACCCGAATGAAACACACTGTCAAACTCTCGCCATCGCTTGTTACAGAGCGTCTGTTATGATCTTTGCGACTGAACGTTTCAAAACTGAAGGAGTGTCGCCATGCGCGAACAGAATTACGCAGTGAATGGCAACGCGCAGGCTGAGCAGCTTGAAGTCAGCCGCGTCTTGCGCAATACCTATGGCTTGCTCGCCCTTACGCTCGCATTCAGCGGCGTGATGGCGTTCGTGGCGCAGCAAATGCGCGTTGGCTACCCGAATATCTTTGTCGTGTTGATCGGCTTCTACGGTCTGTTTTTCCTGACCAACAAGCTGCGTGACTCGGCGTGGGGCTTGGTGTCGGCGTTTGCCTTGACCGGTTTCATGGGCTTTATCCTCGGCCCTATCCTTAACCGTTACCTCGGCATGGCCGGCGGCGCGGAAGTGGTCAGCTCGGCGTTCGCGATGACGGCACTGGTGTTTGGTGGTCTGTCGGCTTACGTGCTGATCAGCCGCAAGGACATGAGCTTCCTGGGTGGTTTCATCACCGCAGGTTTCTTTGTGTTGCTGGCGGCAGTGGTTGCGGGCATGTTCTTCCAGATCAGCGGCCTGCAGTTGGCGATCAGCGCAGGTTTTGTGCTGTTCTCCTCTGTGTGCATCCTGTTCCAGACCAGCGCGATCATCCACGGCGGTGAGCGTAACTACATCATGGCGACCGTTAGCCTGTATGTATCGATCTACAACCTGTTTATCAGCCTGTTGCAGATCTTCGGCATCATGAGCCGCGATGACTGATTGTTAGTGCTATAAAAAATGCCCCGTATCGAAAGATACGGGGCATTTTTGTTTTCGCGCGGTTGCAGGCTCAGTACTGGTTGGGTTCCATTTCCAGAGTCACCTTGAAGCGTTGAGCAATATCCTGCTGGATACGCAGCGCCAGGTTGGCAATATCCTGCCCGGTGGCGGCGCCATAGTTGACCAGCACCAGTGCTTGCATTTTGTGCACGCCCGCATCGCCTTCACGAAAGCCTTTCCAGCCTGCCTTGTCGATCAGCCAACCGGCGGCAAGCTTCATTTGCCCGTCAGGCTGCGGGTACGCCACCAGGTCGGGATACTTCGCCTGTAGTTCTGCGGCCAACGCCTTGGACACCAGCGGGTTTTTGAAGAAGCTGCCTGCATTACCCAACTCAGCCGGGTCCCGGCAATTTTTCGCGACGAATGCTGCAAATGGCGCGGCTGACATCGCTGGGCGTCGCCTCAGTGATGCCCTGCCCGGCCAGGCGCTGTTGCACGGGGCCGTAGTCGAGTTTCAAGTGGCTGACGCGGCTCAAGGCAAAACGCACGCGCAGGATCAGCCAGCGCCCGGTTTCGTGCTTGAATACACTGTCGCGGTAGGCGAAGTTGCATTCTGCCAGGCTGAAGTCGCGCAGTTCGCCGGTTTGACGATCCAACGCCGTCAGGCCGGCAAACACATCCTTGATCTCCACGCCGTAAGCGCCAATGTTCTGCATCGGCGCGGCGCCGACGGTGCCGGGGATCAGGCTGAGGTTTTCCAAACCGCAAAAACCGTGTTCCAGGGTCCACAGCACAAAGGGGTGCCAGGCTTCGCCCGCTTCAGCCTCGACTACCACGTGCAGGCCATCATCCTGGAGCACTCGAATGCCTTGGGTGGCCATGCGCAACACCAACGCCTGTATGTCTTGGGTCAACAGCAAATTGCTGCCACCGCCGATCACCAGCAGCGGCAACGCTTGGGCGGCGGCGTAGGCCAAGGCTTCGCGCACCTCGGCGTCGCTGCGCGCCTCTGCGAACCATTGGGCGCGTACGTCGATGCCAAAGCTGTTGAATGGCTTGAGCGATACCTGCGCAAGCACGTGTAGGCTCATAACCGCCCCTTCAATTCGATCACCAACAGGTCACATGCACGCTCGATCAGATCAAGCACCCGTTCAAAGCCTTGTTCGCCTTCGTAGTAAGGGTCTGGCACTTCTTCCACTTCGCCGTCGTAGCGGCGCAGGAACACGTCCAGCTCCGCCTTGCCTTGCGCCGGCTGCAAGGCCTTGAGGTTGCGCAGGTTGCTGTGGTCCATGGCGAGGATCAGGTCATAACGCGCAAAGTCAGCACGAGAGACCTGTTGGGCACGTTGCGCCGACAGGTCATAACCGCGCACCCGTGCCGCACGTTGGCTGCGCTGGTCCGGCGGGTTACCGACGTGCCATTCGCCCGTCCCGGCTGACGCTACTTCGACTTGGCCGGCCAGCCCCGCTTCACGCAACTTATGCCGCAGGACGCCCTCGGCAGTCGGCGAGCGACAGATATTGCCCAAGCAGACAAACAAAACCTCCATCAGGCCCCCAGAACGCGACGGACGCGCTCGAGGTCTTCCTGAGTGTCAACACCTGCTGGGGGCGCTTCGAGGGCGTCGCCTACGTGGATGCGCACGCCGTGCCACAGGGCACGCAGTTGCTCCAGCGACTCAGTGCTTTCCAGCCAGCACGGGCCCCAACTGACGAAATCATGCAGGAAGCCGGCGCGGTAGGCGTAGATGCCGATGTGGCGGCGGTACGGCACACCCTCCGGAAATACGTCGGGGTGCTTGGCGAAGGCGTCTCGCGCCCAAGGCAGGATCGAGCGGCTGAACGTCAGCGCCAGGCCATTGATGTCGCTGACCACTTTCACCACGCTGCGGTTGAACAGCGTGTCGATGTCTTCGATTGGCTCAGCCAACGTCGCCATACGCGCTTCGCCATGCGCCGCCAGGTTGGCGGCCACTTGGTCGATCACGCTCGGCGGGATCAACGGCTCGTCGCCCTGCACATTGACCACGATTGCATCGGGCGCCAGGCCCAACTGCGTGGCGACTTCGGCCAGGCGGTCGGTGCCGGAGTTGTGGTCTTCGCGGGTCAGCACCGCTTCGGCACCAAAAACCTTGCAGGCTTCGATGATGCGCGGGTCATCGGTGGCAACTACAACGCGCTCTGCGCTGCTTTTGCAGGCCTGCTCCCACACCAGCTGGATCATCGGCTTGTTGCCGATCAAGTGCAGCGGTTTGCCCGGCAGGCGGGTCGACGCGTAACGCGAAGGAATAATAACGGTAAAGGCGTTGGTCATTTATCCAGGCGCTCATCGGTGGTCAGGGTACGGGCTTCGCTCTCCAGCATCACCGGGATGCCATCACGGATCGGGTAAGCCAGGCCGGCGCCCTTGCTGATCAGCTCGGTTTTGTCGGCGCTGAGCTTGAGCGGGCCTTTGCAGATCGGGCAAGCGAGAATATCGAGCAGTTTGGTGTCCATGAGTGTTTCCTGGAAAAAAGCGATTTAAGGCAAACGTCGGGCGGGCAGCAAGCGCATCAGTTGCGTGTCGAACCAGGCGACAAACGCGGGCGACGGCAGCGCATCCACCGCAAGGTACCACCAGTCGGGCTGGGCAAAGGCGCGGCACTTCACCGCGTCCTTTTCGGTCATGACCAGCGGCAATGACGGGGCAAAATTCAGGACCTGCGCGCTGTACGGCGCGTGGTCGGCAAAAGCATGCGGTATTGGCTGCCAGTGTAGCGTTTCAAGGGTATGGAAGAAACGATTCGGGTTGCCGATACCGGCGACCGCATGCACCGGCTGGCCAACCGGAAAATAGTCGACCGGCTGGCGCTCACCGGTGCTCAGGTTAACCAATGCCGCGGGGACCAGTCGAAAAGCAAAACCGCCTTCGGGATCAGAGCCTGCGCCGTTGTAAAGCAGCGCATCGACGCTTTGCAGGCGTTCCACCGGCTCGCGTAACGGCCCGGCGGGCAGGCAACGGCGGTTGCCGAGGCCGCGCGCGGCGTCGATCAGCACCAACTCAAGGTCACGCGCCAAACGGTAATGCTGCAAGCCGTCATCGGAAAGGATCAAGTCCAGCGGCTCGCTGCCAGCAGCGCCTTTACTGCGCGACCGCGATCAGGGTCAATCATCAACGGAACGCCGCAGCGCTGCACGATCAGCAATGGCTCATCACCCGCAATCCCGGCGCTATGGCTGGCCTCGACTCGCCACGGCAACTGCGGCGGTTTGGCGCCGTAGCCACGGCTGACAACGCCGACGCGCAAGCCACTGCGACGACAGTGCTCGATCAGCCACAGAATTAAGGGGGTCTTGCCGGTGCCGCCCACCGTAATATTGCCAACCACCACCACCGGCACGGGCGATTGATAGATCTCGCCCTCGCCCGCCAGGAAGCGCGCACGTTTGCGCTGCACCACTCGGCGGTACAGCGATTCGAGCGGGCGCAGCAGCGCGAGTGCCGGATGGCCCTTGTACCAGGCGTTGACCAAACGATCAGACAGGGCCATCAGGGCTGCGCCGCCGCCTCAACGGTGGTCATGCGCAAGTGGCTGAAACCCAGCTTGCCGGCCGCGTCCATCGCGGTGATCACGGCTTGGTGCTGGGTTTTGCCATCGGCGCTGATGGAGAGCGGCATGTTGGTATCGCCGCCGGACTCTTTCTGCAGCGCCTCCATGAGGCTGGTGAGGTCGTTTTTCTCGAGCAACTGGTTATTCACCGAAAACACCCCATCGGCACTGATGGCAACGTCCAGTTGTTTGACTTCCTGGTCCTCGGCTGGCGAGCCGCTCACCGCTTCCGGCAAGTCGACACGCAGCTGGGTTTGCCGGGTAAAGGTGGTGGTGACGACAAAAAACAGCAGCAGGATGAACACCACGTCGATCAGCGACGCAAGGTTGATGTCGACATTTTCCCGTCGCTTGCGGCGAAATTTCACACTCGGCCCTCGACGAAATCTACATCACGATCGCCCTGCACCACTTCCACCAACTTGATCGCTTCTTGCTCCATACCGACCACCAACTCGTCGATACGCCGCTGCAGGAAACGGTGGAAAAATACCGAGGGAATGCCGACCATCAAGCCCGCCGCCGTGGTAATCAGCGCCTTGGAAATACCGCCTGCGAGGACGGCGGCGTTGGTGGTCATGCCCGAGCCCATGAACGAGCTGAAAATATCAATCATGCCCAGCACCGTACCCAGCAGGCCGAGCAACGGCGCCATCGCGGCAATGGTGCCAAGCGCGTTGATATAGCGCTCCATTTCATGGATGACGCGAGCGGCAGCCTCTTCAATGCACTCCTTCATGATCTCGCGACCATGCTTGGAGTTGGCGAGGCCGGCGGCCAGAATTTCACCCAACGGTGAATCGGCGCGCAGCTCCTTGAGCTTTTCCTTGTCCAACTGCTTGTTCTTGATCCAGCCCCACACCTGCCCCAGCAGGTGTTCAGGGGTGATGCGGCTGGCGCGCAGGGTCCACAGGCGTTCGGCTACGATGCCGAGTGCGGCGATGGAGCTCATGATGATCGGCAACATCATCCAGCCGCCGGATTTGACCAATTCCCACACAGTGAATGTCCCCTCGAAAAAGTGCGCCACTTTACCATATAGGTTCGCCAGCGGGGCTCGTCGGCCACACACCCGCGCGTGGCGGGCCTTGGCCTTTGGTAACGCGCGATTACGGTAACGCTTCGCGCCAGAAACGTCGTTGACTTCGCGCAACCTCAGGCGGCCTGAAGGCCCCCAGTTGCAGGCGAATGGCACCCTGCTCGGCGCTGTCATAGACCCGGCTGCCGACGGCCTGATAACGCGCCTTCACTTGCGGATGCGGGTGACCAAAGGCGTTGCCACGGCCGCGGGAAATCAACACCGACTTGGGCGCCAGGCCTTGTACAAAAGCCTCGGAAGAAGAGCTGCGGCTGCCATGGTGGGGGGCTTGCAGCCAATCGGTGGGCACTGCCAGGGGTGAGTCGAGCAGCGCGCGTTCCGCCGCGCGGTCAATATCACCGGTCAGCAGCAAGCGCTCGCCATTGGCCTGCACCTGCAACACGCAGGACTTCGGATTGCTGCTGGTGGCGCCAGGCCACTGCCACAGCTCAAATGCCACGCCATCCCACTCCCATTGTTCACCGCTGATGCACGGCTGGGTGCCCAGAAATACCGGCAGCCCTTGGGTTTCTCCGCCCACCACCCGTTTTACCGCAAGCGCACGCGCAACAGCCGCCGCGCCGCCGGCATGATCGGCGTGGGCATGGCTGATGACCATCATGTCCAGCGCGCCCACCCCGAGTTTTCTCAACGATGGCAATACCACGCGCGCGCCGAGATCAAAGTCCCCGGAGCGCGGCCCAGCGTCGTAGAGCAATGTGTGATGACGCGTGCGCAGAATCAACGCCAGGCCTTGGCCGACGTCCAGCTGCACCACCTCCACCTGCCCGTGCGGCACCAACTCTCGCGGTGGGTAGAGCGCGAGCAACAGCATTGGCCAGCCCAGCAGCCGAAACGGCACGCCTTTGGGCAACAGCAATAACACCGCGCCCGCCAGACTCACCCACCAATAACCGATAGGCACCTGCGCCGGTATCCAGGCCGGGCGTTGCTCGGCCAGCAGCGCCAAGCCGCGAAACAGCCCATCCAGCGCCCCGCCAGCCAGCCACAGCAAGCCCTCCCCGACAAAAGGCACGGCCAGCAACGCGGTCCCCAGCAGTGCCAGCGGCAACACCACCAAGCTGATCCACGGCACGGCAAACAGATTGGCAACCGGCGCAGTGAGGCTGATCGGCAAGCCGAGCACCAGCAATACCGGAAACAAGCCGATGGCAATCAGCCATTGCGGGCGCGCCCAGACTTGCCACAGGTTCCACGGCCCCAGGCGCCCGCTGAACGTCAGCAGCAGAACCGCGACGGCGGCAAATGACAGCCAGAACCCAGGTTGCAAACTGGCCAACGGCTCAAGCATCAGCACCCCATTGAGTGCCAACAATAACGGCCACCACACGCCCAAGTGCCGAAAGCGCAAACGCCACAGCAATACCAGCCCGGCCATCACACACGCTCGCTGTACCGGCACGCCGAATCCCGCCAGCAAGCCGTAACCCAGCGCTGCGGCGAACGCCAGGCCGCACGCCCACGGCAGCCACGGCAAGGCCCGCGGCCAAAAACCATAACGCGCCAGCCCCGCCACCAACCCATAGATCAAACCCGCCAGCAAACCGATGTGTTGGCCGGAAATCACCAGCAGATGCACCGTGCCGGTGTCTTGTAGAATCTGCCAATCCTCAACACTCAGCCCCGAACCGTCGCCCAGCACCAGCGCTGCCAAACCCGCCTCACGGCCTTGAGCATCCAGCGCTTGCAGGCGTTGCCGCACGCTGTCGCGCCACGCGTTGCGGGCCGGCGCCAGGCGCTGGCCGTCTTTCACCGAGCCGGTTGCGCCAATGCGCTGGGCCAGCAGCCATGCCTCGTGATCAAAGCCATGAAAATTAAGCAACCCTGACGGCCGCTTCAATGTGATTGCAAGGCGCCAACGCTCGCCGCTGTGTACCGGCGGGCCACCATGCCAGGACACGCGGATACGCTTGGGTAATCGAGCGTTGCGCGACCAACCGTCGGATAACTCAAAACGTACCCCGGTGCTTGTCTGTTGCGGTAACCCGATAACTCGGCCTTCTACCCAGCGCGTTTGACCGTCCAGCGCAAGCGTGAGGCGATCGTCCAGGGCCCCTTGCGCGCTCAGGCACGCCCAACTCAAGCCCAGCAGGAAGAACGCCACGGGGTAAGTGCGAAACGGCAACAGCATCAATGCCAGTACCAACAGGGCCAGCAGCCAACCCGTAGGCGGCAGCGCCGGTAAAAATCGCAGCGACAATAAGCCAAGCCCGAGCGCGAACATCCCAGTTCTCATGAATCATCCCTTTCAAGTGATCCACTCAGTCTTAGTCGAACGCCGAGCACGGCCTATGATGTTTTGTCACAAAGTCTGAATTTTCTGTTTATGGAATGCGGGCATACTTGCCCCTCGAACTGACCTGGACCCCTTATGCCCCGGCGCCTATTCAAGCGGTACATGCCCGATCCCGTGAGTATCAGGGAACACAAGTCCTTACGATTTCTCGGCACGCTGCTGCATGACCCTAACCTTTGGCACCTGAACCGGCACTCGGTGGCACGCGCGATGGCGGTAGGTTTGTTCGCGGCCTTTATCCCCATTCCATTGCAGATGTTGTTGGCGGCGATTCTCGCGATTACCGTGCGCGGCAATATGCCCATCGCCATCAGCTTGGTGTGGCTGACCAACCCGATCACCATGCCGGTGGTATTTTTCTGCACCTACCTGACCGGCGCCTGGCTGATGAATGTGCCGCCGCGCAGCCTGCCCGACAACCTGACCTGGGAATGGATCAGCGGCCAGTTAAGTACACTGTGGCAGCCGTTCCTGTTGGGTTCGGTGGTGTTGGGGCTGGTGTTAGGCGCGCTGGCCTATTGCCTGACCATGGGCTACTGGCGCTGGTGGGTCGCGCACCAATGGAACAAGCGCAAACAGCGCCGTGCTTGAGCAATAACCGGCCAACAAACGCGGTCGCGTCCGCGTGTTGTGTGCACACAAGCAACCTCGCCGCCGCTGCACGCCATTGAGCGCAATGCTCAAACGCAAGCCGATTTGAATGCCCCAACATTGCCATATGTCATTAATTTGCGAGATTCCAGACCCCGCAAATGGCTACACTGCGCAGGTGGCGCGGGCCGGATGCCTGCGTGAGTCATTGACATCAATGTGGTAGCAGGAGAGTGGCGTGCTTAGAAGAATGGGGATAAAAGGCCGCGTACTGTTGCTGACCTTGTTACCGACCAGCCTGATGGCCCTGTTGTTGGGGGGCTATTTCACCTGGATGCAGCTGTCGGAGCTGCAAAGCCAGTTGCTGCAACGCGGCGAAATGATTGCAGAGCAATTGGCGCCGCTGGTGGCCCCGGCCTTGAGCAGCAAAAACACCGATTTGCTGGAACGAATCGCCACCCAATCGCTGGATCAGCAGGACGTACGCGCGGTGTCGTTCCTGGCGCCGGATCGCTCGCCGCTGGCCCACGCCGGCCCGACGATGCTCAACCAACAGCCGGTCGGCAACAGTTCCCACTTGCTGCAACGCACCGGCAATGACGCCACACGCTACCTGCTGCCGGTCTTTGGCCGCCATCGCAACCTCGCCGGTGAACTGATCCCCGACGAAGCCGACCGCCTGCTGGGCTGGGTCGAGCTGGAACTGTCGCACAATGGCATGCTGCTGCGCGGTTATCGCAGCCTGTTCGCCAGCCTGATGTTGATCGCGATTGGCTTGATGTGCACCGCCGCCCTGGCGCTGCGGATCAGCCGCACGATCAACGCGCCGATTGGCCTGATCAAACAGGCCGTGGCCCAGCTCAAGGACGGCAACCTGGAAACCCGCTTGCCGCCGCTGGGCAGCCAAGAGCTGGACCAATTGGCCTCGGGCATCAATCGCATGGCCGGCACCTTGCAAAATGCCCAGGAGGAGCTGCAACACAGCATTGATCAGGCCACTGAAGACGTGCGCCAAAACCTCGAAACCATCGAGATCCAGAACATCGAGCTGGACCTGGCGCGCAAGGAAGCGCTGGAGGCAAGCCGTATCAAGTCGGAGTTCCTGGCCAACATGAGCCATGAAATCCGCACCCCGCTCAACGGCATCCTCGGCTTTACCCACTTGCTGCAAAAAAGCGAGCTGTCACCGCGTCAGCTGGATTACTTGGGCACCATCGAAAAGTCCGCCGACAACCTGCTGGGCATCATCAACGAAATCCTCGATTTTTCGAAAATCGAAGCCGGCAAGCTGGTCCTCGACAGCGTGCCTTTCAACTTGCGCGACCTGCTGCAAGACACCCTGACCATCCTGGCCCCGGCCGCGCATGCCAAACAGTTGGAACTGGTCAGCCTGGTGTATCGCGACACCCCACTGGCGCTGGTCGGCGACCCGCTGCGCCTCAGGCAGATCCTCACCAACCTGATCAGCAATGCGATCAAATTCACCCGCGAAGGCACCATCGTGGCCCGCGCGATGGTCGAGGACGAACAGGAAGACAGCGTACAACTGCGCATCAGCGTGCAGGACACCGGCATCGGCCTGTCCAATCAGGATGTGCGCGCGCTGTTCCAGGCGTTCAGCCAGGCTGACAACTCGCTGTCGCGCCAACCCGGAGGCACTGGCCTGGGCCTGGTGATCTCCAAGCGGCTGATCGAGCAAATGGGCGGTGAAATCGGCGTAGACAGCACGCCGGGCGAAGGTTCGGAGTTCTGGATCAGCCTGAATTTGCCGAAAACCCGCGACGACGTCGAAGACCTGCCCTGCGCGCCGCTGCTGGGTCGCCGCGTGGCGGTGCTGGAGAACCACGAACTGGCGCGCCAGGCCCTGCAACACCAGTTGGAAGACTGCGGCCTGGAAGTCACGCCGTTCAACACCCTCGAAAGCCTGACCAACGGCATCACCAGCGCGCATCAGACAGAGCAGGCGATTGACCTCGCCGTGCTCGGCGTGACCGCTAACGATATTCCGCCCGAACGCCTCAACCAGCACCTGTGGGACCTTGAACACCTGGGCTGCAAGGTACTGGTGTTGTGCCCGACCACCGAACAGATGCTGTTCAACCAATCGGTGCCCAACCCCAACAGCCAATTGCAAGCCAAGCCTGCGTGTACGCGCAAACTGCGCCGCGCCCTCGCCGACCTGATCAGCCCGCGCCCGTTGCGCAACGAGCCCGGCGAGCCGCTGGGCAGCCGCGCACCGCGTGTACTGTGCGTGGACGACAACCCGGCGAACCTGCTGCTGGTGCAAACCCTGCTCGAAGACATGGGCGCCAAGGTGCATGCGGTGGAAAGCGGCTACGCCGCCATCGACGCGGTCAAACAGGAGACCTTCGACCTGGTATTGATGGACGTACAAATGCCTGGCATGGACGGCCGCCAAAGCACCGAAGCGATCCGCCAATGGGAAAGCGAGCGCCACGGCACGCCACTGCCGGTAGTCGCCCTTACGGCCCACGCCATGGCCAACGAAAAACGCGCCCTGCTGCAAAGCGGCATGGACGACTACCTGACCAAACCCATCAGCGAACGGCAACTGGCGCAAGTGGTGTTGAAGTGGACCGGGCTTGCGCTGCGCAATCAGGGGCCGGAACGTACCCACGAAGGTTTGGGCAACGGGGTGCAACTGCTGGTGCTGGACCACGAGGAAGGCCTGCGCCTGGCCGCCAACAAGACCGACTTGGCGGCGGACATGCTCGCCATGCTGCTGGCCTCTCTGGAAGCCGACCGCCAGGCGATAAACGTCGCCCGCGAAGCGAATGACAACAACGCGCTGATCGAACGCGTGCACCGCCTGCACGGCGCCACCCGCTATTGCGGCGTACCGCAATTGCGCGCCGCTTGCCATCGCGCAGAAACACTGCTCAAGCAAAACGACGGCAAAGCCATGGCGGCGCTGGACGAACTGGACATGGCGATTGCCCGGTTGGCCCGAGAAGCGCGCGTCAGCGTTTGAACGTCGTAACGTTAAACTTTGTGGGAGCGGGCTTGCTCGCGATGCAGTCACCTCGGACCATCAGGCACACCGCGTTGAGGCCATCGCGAGCAAG
>NZ_VUAZ01000020.1 GCF_009296165.1 Pseudomonas kitaguniensis | reverse complement strand
GCGGGCTTGCTCCCGATAGCGGTGCACCAGTCACCAGATAAGCTGACTGAACCACCCACCTGTTTAACTGTGTTGTTCCTGCTGGTCTTTCTTCGGCTCGCGGATTTTGTACCAGGCCACGTAGAGCGCCGGCAGGAACAGCAACGTCAGCAAGGTCGCAATGATGATTCCGCCAATCATCGCGTAAGCCATCGGCCCCCAAAACACTTCGCGCGCAATCGGGATCATGCCCAGGCTGGCAGCCGCTGCGGTGAGCAGGATAGGTCGACGCCGGTGCTCGGTGGCTTCCACCACCGCGTCCCACGGCGTATAGCCGTCGTTCTCATAGGCATCGATCTGCGTCACCAGAATCACCGAGTTGCGGATGATGATGCCGATCAGCGCGAGGATGCCCAGGATCGCCACAAAACCCATCGGTGTTCCCGTCGGGATCAACGCCAGCACCACGCCGATCAGGCCGAGCGGCGCGACACTCGCCACCAGGAACATCTTCTGCACGCTGTGCAGTTGGATCATCAGGAACGTCGCCATCAGGAACAGCATCAGCGGCACCACTTTGGCGATGGGGCCTTGGGCCTTGCCGCTTTCTTCGACGGTGCCGCCAGTGGCGACCTTGTAGCCCACCGGCAAACCCGCGGCGAATTTTTCGATGGTCGGCGCCAGCTGTTTCACCAGGTCAGTGGGCTGCATTTCATCGCGCACCGAGGCCTTGACGGTAATGGTCGGCTTGCGGTCGCGACGCCACACCAGTGGCTGCTCCAGTTCATAGCGCACGGTGGCGAAGGCCAGCAGTGGAATCGAGGTGCCGTTGGGCGTAACGATTTGCAAGTTCTGCAAGGTTTCCGGCGTACCACGCTCGGCGTCTTCGGCGCGGCCGACCACGTTGATCAGGTAAATATCGTCGTGCACTTGGGTCACCGAGGCGCCGCTGACCACGCTGTTCATCAACTGCGCCACGTCTTCCGACGACAGCCCCAGTTGCCGCGCCTTGTCTTGGGCGATGTCGACCCGCAGCACTTTGCCCGGCTCGTTCCAGTCGTAGATGATCTCGCCCAAGTGGGTGTTTTGATCGAGCAATGTCGCCAGCTCAATGGCGTGTTTACGCACCTGGTCGGTGTCTTTGCCAGACACGCGGTACTGGATCGGGCGCCCCACCGGCGGGCCCATTTCCAGTGGCTGCACATAGCTGCCGACGCCGACGAAGTCCTCACGCAGGCGTTTTTGCAAGCGCGCAATCAACGCGCTGCGCTCTTCCAGGCCTTTGCTGACGATGACCAACTGCGCGTAGTAAGGGTTTTCCAGTTGCTGGTCGAGGGGCAGGTAAAAACGAATCGCGCCCTGGCCGATGTAGGTGCTCCAACGCGCGATGTCCGGGTCGTCCTTGATGATCGCTTCAAGGCGGTCGACGGCCTTGCGCGTCTCGTTGATCGAGACGTTTTGCGGCAGGTTCAGGTCCACCAGAACTTCCGGGCGGTCCGACGACGGGAAGAACTGGTTCTGCACAAACTGCATCGAGAACACCGACGCCACAAACAGCCCCACGGTGATACCGATCGCCCACCAGCGGTTGCGCATGGCCCAGAGCATGCCGCCATTGAAGGCACGCCCGATGCGCCCCGGTTCGTTGTTATGCGGTTTCACGTTGGTGCTGAGGATGTGCACGCCAATCACCGGCGCAAACAGTACGGCCACCACCCACGACACCAGCATCGCCACGGCAATCACCGCGAACAGCGTGAAGGTGTATTCGCCCGCCGAACTGGCGTTAAGGCCGATCGGCACGAAGCCCGCAACCGTGACCAGTGTACCGGTGAGCATCGGGAAGGCCGTGGAGGTGTACGCGTAGGTCGCGGCCTGTTCTTTGGTTTCGCCTTTTTCCAGGCGCGTGATCATCATCTCGACGGTGATCATCGCGTCGTCAACCAGCAGGCCGAGGGCGATGATCAGGGCACCCAGCGACACCCGCTGCATGGTGATGCCGCTGTATTCCATGAACACAAACACCAGCGCCAGCACCAACGGAATCGAGCACGCCACCACCAGCCCGGCGCGCATGCCGAGGCTGATAAAGCTCACCACCAACACAATAATCACCGCTTCAAACAGCGCGCTGGTAAAGCCGCCGACGGCCTCTTCGACCACTTCAGCCTGGTCGGAGACCTTGTGTACGCCGACACCCACCGGCAGGTCGGCGGTCAACTCGTCCATGCGCGTGTGCAAGGCTTTGCCGAATGACTGGATGTTGCCGCCCTTCTGCATGGCGATGGCCAGACCAATCGCCGGCTTGCCGTTGAAGCGGAACATCGGCCGCGCCGGGTCGACGTAGCCACGGGTGATATCAGCAATGTCGGCCAGACGATAGAACCGGTCATTCAGCCGCAGGTTGACGTTGGCCAGGTCTTTTTCCGAGGCGAACTGCCCCGACGTGCGCACGGAAATGCGCTCCGGCCCGGCCTCGATCACACCGGCGGGCGTCACCGCATTTTGCGACTGCAGGCTTTGCACGACCTGGCGCTGATCAACCCCCAGGGCCGCCAGTTTGCGCGTGGAAAAATTCAGGTAAATCACTTCGTCCTGCTGGCCGATCATCTCGACCTTGCCCAGCCCCGGCACCGAACGGATCTCGGCGCGCACCTGCTCAACATAGTCGCGCAACTGGCGCATCGACAGGCCGTCGCCGGTAAAGGCATACACCGAGCCGAATACGTCACCGAACTCGTCATTGAACGACGGCCCCTGCAAACCCTGCGGGAAGGTGCCACGAATGTCGTCGATCTTCTTGCGCACCTGGTACCAGATCTCGGGGATGGCCTTGGCGCTGGTGGTGTCCTTGAGGAACACGAACACCGTGGACTCGCCCGGCCGGGTGTAGCTTTTCACGTAGTCGAGGGAGTCGAGCTCTTCGAGTTTTTTCTCGATGCGGTCGGTCACCTGTTTGAGCGTTTCTTCCTGGGTGGCGCCCGGCCAGCGGGTCTGGATCACCATGGTCTTGATGGTGAACGAGGGGTCTTCCTCACGTCCCAGGTTCATGTACGAGAACACGCCCATCAGCAGCGCGACGAACATCAGGTACCAGACGAAGGACTGATGCTTGAGCGCCCAGTCGGATAAATTGAAACTCCCTTTCATCGCGGGCTGCCCTCGTCGATTTTGACTTTTTGCCCGGGTTTCAGGCTGTTCACACCGGCGGTGACGATGCGTTCGCCGGCTTTGACGCCGCCGTTGAGCAGGGCACTGTCGGCGTCGCGGCTGATCACGCTGATGTCACGCGGCTGCACGGTCTGGCTTTGCGTGTCGAGCAACCAGATACGCGTTTTGCCGTCCACTTCCTGCAACGCGCTGAGGGGCACCTCGATGCGTGGCGCGATGGCCGAACTCAAGGTCACGCTGATCGCCGTGCCCAAACGAAACGCCGCTGGCGTCTCGGTCAACGTCAGGCGTGCGCGGCGAGTGCGCGTAGCGCTTTGGGCCTGGGGTTCAATTTCGCGCACGATGGCAGTCGTGTTGACGCTCGGGTCGAGTTGCCCCGCGACCTTGAACACCACATCGCTGGGCAGGCGCTCGGCGAGGCCGGCGGGCAGGTCGATCACCGCTTCCTTGATGTCCGGGCGCGCCAGGGTCACCACTTGCTGACCGGCGCTGACCACCTGGCCAGCCTCGGCGTTCCAGGCAGTGACGATGCCGGCGTGGTCGGTGCGCAGTTCGGCGTAGTTGAGTTGGTCCTTGGCCTGGTTGACCGAGGCTTTGGCTTGGTCGAGGGTGGCCTGGGTGGTTTTCAGGTCGGTCTGGGCCACGTCCAACTGGGCTTGGGCGCCGACGCCGCGGTTGAACAATTCCTGCTGACGCCGGGCGTTGGCCTGGGCATTGATAAACTGCGCCTGCACGCGGGCAAGGTCACCTTGGGCCGAACGCAGTTGGTTTTGTTGGTCGGTTGGGTCGAGCACCGCGAGCAAGGCGCCCTTCTCCACTTGCGCGCCCACATCCACCGCGCGGCGGGCGATACGGCCAGGCACGCGGAAACCCAGATTGCTCTCGTAGCGGGCCTGAAGGGTGCCAGCGAAGCGCCCGAGGTTTTCCTGGTCTTCGGCTTTGACTTCCATCGACAGCACCGGGCGCACCGGCTCGGGCGGCGCCTCTTGCTTGGAGCAGGCGACCAGCACCAGGCTGGCGGCGATCACAGCCGTCAGGAGCTTCATGGCTGCACTCCTTGGGCCTGAGCCTGATCCGGCGGCTGGGCGATCTCGACGAGCATGCCGGGGTGCAGTAATTGCCCACCGGCCACCACGACTTTTTCGCCGCCTTTGAGGCCGTCGCCAATAATCACTTTGCCGGTGAGGTAACGCACCACGCTGACTTTATGCAGTTGCGCTTTGCCGTCGGCGTCCACCAACCACACGGCGGGTTCGTTGAGGTCTTTGGTGAGTGCCGACCAGGGCAGCTCGATACTCGATTTGGCCGGGCCGTTGGCGGTGGCGCTGACCACCGAACCCAACCGCATACCGTCGGGCAACGCCGCCAAGGCAATCTTGACTTGCACGGTGCCGGTATTCGCGGCCACGGCGGGCGTGACTTCGCGAACTTTGCCCTGCGCCTTGATGCTCGGGTTATCCAACAGGCTGACGGTGATCGGCGCGTTCGGCGGCGGCTGCATCAACAGCGATTCATACACGTTAAACACCGCATCGCGCTCGCCATCGCGGGCCAGGCTGAAAATCGGCACGGTGGCCTGCACCACCTGACCGACTTCGGCCTGGCGCGCAGTAATCACGCCGGGAGCATCGGCAATCAGCGCGGTATAACCGAGTTGTTCGCGGGCATCGGCCAATTGGGCCTGCGCGGCGGCCAAGGCACTTTGACTGCTGCGCAGCGTGGCTTGGGCAGTGTCGTATTCGCTACGGCTGGTGTAACCCTTGGGCAGGAGCTTTTCCTGACGCACAAACGCGGCAGCGGTTTGCTTGACGCGCGCCTGCTCGGCCACGACCTGAGCCTGGGCGGAATCGACGCGAGTCTGCAAGTCTTTGGGGTCGAGCTTGGCCAGCACTTGCCTGGCGGTGACGCGGTCGCCCACATCCACCATGCGCTGGATAATCTTGCCGCTCACACGGAACGACAAGTCGGTTTGCACGCGCGCCTGAATATCGCCGGTCAAGGTCACGGCTGCGGCGAAATCCACCGGCTGCACGGTCTGCACGAATACCCGCGAATGCGCCTTGGGTTCGGCCTTTTCCTCGCCGCAGCCGCTGAGCAGCGCCAACAAGCCAAGGCTGAATAAAAATATCGAAGTGCGACCGCCCATGCAGGCTCCTTTTGCGTGATGCCGACTTGCCAGTGTGTATGCGACTGTGAGCGTAGATCAGGGTTCCACGTTATAGCCGTTCTACGCCAAGAGACTCAGGATATTTGCGACATCCACCCTCTGTGTCAACGCGGTTAACATGCAACCTCCCTCTAATCGCGAACTCTCCCATGCTGAACACCCTCGCGGTGGCCAATTACCGCTCGATCAATAAGTTGGTGGTACCGCTGGACCGGTTGAATCTGGTCACCGGGCCCAATGGCAGCGGCAAGTCCAACTTGTACCGCGCCCTGCGCCTGCTGGCCGAAACCGCTCAGGGCGGGGTGATCAATGCCCTGGCGCGTGAAGGCGGGCTGGACTCGACCTTCTGGGCCGGGCCGGAAACCATCAGCCGGCGCATGCACAACCGCGACGTGCCGGTGGAGCCCATCGTGCGCAACGGTGTCAAACGCCTGCGCCTGGGGTTTGCGGGGGAAGATTTCAGCTACGCCATTTCCCTGGGAATGCCCGAACCCAGCCAGTCGTGTTTCTCGCTGGACCCGGAAGTGAAAAAAGAATGCATCTGGGCCGGTCCCGTTTACCGCCCGGCCAGCCTGCTGGTGCAGCGCTCCGGGCCGATGGTTCGGGCGCGCGAAGGCCGTACCTGGGATGTATTGGCCCAGCACACACCGAACTACCATAGCCTGTTCGATCAGGTCGGCAGCCTGCGTGGCTCACCCGAGGTATTGCTGCTGCGTGAAAGCATTCGTGGCTGGCGCTTTTATGACCACTTTCGCAGCGATGTGGATGCCCCCGTCCGCCAACCACAATTAGGCACGCGCACGCCGGTGTTGCATCACGATGGGCGCGATTTGGCGGCGGCCCTGCAAACCATCCGCGAAATCGGCGACCCGGCGGCATTACAGCGGGCGGTGAGCGATGCATTTCCGGGGGCGCACCTGAACATCCAACCGCTGCAGGGCGGGCGTTTTGCGATTGAGTTTTATCAGGAAGGTTTGCTGCGCCCGTTATCCGCAGCGGAACTGTCAGACGGGACCCTGCGTTACCTGCTGCTGATCGCAGCGCTGCTGACGCCACGGCCGCCGACGATGATGGTGCTGAACGAGCCGGAAACCAGCCTGCACCCGGATTTGCTGCCGGCGTTGGCGCGCTTGATTATCCAGGCATCCCGGCAATGCCAAGTGTGGGTGGTGTCGCATGCCAGCCGCTTGATTGCGGCGTTGCAGCAGGATGAGGCGTGCAATTCGATTGTGTTGGAGAAGGTGATGGGCGAGACGCGGATTGTGGGCCAGGGGATTTTGGATGCGCCGGCTTGGCATTGGCCTGAGTAGGTGGCGCCTGTAAGGGCCTCATCGCGAGCAAGCCCGCTCCCACATTTTGATTTGTGAACACACTCAAAGGCGGTAGCGGGCTTGCTAGCGATAGCGGTAGAACAGTCAGCGCAAAATCAGCCCTGCCACTTGCCGCCTTCAACAATCACACTCTCGGGCTTGGTCTCGTCGCTCAGCTCTTTGCGCACATATTGATCGTAAAGCTTGAGCAGGAACTTCTCCTCACCCAATTTCGCCAACTCGGCATTCACCCAGTCGCGCAGCTCGATATTGCCCTTTTTCACCGCTGGCGCAATCGGCGCTTCATCACCGAGCTTTTCTTCCAGCACGCGGTAGCCGGGGTTCTGCTTGGCCCAGCTGAACAGCACCAAGTTGTCTTGTGCATACGCATCGCCCCGCCCCGCCGACAGTGCTTGCAGCGACTCGGAGTTCTTCTCGAACTTGAGCAGTTTCCAGTCCGGGTGGTGCTTGGTCAGCCAGATGTCGGCGGTCGTGCCGGTGGTGACGATGGTGGTGCGGGTGGCCAGGTCATCCAGGCTTTTCACTGAGCTGTCTTGCGGTACCAAGGCCTGCACCGCGACTTTCAGGTTGGGGTTGGTGAAGTCCACCGCTTCCTTGCGCTCAGGGGTTACGGTCATGTTGGCAAGGATCAGGTCAACCTTGTCGCTCTGCAGGAACGGAATACGACTGGCCGGCTCCACGGCGACAAACTCGACTTTGTTTTCATCGCCGAGCAGGTCTTTGGCGAATTGGCGGCCGATGTCGGTATCAAAACCAACGTAACGACCGGCTTCGTCTACAAAGCCGAACGGTGGCTTGTCGGTGAATACGCCGACGATCAGCTTGTCGCGCGCTTTGATTTTGTCGATGTAGCTCACAGCGGCGGCAGGTTTGACCGGCTCTTCGGCCTTCTTGTCGCAGCCGGCCAGTAAGGCGACGGCAAACAGTGGCAGCAGTAATTTTTTCATGGCAGCTCCAGTTCCTTGGTTTTTTTGGGCAGTGTTGAAACAAAGGAGAACTTCTCCAGAAACTGCTGCGCGCGTGCGGTTTGCGGGTTCGTAAAGAATTCTTCGGGGGTGGTTTGTTCGAGGATGCGACCGGCCTCCATAAACACCACGCGGTCGGCGACCGCGCGGGCGAAGGCCATTTCATGCGTGACGATCAGCAAGGTCATGCCATCGCGGGCCAGGCCCTGAATCACTTCCAGCACTTCCTTGACCATCTCCGGGTCAAGGGCTGCGGTGACTTCGTCGAACAGCATGACCTGCGGGTTCATGCACAACGAGCGGACAATCGCGATGCGTTGCTGTTGCCCGCCGGACAACTGACGCGGGAAGGCGTCACGTTTGTCGGCGAGGCCGACGCGCTTCAAGAGTTTTTCCGCTTGGGCACGGGCTTCGCGAGGCTCGCGTTTTTGCACTTTCAGCGGGCCGAGCAAAATGTTCTCGAGCACGCTCATATGCGGGAACAGGTGATAGCTCTGGAACACCATGCCCACGTCCTGGCGCACCTGGCGCCAGTCGGTGCTCTTATCCAACAGCTCCTTGCCGGCAAAGCGCAGGTGCCCGCTGTGCGCGACTTCCAGTCCGTTCAGGCAGCGCAGCAAGGTGCTTTTGCCGCAACCGCTGGGGCCGAGGATGACCACCACTTCGCCGCTTTGCACGCTCAGGTCGATGCCCTTGAGCACCTGCTGGTCGCCGAAGAATTTGTTGAAACCCTGAAACTCGATCAATGCACTCATGCTTGGGCCCAGCGCCGTTCCAGCACCTTGGAGGCGGCCGACAACGGGTAGCAAATAAAGAAGAAAAACAGGAACAGCGCGCCGTAGATCAACACTGATTCGTAGGTGCGCTCGATGATTTGCTGGCCGACCTTGATCACGTCCACCACGCCGATCAGCACCGCCAGCGAGCTGGTCTTGATGATGCGTGTGTAGACGTTGATGGTCGGCGGCGTCATGCGTTTCAGGGCTTGGGGCAGCAACACGTAGCCGTACAGCTGCGGGCCCGACAAGCCGATCGACAACCCGGCTTCACGCTGGCCACGCGGCAGCGAATGCAAGGCGCCGCGCACCACTTCGCCCACCTCGCTGGCGCCCCACAACGACAACACCAGCACTGCGCACCAGAAACTCGGAATGCTCAGGCCGAAGAAAATCGGCAGGCCGAAAAACAGCAAGTACAACCACACCAGCACTGGAATCGCCCGGAACAGCTCCAGGTAGACACGCAATACGGTGTTGATCAGCCTGTTATTCAAGGTGCGCAGCACGCCATACAGCACGCCACCGAGCGTGCTGAAAGCGATGCTCAAAAACGAAATAGACAGGGTTTGCGCAGCGCCCTTGCCCAGTTGCGGCAACGACACCCACAACAATTCAAGACCCGAACTGGCCATGCTGGAGCCTCCTTTCCAGGCGGCTGAGCAGCAGCGACAGCGGCAAGAACAACAGCACGCAAATCAGCGTCAGCACGGCGAGCATTTCGTAAGTTTTGTAGTAGAGCGCGATGTAGCTCTTGGTGGTGTAGAGAATCTCCGGCACCGCCACGGCGGAAACCACGGTGGTCTCCTTGAGCAGAAAGATGAAATTGGCAAACAGTGCCGGCAGGCTGAGGATGCCGGCCTGGGGCAGAATCACGTAACGCAGCAGTTGCCAGTCAGACAAGCCGATGGACTTGCCCGACTCGATCTGCGCCAGCGGCACCGCCTCCACACCTGCGCGCAGCACTTCGGTAAGGTAAGCACCGCCAAGAAACGTCAGGGTGATGATCGCCGCCCAGAAGCCGGAAATATTGAAACCCAGCGCCGGCAAGGCGAAATACACGAAGAACAGTTGGATCAGCAACGGCGTGTTCCGCGCCAGCTCCACGTACACCGCCACCAGGCGCGACAGGTACGGCGTGCGAAACACCAGCAGCGCCGCGTTGATCAGCGCCACCAGCAAGGAGGTGGCAATGGCGATCAAGCCGACTTGCAGCGTCACCCCCACGGCGTTGAGAAACGCCGGCAAGGTGCTGAGGATAAATGCGAAATCGAAGGTCATCTGGGGTCCATGACGCCGCAAGGGTATGCAGCGAGCGCAATACGAACCGGCGTGGGTAACGCCGGGTAGCGCGAACTTTAAAGGTATAAAAAGTAAAATTTAAATACCCAAAAAGCATATTCATATCACCCAAACAGATAACGCCCTTGCCCCACCCGTTTGGTGACAGCCGACCCATCTCCCAAGCAGAACACAGTCAACTGTGGGAGCGGGCTTGCTCGCGATGGCATCAACTCGGTGTACCTGAGGGTCCGAGGTGCCTGCATCGCGAGCAAGCCCGCTCCCACAAAAAAGTGTTTTTGATGCTGGCATAAAAAAACGCCGACGCTGTGTTAGCCGTCGGCGTTCAAACCTTGAAGGGGGTTTTGAGTTACATCAGAACGCAGGCACTACCGCGCCTTTGTACTTCGCATCGATGAAGGCTTTGACTTCCGGGCTGGTCAGCGCCTTGGCCAGCTTCTGGATCGCGTCGCTGTCTTTGTTGTCCGGGCGAGCCACCAGGAAGTTGACGTACGGCGACTTGGCGTCTTCGATGATCAGCGCGTCTTTCGCTGGGTTCAAGCCAGCTTCCAGCGCGTAGTTGGTGTTGATCAGGTCCAGGTCAACCTGGTCGAGTACGCGCGGCAGCAGGGCCGATTCCAGCTCTTTGAATTTCAGGTTCTTCGGGTTGCTGGCGATGTCTTTTGGCGTGGCCAAGGCATTGGTCGGGTCTTTCAGGGTAATCAGACCATTCTTTTGCAGCAGCAACAGCGCGCGGCCACTGTTGGAGCCTTCGTTCGGAATGGCGACGGTGGCGCCATCTTTCAAATCTTCGATTTTCTTGATTTTCTTCGAGTAGCCGCCGAAGGGTTCAACGTGCACGCCGATCACGGTGACCAGGTTGGTGCCTTTGCCTTCGTTGAAGTTTTTCAGGTACGGCAGGGTCTGGAAGTAGTTGGCGTCCAGACGCTTCTCGGCAACTTGCACGTTAGGCTGCACGTAGTCGGTGAATACTTTGATCTCAAGGTCCACGCCTTCTTTGGCCAGGGTCGGTTTGACCAGCTCAAGGATCTCGGCGTGCGGGATCGGGGTCGCGGCCACGACCAGTTTCTCATTGGCCTGGGCGAAGCTGGCAGTCAGGGCAGCCGCCAGTGCGGTAAACAACAGAACCTTTTTCATGCAGTGTCCTTATCGAAATTCCGGGGCGTCTCTGACGACCGTTTTTGTGGTGTGCCAGCGAAGTGCTATCGCGGCATGCGGTGGACAATACCTAGATTTTTTATTCCCGAACAATATCTTTTATTCACGTTGATATTCCATTTTGCTCATACAGGAATTTAAGCAGTGTTTGCTGCTCAGCAGGGCTGGCACTCGCGAAAATCCGCTGCACTTGCTCCAGCGCTGAGCCCGCCGTCGGCAAATTCAAATGTTCAGGCAAAATCTCATCGCCACTGCTGACCAGCAACGCAAAGTGAATGACGTTTTCCAGCTCACGTGTATTGCCCGGCCAACTGTGGTGTTCCAGCACGCGTTGGGCGGCGTCGCTGATCAGCGGCACCGGCAAGTCGAGGCGCTGGCTGTAAATGCCGAGGAAGTATTCAGCCAGCGACAAGATGTCGCCGGTGCGCTCGCGCAGCGCCGGCAGGTCGAGTCGGCCTTCGCTCAAATAATGGAACAGCCGCTCATGAAACTTGCCGGCCGCCACGGCCTGCGCCAAGTCGATGCTGGTAGCAGCGACCAGGCGCACATCCACCGGGCTGGGCTGATGAGCACCCACGCGAGTGACCTCGTGGTTTTCCAGGGCGGCGAGCAATTTGACCTGGATCGGCAACGGCAAGTCGCCGATCTCATCCAGGTACAAGGTGCCGCCGTTGGCCGAGCCAAACCACCCGGCGCGGCTGCTGGCCGCGCCACTGTGGCTACCGGCGGCGTAGCCGAACAGTTCAGCGTCGGCATACGTGGGGCTGATCGCGCCGCAATTAACCGAGACAAACAGCCCGGTGCGGTCGCTGCCACGGTGGATATGCCGCGCCAGCAATTCTTTACCGCTACCGGTCTCGCCGCGAATCAGCACGGGCAAGGCACGCGGCGCGAGGCTTTCCAGGTCTTCGCGCAGCCTGCGCGAGCGTGGGTCGACAAACACCAAGGCCTTGGCGCGGATACTCAGCGGGCTTTTTTCGGCATCGGGGAAGGTCAGCAGCGGCTGGCCGAATGTGTCATGACTCATGGCAGGCTCCCGCCCCGAATCCACTAGGGACGGGGCGTTGAAAAAATTCAGGCACTACGCCGGGCGTGGTGCTCAAGGCGGTTTTGCAGGCGATAAAGGTAGGCAAAACCCTGCTCCCAGCGCTGGTGGCCGGACTTCACATTGATATGGCCGGCGCCAGACAAAATGCCCGCTTCGGCGCCCCAGTGACGTGCCAGTTCCAACGCGCGTGGGGCGCTGACGGCACTGTCGTTGTCGGAGCTGACCACTTGGCTGGGAAACGGCAACAGATGAACCGGAATCGGTGCGAAATTGCGCAGAGCGGGCGAACAGGCAGGCCGTTCGACGTCCGCCGGAGCCACCAGTAAAGCGCCGCGCACCTGACGTAAAAACTGCACAGGCGCGGTGGCGGCCCAATGCGCGACGGTGATGCAACCCAGGCTATGGGCGATCAGAATGACAGGCGTACTGTCGGCAGCAATCGCCTCGGCCAGCGCAGCCACCCAGTCTTCGCGACGCGGCGTCAGCCAATCGGCCTGCTCCACGCGCGCACTGTTAGGCAGGCTGTTCTGCCAATGGCTTTGCCAATGTTCTTCTGGCGATCCTTGCCAGCCCGGCACGATCAGATAACGAATCGACTCGCTGTGCATGGGTGTGCCCTCCTGCAGCGTTTAGCGTTGCTGACCAGTATAGGGGGGAGTCACTCACCCAATAAGGAATAAAAAAGAATTTATTAATAACCAAAATGAATTCACGCTTTAAACCGCGCCATGCCTTGCCCGGCGACTTCGCTCCAACACTCATAAGCAGTGCGCCCCCGACAGCGAGCCATCGGAGGCGGAACTGACCGAAGGTCAGCGAGAATGATTCATCGATCCCTCTGCGCCAATGGTCACCCCAAACTTGCTTCTCATCGATTCATAATAAGCCAACGCCTGCCCCAGTCGTTGGTGATAGTCATCGGGGAGTTTAACGTCGGCATTCATCAGCTCGACCAAGTCTTCACTTACCGGTAACAGGCCATACTCTGATGCGTGCAAGACATCGTTCACCATGCTGGGCCCCGTTATCTCGAAAATTTTCTTCTGATAAATTTTAAATACCTGCTCTTCCGCGGCGGTCGGATGACTGCTGAGTAAAGGCCGATTAGCCTTCAACCATTCCTTGTTAGCTTTATATCGCTGATAGGACGTTTCCAGAATCTCAGCGAGAAGCGGGTTGTCTGCGTGGCTGGCAAAATTACTGGTATTAAACCCGCTGAAATCCGCAGGCTCATACTTCACATGCCCGTTCAGTAAAATGTCATTCGGCGCGGCGTTCAGCACGACATTCCCCACGTTAACAGTGAGCGTGTCGTCGGTATCCAGGTATATCCCACCGTATTTCTTGATCAGTGCAACGCGCATGACGTCCGACGAAGCCGAGAGGTTTTGCCCCTGCCCTGCGCGAAAATACTGATACATCTCACCATAGTTACTGGCACTCAGTTCTCGAAACGCTTCGTCTTTTTGCAGGTCCTGCACTTCAAGGCCGCCCACCTTGTGGTCCAATTCGGACTTTATTTTCTGAAAAACACTTTCATTGTTGCCATCGACGTGAACAATAGATTTATACCCTGGACTTTTTCTTGAGTTTTCAATGATGTTCTCGATCAAATGTTCAGGCATCTCATTGCCTGCCCAAAAATAATGGATGACCTTGGGTACCTGCGTAGCGTTTGACGGTATCGACGGCAACATCGGCAACTTCAGTGTTTTATGAGTCAAAGAGACAGGTCCATTTCGCTTACCCACAACTGCTTCAGCTTTAGTACCGGACGCCCACTGATCGGCGCCTTCACGCCAATAAAAAATATCATTCACCTGACCTTCTTCGTTAAGTCCACGCCACAGGCCCGCCGCCACGTCGTACTTGACTGGGCATGAGTAGCCGTTAACAAAAATATTATTTTTATTCATGGCAAACTTATGAACATCGTCCATGGGAACTGTGAATTCTTCAACGATCACGGGCGGCGAAACAGGGCTCATCGGGTAGCCGATTCTGCCGTTAACGCGTTGAGGCGGGTTGAAAAATGGGCGCTCCTGTACGCCGGTTTGAGCGGTCACTTGGGCTCCCACCTCAACCCCGGCTGCCGCTCCCTCACTCGACACTTGGTTCAACAGCCTTGACGCTGTCAGCGCTTTTGCAAGCGGCGCGCCTACATGAGTAACCAAGGGCGGCACCGCGTTCAATACGCCGAAAACGATGCGGTCAGTGCCGGCCGCTTTCCCCTTGGTGACATCGTCGATACCGATGCCCACCTGAGTAGCCCCCGCTGCCAGATAGAAAACATCCAGTGCTATCGCGGCTTCCGGCATGACCATTGCCAAAGGCGTCATGAACATTGCGACTTTTAACGCCTCTTCCACGCCCTGAGCTATTTTGTCCTTCGTGTAGTCATTGTCGCTGACGATCGCATTTTCTGCATCAGAGTAAGAGCGCGCTTTTTGTCGAACCAACACCTCTTGAAAAGGATCACCACTCACTGCATCAACGGTGATGTAGCGGTCTGGCGACCAGTCATTGATCCTGTCAAAAAAGGAGCTGCCTGGCTCCTGCGCATCGGACCAGGCGCCCAGCCCTTCAAGGGTTTGGCGTACACCTTCGAAAAATGTCTTGTGCGCCTGATCCTTCAGGGAGAAGTGCGTCAACAGCGATTCGCGCTTTACGGGATCAGATGCCTGCCTGGCCAGCCACGTCTTCATTTGCTCTGGATTGTCGAAACGATGTATCGGCGAGGAGTTACCTGGAATATAGAGCAATGTCAGTTGGGTTTTCTTATCCGTCACGCACATCAAGTCCGCAGACTGCGAGCCGTAGATGCTCAGTAAACCGATGTGCAGATCCGGGTCTTTGACGGCGGGGTTGGTAAAGTCCTGAACCGTTAGCTCGGACCATTCCTTCTGTGCAGCAGCGCCCAGGGCTCGCTGGGCGAGTTTCGCCTCGATAGGCCCAAGCGTCCCTTCCAGACGTTGTAGATTGATAGCTTTAACAAAGGAAATTTTACTCAGTGAATCATAGGTAGCCGTGTGTTTTTCCCAAAACCCGTCAAGCCTGTTTTTATAAAGCTGGGTCCTGTCCGTATCCCATACCAGTGTTTTGAACGCATCGACGGGTATAGCGACTTTAGTAGCCGACGTATAAGGAGATGACGCGGGCGGCTTGGGCACTTGATAAATAGCTTGTCGAGTGTTCGCGGCCTTCACCCAGTGGTCTATTTGGTTATAGCCATACATCAACGGTGAAAAATACTGAGCGGTTTTTCGAAACCACCCTTCATCGTCTTCAATGGGCACGTCCTGTCTGTTTTTCAACGCTGCCTGCGTCAGCGTAATTTTTTCTACAACATCCTTCTCGGTGTCACCATTGTTTTTGAAAGTAACCAGATAGGTTTTATCCGGGTCAACGTCGAGCCCCCAGCGCTGCTTTATTTTCTCCGCAAGCATGTTTGCAATTGCTTTTTCTGGAGAAGCAAAATCGGCCAAGTGCTGATGTATATAGTTATCGATATTGGCATTGTGCTTGAGTGCGAAACGTCCTGCGCCCTGGCCTCTGGTGCCATCAGCTGATTCAGTGTTTTGTGGAGGACTGTTTTGATTGGCGTTTTCGGCATAACTTGACCGCGCATGAGCGAGTGGGTGCGCGGGGCCTGATCTACCAGGCGGCAAAGGGGCGACGATTTTTGTTTCTTCAACAGCGGGCACGTGTGCCGGTGGGTTAACAAATTCGCGTATTACCTGAATAGGAAAGCGTATAGCCATGTCCATTTATCCTTTAATAGAACTTCTCCGTGTGCCGACCAGAATAATCAGATCGCCGCGAATTGCACGCAACGAAATATCCAAAAATATATAAACATCTTACAATCACAACATCTGGATACATGCATTAAAATACAAACAAAAAAAAGGCCGCACCCTGCCAAGGAGACGGCCCTAAAATTGTCGAGGCTTTTGAAACTATCGTGCAGTAATCACCGACAGCTTGGTGATACCCGCGCGTTCAATAGACGCCATGGCTCGCGCCACTTCGCCGTAATTCACACCATCATCGGCCTGCAGTTGCACCCGCACTTCGGGGTCTTTGGCCTTGGCCGCTTGCAGGTTGAACTCGAGCAAACCCGGCTGAATTTCATCCTTGTTGATGAACAGCTTGCCGGCGCCGTCGATACTCACCACCAGCGGGTCTTTCTGCTCGACCGGTGCCACGGCCTCGGTCTTGGGCAGGTTGATCGGAATCGAGTTGGTCAAAAGCGGCGCGGTGACGATAAACACCACCAGCAGCACCAGCATCACGTCGACCAGCGGCGTAACGTTGATCTCGCTCAGTACCTCATCACTGTCTTGCGTGGAGAAGGCCATCTCAAGACGCCTCCTTGACTTTCTGCGGGCTGGCCGCCGCTGTTTTGGTCAACGCCGGATGCAGCAGTACGCGGAACGCATTCTTCTGCGCGAGGCTGTAGAAGTCGTGGGCAAAGTCATCCAGGTCAGCAGCGGTCAGCTTCAGGCGGCGTAAAAAGTAGTTGTAGACCAGCACCGCCGGCACCGCGACGGCGATACCCACGCCGGTCGCGACCAGCGCTGCGCCAATCGGCCCGGCCACGGTTTCGAGGCTGGCGGAACCGGCGGCACTGATGCCCTTGAGCGCTTCCATGATGCCCCACACGGTGCCGAACAGGCCGATAAACGGCGAGGTGCTGCCGATACTGGCGACCACGGCCAGGCCGGTTTCGAGGGAGCGGCGTTCACGCACGATCTGTTGGCGCAAGGCGCGTTCGAGGCGGTCCTGATGGTTAATCGCCTGGCTCAGGTCTGCCGCGTGCGGCGCATCGCCGACCTGAATCGCGGCATATCCGGCCTGTGCAACACGGGCGGCGGCGCCGGGCTGGGTTTCGGCGAGTTCGGCGGCCGCGTCGAGGCTGGACGCCGCCCAGAACTGTTTATGGAATTTTCGATCCTGCGCCTTGAGGCGACCGAACTGCAGGCCTTTGAGCAGGGCAAAGCCCCAGGTCGCGACCGAAAAGACCACCAGCAGCCAGATCACCGCGCTTTCGATGGATTCAAGTGGAGATGCTAATGCCATGATGTTTTCCCTCTGTGCAGGTCGCGGCGTGCACAACACACCGCTGCCGAATAGTTAGTGAATCTTGAAGTCGATCGGTACGCTGACCCAGCCGTCCTGAGCTACATCGCCCTGCTTGGCCGGCACGAAGCTCCAACGCTTCACGGCGGTCAGTGCGGCGTCGTCGAGTTGCTGGCGACCACTGCTCTTTTGGATCTGGATCTCACCCGGCTTGCCGTTGGCCAGTACGTGCACGCGCAGCAACACCGTGCCTTCCCAACCGCGCCGCTGAGCCAGCGAAGGGTATTCGGGCGCCGGGTTCTTCAAGTACGCGGCGTTGGCCGACGCGGGAGTCACCGGCGCCGGCGCAGGCGGCGCTACTGGCGCAGGCGCCAGCGGTGCAGGCGTTGGAGGCGCAGGCGGTTGCTCGACCGGTTTCGGTGCGGGCTTGGGCTCGGGCTTCGGTACCGGCTTGGGTTTCGGTTTTGGAATCGGTTTTGGCGGTGCCGGTTTGGCGGCCAATTCATCCACCACCGGCGGCGGTGGCTCGACCACTGGTGGCGGTGGCGGCGGTACAGGCGGTGGCGGTTCAACCACCGGCGGCGCCGGCCGGGAAAATTCGATAGTCATCGGCGGAATTTCCGGCGGCACAATCGGCAGCACCGGCGTCGGTTTCTGGCTCACCCAATAAATCACCGCACCGTGCAGGGCCAACACCAGCAACGCCAACAGAATCCCTTCACGGCGACTCGAAAAGCGCTTCGGGGTTTTCTGCAACCGCAGTTGCCCCAATGGCGTGCGGTGCTGCCGGCCAAGGTCGACCAACTCACCACCCGGTGCCTGGCGCCACTGCGCCTCGGGTGCACTGGCGGCGGTCTGGACATTGCCCATTGATTCACTCCCTACGGTTTTGAAACAAAAAAACCGACAGGCCTGCCTGGTAGGCCGTCGAGGGCTGAATCATCGGGGCTAGACGCTTATCTCTTAAAGTAACCTTTAAAGTTATATATATGCCCTGATCGAATAAGCGAAATATTCTGAAACGTCAAAGCCCCGCACTACGTGGCTTAGCGAGCAAACGCTGAATGTCGATGCCTTTGAGGCATACAAAATATTCATGGAAAGCATGGTTTTTCGGCCGATTGGCGGCTCAAACGTCAGAACCGGCAGCCTGCCCAAGTCCGCGTTTCCCACTCTCATTACTGGAACCCCAAACCGTCAGGAACCACCAAGGGTTGATACGGCGGGCCGCTTGCACGTCGGCACATAGTCGCTAATACGCCTGGCTGCTCCTGCATTGGCGGAGCGCACTGGACTGGAGAGCCCATGAATATCTACTCCCTGATCATAAACACCTTCAACGGCCACCCGCCCAGTAGCGCACCGGCCGACACGCAACCGCCCGCGCGCCGCGCGCCACGCCCTACGAAAGGGCCTCAGTCGATTAGCTTTGGCCCAGCTAATTCAAAGAGCCCCGCCTCCAGTTCAACAACGGCCAAAGCTGACACCACCGACGGCAAGCAGCCCCTGCAGGAGCTGCTGAGCTTAGTGCGCTCGATGGTGACCGCCATCGAAACGCTGTTGGCTGGGTTGGATGAAAAGAAGACGCCGCCAGACGCCAAACCCACACCCACACCCACACCCAAAGACCTACCAGACAACGCGCCAAAACCCGGAAAGCCCTATACGCCAGATGCGCTGATAAATGGATTCTCGCAGAAGCGAGGCAGCATGAATTGCGTGACCGTCGCGGGCATCAAGGCGGCAATGCAACGATTCGGCGGCCCGAAAGAGGTCTACGCGTCGGTCGAACAAACTAAAGACGGTGTGGACGTCAAGATGAGAGACGCGCCTAACAAAACCTTTCATGTGACCACTGCTGAGCTTAAATACGCAGCTGCCCACTCAGGGTTTAAAGGCAGCAACCAGAAGATGCTTAACGATGCCAACTTCATGTACGCGGTCAGTGCCAAACGGGCACAGATGGAAAACAACGATGGCACTGCGTCGCGCAGTTTTGCCGCAGCCGTGAAGACCCTCGACACGTGGGAACACACCCAGGAAGGGCTGCAGCGCCTGGGCTTGAGAAACTATGTGCAGCGCACCAGCGCAAAGGAACTGGCCAATGGCACACCTGGCGTCATGGCTCAAAACGACCATGTTTTCACCGTGCTGAATGGCCGAATAGAAAACTACGGTAATTTGGGAAGCAGGCCAAATGGCTGGGCAGAGGCCTATAAGTTGAAGTAAGCGCGCGGCAGGGCGGGTTGATGGCAGGCGTGGCCGGACTTTCGGTTCGGTCGCTCTATATATATGCATTTAAGATCTATAAAAAACAACAAAGCATTGTTGACGGAATAAGCGCTGACCTTAAAATCCCGGTTCTTTAAAGGACGCCGGGCACACCATGGACCTTCGCCAACTGCGCTACCTCATCGCGCTCAACGAGCATCGCAGTTTTGTGCGCGCCGCAGATGCCATGGGCATCACTCAGCCGGCGTTCAGCCGCAGCATTCAGGGGCTGGAGCAGGAGCTGGGCTGCGTGCTGGTTGACCGCGCCAATAAAGACCTGCGCCCGACACCGGAAGGCCAGGTGGTGCTGCAGCACGCGTTGAGCCTTGTGCAAGGTGCGGCATTGTTGAGCCATGAAGTTACGCGCATGACCAAACTTGACGCGGGCGAGGTGCGTTTTGGCAGCGATGCGGTGGCGGCAGTGCACTTGGTGCCACAGGCAATCGCGCGATTTGTGACCGCCTACCCCAAGGTACGCAGCCGCTTGCAGGTCGATAACTGGGAAAGACTCGGCCGCAGCCTGAACCGTGAAGAGATCGAGTTTTTTATCGCCGATGTGCGTCACTTCGAAGCTGATCCGAATTTCCAGACCCAAGCCTTGACGCCCCGCCGCACGGTATTTTTCTGCCGCGACGGGCACCCGCTGCTGGCCAAGGACAGCCTGTCCACCAACGACTTGTTCGACTACCCGCTGGCAACCCCGTTGATCGCACCCGGCATTCGAAAAATACTCGCCAACCTCAGCGGGCGCATCGACTTTGCGCCGGCTGTCGAGCTTGAGCTGTTTGCTGCGCTGGCTACCGTGGTGCAGCAGTCGAACGCTATCGGGCTGGGGTCCGAAGAGGCCTTTGCCCAGGCGTTCGGCAGCGGCGAGTTGCGCGTGTTGCATTGGCGCAATCTGCCGCCTGCACTGGACAGTTTGAACAACCGCTGCGGGGTGATCAGCCGGGCGGGGGATCGCCTGTCGGCTGCGGCGAAGGCGTTGATCGAGAGCCTGCTGGCGGTGGAAAACCAGGCGCTGAAGAGTGCCTGAAGTCATGCATTGTTCATGACAGGGGCTGCTACGCAGCGCAACGCGAGCAAGCCCGCTCGCCACCATAAGCCCGCTCGCCACAAAAGCGGCACCTACACCTGCGGCTGCAGCCGATTGGCTCGCGCAAAGGTGCCGAAATCATTGAAGCGCACGCCCATCTCGGCCATGACTTTATGCGCCACCCTGGCGGTCATCTGGCGGATGTAAAACGGCTCTTTGACCACGAAGTGATGGATGCCGTGGGTGCTGCCGAAGTTGAAGCAAAACGCTTGCAACGGCCACATCCACCAGGGGTTCAATACTTGGGTTTGCTGGATCACATTGCCCAACTCCACATCACCGTAGTAGTGCATGTTGGAGCTGACAAAGTGCAGGCAAAAAGTGCGCAGCACGTTGGGGCCGATGATCACCACCGCGGCGATATCGATCACCTGCATGACCTGTAACGTGCCGGCCGACCAGTCGATGGGCGTGCCCATAAGCATCGCAATACCCTGCGCCGCGTGAAAGCCCAGGAACACATACCACGCGCCCCAATGCAGCAACGCCAGCGGTGCGTACACCCGCAGCGCGCGCTTGAGGATCTTGAATTTGTGGCCCCATGTCTTGGCACGCAGCACACGGATGAACGCCGACATCACGTTGTCGCCGACCATCAGCAACCGCGCAAAACCCCAGGGTTCACCGTTGGTGATGGCGCGCTCTTCCATATCGGCTTCGGTGCCGGAAAATTTGTGGTGATTAAGGTGCAGGTGCCTGCGTACCCACGGGTTGATCGTGCTCGGCCGCGCCAGCCACACCAGGCCCATCATCAGGTTGTGCGGCAGGCGCTGTTTGCGAAAATACATACTGTGGATCAGGTCGTGTTCCAGTTCGTGCGTCAGTGAGGCAAGAAAAGCGTTCAGCAGCAGGCACACCCACCAGGCCATATAACCGGTTATGTAGAGCGCCGCCGAGCCGAGCATGCCGAGCAGCGCAAACGCCAGGATGCCCGCGCCCAGCGCGTCCTGATGCAGCAACCACGGGTGTTGCTGGCGCAATCTCACGCCTTCGGCGAGCACCACTTCGCGAATGCGCGCCGCACGCTGGTGTGCGTTCATCTGTTGGGGACTTGCAGAAGTACCGTCCATGCTCCCATCCTCTTGTGCAGTGATGGATGCATCCTGGCCCAAGCGGTGCGCCAGGGCATCAGCCCCACACGCCAACCTGTTGACCGCAAGCGCCAATCGCCATGACCGAACCCACCTCACTCGCCAGTTGGACCCGCGCCCTGCGCAAGCAGCTTGATGCCTTGGGCCTCGACAGCGCCGCGCTGTGCGCACAGGCCGGGCTCGACCCGCAGCAGATGGACGACCCCAACGCGCGCTACCCGCTGTCGGCGACCACGCGCCTGTGGGAACTGGCGGTGCAGGCCAGCGGCGACCCGGCGATCGGCCTGCGGGTGTCGCGGTTTGTCAGCCCCACCACCTTTCATGCGTTGGGTTATGCGCTGGTGGCCAGCGGCAGTTTGCGCGAGGTGTTCGAGCGCATCGTGCGTTATCACCAGGTGGTCAGCGATGCGCTGGCGCTGGAGCTGAGCCGGGAGGGCGAGCGTTACCTCTTTCGCTTGCTGCAACCGCAGGGCAGCCCGGCACCGGCGCTGGAAGCAATTGATGCGTTTGCGGCGATCTATGTGCGCACCTGTCGCAACCGTTTGGGCCGGGCCTATGCACCGCTGGCGGTGTATTTGCGGCGTCCAAAGCCTAATGATCCGACGCCGTGGCACACGGTATTTCGCGCGCCGGTATTCTTTGGCGCTGAAGAAGACCGCCTGGAGTTTGCCGCACACGACTTCGACAGCCATCTGGATGACGCCAACCCGGAGTTGGCCGAACACAACGAGACCGTGCTCAAGCGCACCCTCGCCCAACTGCAACCGCTGACCTGGGAGCGCAAGGTGCGCGCAGCCATTGAAGCGCAATTGCCGGACGGTGAACCGAGTGCCGAGCGGATCGCCCAGGCGTTGCATTTGAGCCTGCGCAGTTTGCAGCGGCATCTGGCGGATGAGGGCTGCCGGTTTGATGCCTTGCTCAATGAGTGCCGGGAAAATTTGGCGCTGTTGCACCTGCGCGACCCGCAATGTTCATTGGCCGAGATCAGCCATTTGCTCGGGTTCGCCGATACCAGCAGCTTTAACCGGGCGTTCAAGCGCTGGACCGGGATGACGCCCGGGCAGTTTCGGGATGGGTCGCGGTAGCAGTAAGGACCTCATCGGGACCAAGTCGAATCGTCGCATCGGCCCTCCCACATTTTTGACCTGTGGATATATTTCAAAGGTGGGAGGGGGCTTGCTCCCGATAGCGGTGGCTCAGGCACTACAACCGTAATCAGCGCCCGCGATCGCGGCGCAAAAGCTTCCTCACGCGCGCCACCAATACCTTGTCCTCAAATGGCTTGAGCAAATAATCATCTTCATGCAATTCCAGCCCACGCAACCGGTCTTCAATCCCGTCCGGCGTGGTCAAAAACAACAGCGGCGTGTCGCCCTTCAATCGAATCGCCTGCTGCAACTTCCAGGCATTCAGGCCCGGCAACATCACATCCAGAATCACCAGGTCGTACTCGTTGCTTTCAACAAACCGTAGCGCCGCCATGCCATTGGCCGCCACTTCTACCGCAAAGCCCGCCTCGCTCAAACCCTGAGCCATGCGCCGCGCCAGTTGCGGCTGGTCTTCCACTAACAACACCTGCATGCCCTACCTCTTGGTTTGATTACAAACCTGTCATTGAATTGTTCGGCTTTTGACGCCGTTCACTGGCTAACGTGGCCGCCTGCTTTCTGGAGGTTCCACCATGTTTCGCATTGCTTTATGCCTGAGCCTTGGCCTCAGCAGCGTCGCGCTGGCGGCGCCGCAATTGCCGCGCCACGCCGACTTGAATTTGCACACCGCGCAACAACTCGCCGATGCCGGCCTGGCCCATTGCACCGCGGCGCTGACCGTACTCGACCGTGGCGGCAACCTGTTGCTGAGCCTGCGGGCCGATGGCGTCGGCCCTCACAACAGCGACGCCAGCCAGCGCAAGGCGTACACGGCGCTGTCGACAAAAACCGCAACCCGCTTGTTCGCCGAGCGCGCCCGCAATAACCCCGAGGCAACCAACCTTAACAGCTTGCCCCACTTGCTGTTGCTCGGTGGTGGCGTGCCGTTATTTGCAGGCGCAGAACTGGTCGGCGCCCTGGGCATCGCCGGTGCCGGCGGCGCGGCGCAGGACGAGGCGTGCGCGGTGCAGGCCGCCGAGCAAATCGGCCTGAAAATCACCCTTTGATCCCCCGTTAATGGAGACTTCGATGAAAACGCTAAGCATGACCCTTGCCGCCCTCAGCCTGAGCGGCCTGTGCAACCTGGCCATGGCCGCCGGCAACCCGCTGAGCGTGCACGTGTTGAACCTGGAGAATGGCCTGCCGTCTGCCGGTGTCAGCGTTACCCTGGAACAACAGGTGGGCGACCAATGGCAGCCACTGTCCCAAGGTGTGACCAACCAACAGGGGCGCATCGCCGAACTGTTCCCGGCCGACCGCAGCATGAGCCCCGGTGAGTATCGCGTGGTGTTCAAGACCGGCGATTACTACAAGAAGGCCAACCGCGAAACGTTCTTTCCAGAAGTGCCGGTGATTTTTCAGGTCAAACAGGCCGACCAGCATTACCACATCCCGCTGCTGCTGAGCCCTTACGGCTTCTCGACCTATCGCGGTTCCTAGTTCAAGCGGCGCCTGCGGCAGCGCGCAGGCGCGGTAAATCGAGCACTTCGATTGCGCCATAACTCAAGTCGACAATGCCCTGCTGCTGCAACGCTTTGAGCAAGGCATTGGTGGTTTGGCGCGACACGCTGAGCATCGCGGCCAGGTCTTCCTGGGGCAGTTGCAACACGCGCCGCGCCGAGGTTGTTTCGCCGTAGCCTTCGGCGATCATCAACAACCGGTGGGCCAGCCGCTGGGCTGCAGGCATCAGGCTCATCTGCTCGATGTTGATCAACGACAGGCGCAACTTGTGGCTCATCAGCAAGGCCATGTCCCGCCAATAGACCGGGCGGTTGTCGAGTATTTTGAGCAGCGCAGGCTGCGGCACCTGCAACAGCATGCAAGGGCCGACGGCCATTGCGTCGTGGGTACGCGGCAAACCGTCGAACAGGCAGATTTCACCGAACCAGTGAGGCGGCTCAACCAGGCTCAACACCGCTTCCTTGCCCTGTGCGCTGACCGCGCTGATACGCACGGTGCCCTGCAATACCGCGTACACCCCGCACGGGCAATCGCCACGCTTGAACAGCGCCTGCCCCGCCGTCAGCACGTGCAGGCGCGCCGCAGCCAACAGACTATCCTGAAGCTCGGCAGGCAAGTGGCTGAACCAATGCCCGCTGGCCAGTTGGGCGTACCATTTAGCCGCAATCATGAGCACTCCGAAGATTGTCGCCCACCTGACAGTCAGGCGCAGGCTGGCAGGGCATGATCAAGCATCCTACAGGAGGAACAACAATGAAAAGCCTCGTCGACCACCTCAGTCAATACGCCGCGTACCACCGCGACCCACGCAACATCGCCAGCCACTTTATCGGCATCCCGCTGATTGTGGTCGCCGTAGCTGTGCTGCTGTCACGCCCCGAATGGCCGCTGGGCGGGTTATGGCTGTCGCCGGCGGTGATTGTGGCGCTGTGTTCGGCGTGGTTTTACCTGCGCCTGGAACGCGCGCTCGGCGTGCTGATGACGCTGTTGATGGGGTTGTCGGTGTGGGTCGGGCATGTACTGGCAGCGCACAGCACGCTGGTGTGGCTCAGCAGCGGCATCGGCCTGTTTGTGGTGGGCTGGGTGATTCAGTTTGTCGGCCACTATTACGAGGGCAAGAAGCCTGCGTTTATAGATGACGTGTCGGGGCTGATCGTCGGGCCGTTGTTTGTGGTGGCAGAATTGGCATTTTTGCTGGGATTGCGGCAGGGCCTGAAGCAGCAGATCGAAGCCCGTTCCGGGCCGGTAACGCGCCATGATCCAAGGGCTAAACCGGTCTGAAATGTGGGAGGGGGCAAACCCCTCCCACAAAAGCCCATTCCCACGCAGGTTGTGCAGTGGGTTCAGGCTTTTTGCCACACCTTGGGTTTGAAGAAGAGCGTTTCACCGCGCGCCAGGCCGGTCAGGCTGTCGTGGTCTTTCACCACTTCGGCTTCGATCAGCTCACTCTGGCCTTCGACCTTCAAGGTCACGCGGGTCGTGGCGCCCAGCGGGCGAATGTCGCGCACTTCGGCCGCGTGGTGGTCCTCCAGCTCATGGCGCGACAGCGACACTTCGTGAGGGCGGAACAATACGTGCTGGTCTTCGCCCAAATGCAGGCGGTTGGAGTCACCGAGGAAGTGGTACACAAAGTCGCTGGCCGGGTTTTCATAGACGTCGCCCGGTGAACCGATTTGCTCGATCACGCCCTTGTTCATCACCACGATACGGTCGGCCACCTCCATGGCCTCTTCCTGGTCGTGGGTCACGAATACCGAGGTCAGGTTGATGTCTTCGTGCAGGCGCGCCAGCCAGCGGCGCAGCTCTTTACGCACCTTGGCATCCAGCGCGCCGAACGGCTCATCCAGCAGCAGTACTTTGGGCTCTACCGCCAGCGCGCGGGCCAGGGCGATACGCTGGCGCTGACCACCGGAAAGCTGCTCCGGGTAGCGATCAGACAACCAGTCGAGCTGCACCATGTTCAGCAATTCGTGGACTTTTACCGCGATTTGGCTTTCGCTCGGGCGCTGGTTTTTCGGCTTCATGCGCAAGCCGAAAGCCACGTTGTCGAACACGGTCATGTGGCGGAACAGCGCGTAGTGCTGGAACACGAAACCGACGTTGCGATCACGCACGTCATGGCCGGACACGTCTTCACCATGGAACACGATGCTGCCGTCATCCGGGGTTTCCAGGCCGGCAATGATGCGCAGCAAGGTGGTTTTGCCGCAGCCGGACGGGCCGAGCAACGCCACCAGCTCGCCACTCTGGATGTCCAGATTGATGCTGTTCAGGGCCTTGAAGGCGTTGAAATTCTTGCTGACATTACGGACTTCGATCGACATGACTTATTCCTCACCGGCGCTTTTGCGCAGGCGGTTGATACGGTTCTCGCTCCACTGCTTGAGCAGCAGGATGAAGAGCGCCAGGATCAGCAACAGGCTCGCGACAGCAAACGCGGCGACATGGTTGTATTCGTTGTAGAGGATCTCGACGTGCAGCGGCAGCGTGTTGGTCACGCCGCGAATATGCCCGGAGACCACCGACACCGCGCCGAACTCACCCATGCGCGTGCCGTACACAGCACCACGCCATAGATCAAACCCCACTTGATGTTCGGCACGGTTACGTACCAGAACATCTGCCAGCCATTCGCGCCCAGCAGCCGCGCGGCCTCTTCTTCCTGGGTGCCCTGCTCTTGCATCAGCGGGATCAGTTCACGCGCCACGAACGGCACGGTGACGAAAATGGTCGCCAGCACGATGCCCGGCAACGCAAACACGATCTGAATGTCATGCTCTTGCAGCCACGGGCCAAAGAAGCCCTGCGCACCGAACATCAGCACGTAGACCAGGCCCGCGATCACCGGTGATACCGAAAACGGCAGGTCGATCAGCGTCACCAAAATGCTCTTGCCACGGAACGAGTACTTGCTGACGCACCAGGCGGCGCTGACGCCGAATACCACGTTAAGCGGCACCGAAATCGCCACGGCGATCACCGTGAGCTTGAGGGCCGACAGCGCGTCGGGCTCCAGGATCGCGGTGAAGAACGCGCCGAGGCCATTCTTCAAGCCTTGGGACACCACGATAAACAGCGGCAGCAGCAAAAACAGGAAGAACACCAGCCAGCCAAGGCCGATCAGGATGCGGCGCGACACTGCACTGCCACGGCGGGCAGCGTTGGCCGAGGACGCGGCGGAAATAGACGATTGGGACATGTTCCGCGCCTCCTTATGGACGTTCGATGCGCCGCTGCAACAAGTTGATCAGCAGCAGCAAAACAAAGGAAACCACCAGCATCAGCACGCCAATGGAGGTGGCACCGCGGTAGTCGTATTGGTCGAGCTTGACCATGATCAGCAACGGCAAAATCTCGGTTTTCATCGGCATGTTGCCAGCAATGAAAATCACCGAACCGTACTCACCGACGCCACGCGCAAACGCCAGCGCGAAACCGGTCAGCCAGGCGGGCAACAACGCGGGCACGAGGATGTAGCGGAACACCTGCAATGGCTTGGCGCCCAGGCAGGCGGCGGCTTCTTCGATTTCGCGGGGGATGTCAGCGAGTACCGGCTGCACCGTGCGCACCACAAACGGCAGCGTGACGAAGGTCAGTGCCAGGGTGATGCCCAGCGGCGTGTAGGCGATTTTGAAGCCGAGGTCTGCGGCGAATTGGCCAACCAGGCCGTTGGGCGTGTACAGCGCCGTCAGTGCGATACCGGCGACAGCGGTGGGCAGGGCGAACGGCAGGTCAATCATCGCATCGATGATCTTGCGGCCGGGGAAGGTGTAGCGCACCAGCACCCACGCCAGCAGCGTACCGATAACGCCGTTGATCAGCGCCGCGTAAAGCGCGGTGCTGAAACTCAGTTTCAACGCGGCAAGCACGCGCGGTGCCGAGATGATGTTCCAGAACTGATCCCAAGTGAGTTGGGCGGCGTGTACAAACATCGCCGCCAGCGGGATGAGCACAATCAGGCTGAGGTACACGACGGTGTAGCCCAGCGTCAGCCCGAAGCCGGGTATGACGGGGGAAATACGACGCGACATAAGAGTCCTTGGTTAACGGGGTAGAGACCACTGTAAGAGCGCGCCGCACCTGCAAAGGTTAGCTCACTGTGGCGAGGGGGCTTGCTCCCGTTGGGTTGCGAAGCGGCCCCAAAACCAGGCGACCCAGATGCATCAGGCGCATCTCGGATACCGGTTTGGGAGCGCTTCGCACTACAACGGGAGCAAGCCCCCTCGCCACAATGAGTGCGTCACACAGAAAACTTGCTCCTGCCAGTAGTGTTGCTTACTGCGCCGTGTAGATCTGGTCGAACACGCCACCGTCATTGAAGAATTTCGGTTGGGCAGTTTTCCAGCCGCCGAAGTCTTTGTCGATAGTCACCAGGTCCAGTTTCGGGAACTGTTGGGCGTATTTGGCGGCCAATGCTGCATCGCGTGGGCGGTAGAAGTTCTTCGCCGCAATCTCTTGGCCAGCCGGGCTGTACAGGTGTTTGAGGTATTCGGTCGCGATCTCGGTGTTGCCCTTTTTCTCGGCGTTCTTGTCGACCACGGCCACCGGCGGCTCCGCGAGGATCGACAGCGAAGGCACCACGATGTCGAACTTGTCGGCGCCGCCGTCTTCTTTCAGCGCCAGGAACGCTTCGTTCTCCCACGCCAGCAACACGTCACCCTGACCGTTGTTGACGAAGGTGATGGTCGAACCGCGAGCGCCGGTGTCGAGGATCGGCACGTGCTTGAACAGCGCTTGAACGTATTCCTGCGCCTTGGCTTCGCTGCCACCGGCTTTCAGGCCGTAGGCCCAGGCGGCGAGGAAGTTCCAGCGGGCGCCGCCGGAGGTTTTCGGGTTCGGGGTGATCACCGACACGTCTTTTTTGATCAGGTCGCCCCAATCCTTGATGCCTTTAGGGTTGCCCTTGCGCACCAGGAACACGATGGTCGAGGTGTACGGGGTGCTCGCATCCGGCAGGCGGGTTTGCCAGTTTTCCGGCAGGGTTTTGCCCAACTTGGCGATTTCGTCGATGTCACCGGCCAGGGCCAACGTCACCACGTCAGCGCGCAGGCCGTCGATGACTGCCCGGCCTTGCTTGCCCGAACCACCGTGAGATTGCTGGATCTTGACGTTGTCACCGGGGTGGGACTGTTTCCAGAAATTGGTGAACTCAGCGTTGTAGTCCTGGTACAGCTCACGGGTAGGGTCGTACGAGACGTTAAGCAACTCGTAGTCCTTGGCAACAGCGGAACCTGCAAACACAGCACTGGCCAGTGCGGCCAGGGCGTAACGGCGAATCGACGACATAGAAGGCTCCTGAAATTCTGGGGTGTTGGCTTTTTCTTATAGTTGCGGGTCTGGCATGCGAATCGCCGGTGTCGCTTAAGCCGGTTTGTTGCCGGGGTTCTGCAAACGGAATTTTTCTTTGCGTTCGATTTGTACGACCTGGGCGTTGTGCACAGTGATTTCCACCGCGCCAAACCGCAGGTCGCGCAAGGCGCTCTGGATCTCACGCAAAATGGCTGCTTCGTCCTGGCCGTCGACGCTACGTAGAGATGCGCTCATGGTCTCGCTCCTGAAATGAATAGTGCCTCGCAGTGGCGGCACTGCTTGCGGCGTAGGGCGATAGTAGATAAGCGCGGATATTCTTAAAAATACTATTTAAGAATGTTTATATAACCAGAAAGAATTTTCTGGCGGGCCGTGGGGTTGCGAGGGGATTTTTGCCGGCAGCGCCAACAGTAACGCTGGAGTAGCTCCAATGCGGGAGCAAGCCCTCTCCCACATTGGCCCGGTGTTGCCTATCGGATGGCTGGCGCACGTGACCAATCAATCTGATGCGCCGGCATTGGGCGCCCGAACCAATACCCTTGGCCCATATCGCATTCCTGATCCAACAGAAACCGCGCCTGCTCGACTTGCTCGATGCCTTCGGCGTGCACCTGCATGCCCATGCTTTTCGCCAAGGCAATGACCACGCGCACAATCGCCGCGTCGTCTTCATCCCACGGCAACCCGGCAACAAAACCCTGGTCGATCTTGAGCTTTTGCACCGGCAGGCGCTTGAGGCGCAGCAGCGAGGAATAACCGGTGCCAAAGTCGTCGATCGCCAGTTGCAGGCCCAGTTCGCGCAGGCGGTGCAACTGTTCAAGGGCCACTTCGGGGTCGTCCATCACTGCGCTTTCAGTCACTTCAAGCTCAAGGAACGCAGGGTCCAGGCCGGTGGTGTGCAGTACCTGAGCCACTTGCTGGTACAACTCGCGACGGGCAAACAACCGGCTGGAGACGTTAACCGCGATAAAGCTCAGCGGCGCGCCGCCCGCCAGCCATTCACACATCTGGCGGCAGGCCTGGCCCATGACCCAGGCGTCAATGTCGGCAATCAGCCCGGTACGTTCGGCGATGGGGATGAAGTCGCCCGGCGGCACCATGCCCCGCTCCGGGTGCTCCCAGCGCACCAGGGCTTCGACGCCGATCAGGCGGCCACCGCGCAGGTCGTGCACCGGTTGGTAGTAGACGCGCAGTTCTTGCTGATCGAGGGCGCGGCGCAACTCGCTGGCCACCTCGACGCGATTCTGCGCATGCGCGGTCAGCTCTTCGGTATACAGCGCGTAGCTTTCGCGGCCGGCGCTCTTGGCCTTGAACAGCGCGGAATCGGCATTACGCAGCAACTGTTCGGCGCTCAGCGCATCACTCGGGAACAGGCTGATGCCGAGGCTGGCACTGATAAACAACTGGTGGCCGTCAAATATAAAGGGCTGCTTCATGGCATCGAGCATGCGTTGCGCCAACGCGGCGGCCTGCACCACCTGTGGACAACTTTCTGCCAGTACGGCGAACTCATCCCCACCGAGGCGCGCCAAGGTCACGCCGGGGCCGAACAGGCCTTTAAGCCGCTCGCCCACCGCTTTGAGCAACTGGTCGCCGACGTTATGGCCGAGGCTGTCGTTGATGATTTTGAAGTGGTCCAGGTCCAGCAGCAGCAAGGCACAGCCGCGCTTGTGCACTTGCGCCGAGGCCAACGCCTGCTCGGCGCGGTCGGTGAACAACAGGCGGTTGGGCAGGTCGGTCAGCGGGTCGTGGTGGGCGAGGTGCGCCAGTTCGTGCTGGGAATCCTTGATGGCGCTGATGTCGGAAAACACCGCGACGTAATGACTGACATCGCCCTGGTCATCCGGGATCACGCGGATGGTTTGCCACTGTGGATAAATTTCACCGCTTTTGCGCCGGTTCCAGATTTCACCGCTCCATTCGCCTGTGCGCTCCAGGGCCTGAAACATCTGCTGATAAAAATTCGACGGGTGGTGCCCGGATTTCAACAGGCTCGGTTGCTCGCCCATTACGTCTTCGCGGCTATACCCGGTTATCTCCATAAAAGCCCGGTTGACGTGCACGATCAGCCCCTGCGCGTCGGTGACCAGCACCCCTTCTCGGGTGCAATCGAACACGGCGGCAGCTTGGCGCAAGCGCTCGCGGTTTTCCTGAAGAGGTTGCTGCAGTTGATGGGTGCGGGCAGAACGCGCACATATCAGGTAGATGGCCAGCGCACTGAGCGCCACCCACACATACCCGAGCACCTCACGCCAGAGCCCCAGATCCCGTGGGTCATCGAGAAACTCGATCAATAAGTGGTTGCCGAGCTGAAGCCACACGATGGAAACCAGCAGGTATGCCAGCCCCACTCCCAAGGCACCTCGGTACGAAAACAGCATATAGTCAGTAATCCTTACCCAAAAAACAAAATCGCCCTACAAAGACTGCGGATTATAGAATAAGAAACATCCGGTCACTCCTATCTGAAAGAGCGGCTGGTTTTCTTTGTAGGCTTAGTGATAATGCGTGAGCTGTTTTTTACTTTATCAGAGGGCCATACAGCCTATGTGGTACAACGGTTTTCTTGACCTGTCAGCCTGGCAACTGGTTGCAGTCACGTTGTTGATGACCCACGTGACCATCATTGGGGTCACGGTCTATCTGCACCGATATTCAGCCCATCGCTCGTTAGAGCTGAATGCCGGCCTGAAACACTTCTTCCGCTTCTGGCTGTGGCTGACCACGGCGCAGAACACCCGCGAGTGGACCGCCATCCACCGCAAACACCACGCCAAATGCGAAACCGTCGATGACCCGCACAGCCCGGTCATAAAAGGTTTGTCCACGGTACTGCGCAAAGGTGCCGAGCTTTATCGCACCGAGGCGGAGAACCCCGAGACCTTGCGCATCTACGGCAAGAACTGCCCGGACGACTGGATCGAACGCAACGTCTACACGCCCTACCCGCTGCTGGGCGTGGCGATCATGGGCGTGATCGACCTGCTGCTGTTCGGCACCATCGGCGTCACCATCTGGGCGATCCAGATGATGTGGATCCCCTTCTGGGCCGCCGGTGTCATCAACGGCCTTGGGCACGCCGTGGGCTATCGCAACTTCGAATGCCGTGACGCGGCGACCAACCTCGTGCCGTGGGGCATCATCGTCGGCGGCGAAGAACTGCACAACAATCACCACACCTACCCCAACTCGGCCAAGCTGTCGGTGAAAAAGTGGGAGTTCGACCTCGGTTGGGCGTGGATCAAAGTGTTCAGCTTCCTGCGCCTGGCCAAAGTGCAGCGCGTAGCGCCTATCGCGCACCGCGTGGAGGGCAAGGGCCACCTGGACATGGACACCGCCATGGCGATCCTCAACAACCGCTTCCAGATCATGGCCCAGTACCGCAAGTTGGTTATCGGCCCACTGGTCAAGCAAGAGCTTGGGAAGGTTGATCATTCGGTGCGCCACCAATTCCACCGTGCCAAGCGCCTGCTGTCGCGTGAAACCAGCCTGCTGGATGACCGCCACCACCTGCGCATCCAAAGCCTGCTGGAACACAGCCACGCCCTGAAAGTGATCTACGAGAAGCGCCTGGCGTTGCAACAGATCTGGCTCAAAACCAGCTCCAACGGCCACGATATGCTGGCCGCGATCAAGGAGTGGGTGCATGAGGCCGAGGCGAGCGGCATTCAATCGCTGCGCGACTTTGCGCACCAATTGAAGACTTACTCCCTGCGCCCCGCGGCGTTATAACCGGGTATTCACAGCCCGAATGGAACGGTCGGGCTTGCCTTGGTGAATGGGCTTTCTGTGGCGAGCGGGCTTGCCTGCGTTGGGGCGCGTAGCGCCCCTGAAACCCAACGCCCACGTTCATCAAAAAACCCCGCATAAACTACCGCCCCAGCCCCCTTGCAAAGCTCAAATTTCGCTTTGTCACCACTTTCTGACGTCAGTTCTTAGTCACCCCATTCACGGAACTTCACCGCATTTACCCTCTCTCAATGAACACTTCGCCATCATGGTGGCCCTTGTAGTGACCGCTGCTCCATCCTGCGGCGCGCCCAGAGAGAGTTGTGCCGATGGTTCACGAAAAGCCCTACCTGCCCGATACCCCGACGGCTGAAACACCCCGTTCGGCGGCAGCTACCCTGCTGGCGCTGATGCACGCCCAGGGCGAAGTCGAGCGGCTGAGCGAGCGCGAACAACTGCTCAGTTCACTGCTGGTCAGTGTGAACGCCGTGCTATGGGCAATTGATTGGGAAACCCGCCGCGTGCTGTATGTCAGCCCGGCTTATGAACGGGTATTTGGCCGTTCATCGGGTATGTTGCTGGGCGATCATCGCGAATGGCGCAACAGCATTCATCCCGAAGACCTCGACTACGCCGAACAAAGCCTCGCCCGGGTCCTGGAGCAAGGCGCCGTGGAAGACCGCGAGTACCGCATCATCACCGCCGACGGGCAGATTCGCTGGCTGAGTGACAAATGCTATATCAACCAGCAGGTCGAACCCGGCGAGCCGGTGATCGTGGTCGGCATGGCTGAAGACATCACCGAAAAGAAACAGATGGAGCTGGAACTGCACCGTCTGGCGACCACCGACGTGCTGACCCAAAGCAGCAACCGCAGGCACTTTTTTGAATGCGCCAACCAGGCGTTCGACAGCGCCTGCGCCCAAGGCGCGCCGCTGGCCTTCCTGTTGCTGGACATCGATGACTTCAAAGAGGTCAACGACACCTACGGCCACCTGGAGGGTGACCAGGTGTTGCGGCGCATCGCCGAGAGCGGTCGCGGCGTATTGCGCCGTGGCGACCTGTTCGGGCGCATTGGCGGCGAAGAGTTCGCCGCCGTGCTGCCCGGTTGCCCGCCGGAAATGGCATTGCAAGTGGCCGAGCGGCTGGGCAAGGAGATTCAGGCACTGAGTTTCAACTATGAAGGCCGCGCGTTTACCGTGACCGTCAGCCAAGGCCTCTCCAACCTGCGCGAAGATGACTCAACGCTGGACGTGCTGTTCGCTCGGGCGGATGCGGCCATGTATGAGGCCAAGCGCCAAGGCAAAAACCGCGTAATAGCCAGTTAAAGCGCTCACTCGTTGAGTCACTGTTGAAATGCAGTCAACTGTGTGCGGGCTTGCTCGCGATGGCCTCAACCCGGTATGCCTGATGCTCCGAAGTGCCCGCATCGCGAGCAAGCCCGCGCCCACAAAAGACACCAATCAGGCTGCCTGCGCACAACCAACCAGCCAAGAATGCGCAGCGCCAAGCACAAAAAAACCCGCCGAAGCGGGTTTTTTCTGTCGATCAAGTCAGCCTCTGCTTACAGCTCAGAGAAGCACTCTTCAATGATCGCCAAACCTTTGTCCAACTGCTCGTCCGGCGAGGTCAGCGGCACCAACACACGCAACACGTTGCCGTAAGTGCCGCAAGACAGCAGGATCAGGCCCTTGTCGCGCGCCTTGGCGACCACAGCCGCCACGGCAGCAGCGTTCGGCTTGTGGCTGTCGCCATCTTCGAACAGCTCCAGCGCGATCATCGCGCCCAAGGCACGCACTTCGCCGATCACCGGGTACTTGGCCTGGATAGCTTTCAGGCCGGTCACCAAGCGCTCGCCGACGGCTTTGCAGCGGTCCAGCAAGTGCTCTTCTTCGAACACTTCCATCACCGCCAAAGCCGCCGCGCACGCAATCGGGCTACCGGCGTAAGTGCCGCCCAGGCCGCCTGGCGCGATGGCGTCCATGTATTCAGCCTTGCCGCACACACCGGCCAGCGGGAAGCCGCCCGCGATGGATTTGGCGAAGGTGGTCAGGTCGGCAGCAACGCCCATCTGTTCCATGGCGAAGAACGTACCGGTGCGGCCGGCGCCGGTTTGCACTTCGTCGGCGATCAGCAGAATGCCGTGCGCGTCGCACAGCTCACGCAGGCGCTTCATGAAGGCTTTAGGCGCGACGTAAAAACCGCCTTCGCCCTGCACTGGCTCGATGATGATGGCGGCGATGTCACGCGGCTCGGCATCGTTCTTGAAGATGCGTTCGATGCTGGCGATCGCATCGTCGACGCTCACGCCGTGCAATTCGTTCGGGTACAGCGCGCGGAACACGCCGCCCGGCATCAAGCCCATGCCCGCCGAATAAGGCACCACTTTACCGGTCAGGCCCAGGGTCATCATGGTGCGGCCATGGTAAGCGCCGGTAAACGCGATCACGCCGGCGCGGCCAGTCGCAGCGCGGGCGATTTTCACCGCGTTTTCAACCGCTTCGGAACCGGTGGTGACCAGCAGGGTTTTCTTGACGAAATCACCTGGCACCTTGGCATTGATCTTTTCGCACACTTCTACGTACGGCTCGTAGGCCAATACCTGGAAGCAGGTGTGGGTCAGCTTGTTCAGTTGCTCGGTCACGGCGGCGATGATTTTGGGGTGCACGTGGCCGGTGTTCAGCACGGCGATACCGCCGGCGAAGTCGATGAACTCGCGACCTTCAACGTCGGTCACGGTGGCGTTCTTCGCGGATTCAGCGAAGATCGGGTGAATCTGGCCAACACCGCGCGGTACAGCGGCTTCGCGGCGTTTCATCAGGGATGCGTTGGTCTTGCTCATAAAGTCCTCATTCGCCACTCATCGGGTGGCGTGGTCCAAGGAATACGTGGCGGGGAGGCAACTACGGCAGCATGCGATGATCGACTGCCACAGCTTTCCCGGCCACTACGAATAACGTTTTGAAACACGCAAAGGGTCAGCGCTCTCGTGCCCTCTGCGTTTGCAGCCATGCCTTGCCGAGCTTAGATACTCAAGCAGAGGTATTTGATTTCCAGGTAATCCTCGATCCCGTACTTGGAGCCTTCACGGCCAAGGCCTGACGCCTTGATGCCGCCGAACGGCGCCACTTCGTTGGAGATCAACCCGGTGTTGACGCCGACCATGCCGTATTCCAGGGCTTCCGCCACACGGAACACACGGCCCAGGTCGCGGGCATAGAAGTAGGACGCCAGGCCGAACTCGGTGTCGTTGGCCATCGCGATCACGTCGGCTTCGTCTTTGAAACGGAACAACGGCGCCAGTGGCCCGAAGGTCTCTTCCTTGGCCACGGCAGCGTTTTTCGGCACGTCCACCAAAATGGTCGGCTCGAAGAAATTGCCTTCCATCACCTTGCCACCGGCCAACAGCTTGGCGCCTTTGCTCAGGGCATCAGCGATATGTTCCTGCACCTTGGCCACGGCTTTTTCGTCGATCAGCGGCCCCGTGGTGGTGCCGTCTTCCAAGCCGTTGCCGATCTTGAGTTTGGCCACCGCCACCTTGAGTTTTTCAGCGAACGCGTCGTACACCGAATCCTGAATATACAGACGGTTCGCGCAAACGCAGGTCTGGCCGTTGTTGCGGTACTTGGAGATGATCGCGCCCTCAACGGCCTTATCCAGGTCCGCGTCGTCGAACACGATAAACGGCGCGTTGCCGCCCAATTCCAGCGAGACTTTCTTGATGTCCTTGGCGCATTCAGCCATCAACTGACGACCGATTTCGGTCGAGCCGGTGAACGACAACTTACGCACAATCGGGTTGCTGGTCAGCTCGCCACCGATGTCGCCGGCGCTGCCGGTGACCACACTCAGCACACCTTTCGGGATACCGGCACGGTGCGCCAGTTCTACCAAAGCCAAGGCCGAGAACGGGGTTTGCGAAGCCGGTTTGATAACCATCGTGCAACCAGCAGCCAACGCCGGGCCAGCTTTACGCGTGATCATCGCGGCCGGGAAGTTCCACGGCGTAATCGCCGCCGTCACGCCAATCGGCTGCTTGATCACAATCAGGCGCTTATCGGGCTGATGGCCAGGAATCACATCACCGTAGATGCGCTTGGCCTCTTCAGCGAACCACTCGATAAAAGACGCGGCGTAAACAATTTCACCCTTGGCCTCGGCCAGCGGCTTGCCTTGTTCAAGCGTCATCAGGCGACCGAGATCATCCTGGTTTTCGATCAACAGCTCGAACCAACGGCGCAGCTTATTCGCGCGCTCCTTGGCCGTCAGCGCACGCCACGCCGGCAGCGCCTTGTCAGCGGCCTCGATGGCACGGCGCGTTTCAGCAGCACCCATCTTCGGCACAGTGCCGAGAATCTCGCCGGTGGCAGGGTTATTAACCTTGATGGTTTGACCGTTGTCCGCATCCACCCAAGCGCCGTCGATAAAGGCTTGTTGGCGGAACAACTGAGTATCTTTGAGCTGCATGTCGGCTTTCCTTAACAGCACCGCGCGCACGCGGAGCGAATTAGAGTTGTAGAAAGGCGCCTTGTGGGCTGCCGTCAGGAAAATCAGCCCCAGCACGCGGAGGTAAAGTGAACAGCGCGCGGGAGACAAAGCGTTTGAAATCTCAAACGAATCCTAGGATCAATGGGGGTACAGGGCAATAGTCTGTTCGAAAAAAAGAACGAAAGCGCCGACTTTGCCAGTGCTTTTTGATCAGCGTTGCGAGGTCGGGTTGCATCGCAGTGATCAGCGGTCACCGGCGCAGGGCCTTCGCGGCGCTTTTTCCTACCTGCCAACGCGGAAAAACCAGCATGGACGCCCAAGGGCGACATGGGTATGATGGCGCCCGCAAAGCATCCGTAGCTCAGCTGGATAGAGTACTGCCCTCCGAAGGCAGGGGTCGTGGGTTCGAATCCCGCCGGGTGCACCATATAGTGGTTTCGGGCTGTCTAAGACAGGCTACGAAACACCCCAAGAAGCCCGCCCTGTGCGGGCTTTCTTGTTTCTGGCGATCCATTCCTCGCCTATCGCCCTGTAACTTCCCGCGCTGTAAGCGACAACGCTTTGCTTCTGCCCGAACAGACTTTGCAGAACCTCCGCTGAACCTGCTGGGGCATGATTCCGGCGGCTTCCATCGCCACGGCGACAGTTCCGGGGAAAGACCACCCACCTGCAAATTGCTGCCTCGGTTTATGGCCGACCGCGTCTGGTGCGTTCGTGGCGCTCGACCGATAACGCCTTGGAGTCCATTGCCGCTGCACACTCAGACGGCCTCCTGGTGCTGCATGAAATCGGCATGTGTGACCCGCGCATCATTGGCGAGACGGTGTACATGCTCGGCAATGGCACGGGTAAAGCCCGGGTGAATGATCGAGGACAAGCGGGCCGACAGGTGCAGGAGTGGCGCTTGCTGTTTCTCTCGACCGGCGAGAAGACATTGGCGCAGCACATGGCGGATGCAAACAAGGAGCTGAAAGCGGGCATGGAGGTGCGCATGCTTGCGGTACCAGCAGATGCCAGCAAGGGCTAGGCATGTTCGATGTGCTGAACGGTTTTGAGGACGCTGCCGCCCTCTCCGATGCGCTCAAGGCCCGTGTAGCCAAATACTACGGCACACCCCTCACCGCCTTCATGCACGCACTGTGCGCACCAGGGGAAATGCTCAGATGGTCGGTGATCATTCGTCGCACGGTGGAGCAGTTCATCAACCAGAACCTGCCCGCCTCTGCCAGTGGTCAGGCCCAGCGTGCCGCCCTTCGTTTCGGTCTTGCGGCAGCGGCCGGAGAGTTGGCCACCGCCTTCGGCGTCACCGGTTGGCCGGACGGCACAGCCACGACCGCAGCACGTGTGTGTCTGCATGCGTGGTTAGCCGAGCGTGGCGGCGCCGGAAATTTCGAGGGCGATGCGATTTTGGCGCGACTGAGACAGGTCATCGAGCGCTTTGGAGAAAGCCGCTTTACCCGTTGGGAATCTGCCGCCGCCAAGATCGATGAACACGGACCACGCACGATTGATCGGCTGGGCTTTCGCAAGACGATGGAGCACGGCATGGGCGATGCCCTGCACACCACCAACACCTATTACGTACTGCCTGAAGCCTGGAGGGCCGAGATCTTCAAAGGCATGAACATCAGTGCGGTGAACAAGGAGCTGCTGCAATGCGGCGTGCTTGAGCCGGGTAGTGACGGCAAGGCCTACAGCTTGATTCGCCTGCCCGGGTTAGGGCCCCAGCGCTGCTACGTGGTTAAGACCGTTCCAGGAACGGACGAAGGCGCGGCCAAGGCCGCCTGACGGCGAGCCTGCTGATCGAGGTAGCGCCGGCTCATTCCCAGCCTCGCCAGCCGTTCGACAACCATCCCTATCACCCGCAGTACCCAGAGGCAATACAGATGAACACTATCCAAGAACTGAAAGAACGCCGCGACACACTGACCCTCGAAATGGAGAGCATTCGGCGCGATCTAGCGCCCTTTGAAGCGGCATTGGAATGTCCCGAGGTTATCCAGGAGGGCCGCCAAAGGGCCGTCCAGGATGAAATCAACGATCACAAAAGACGCATCGACTCGCGAAATCTCGAGATCAGCGCACTGAACCAGAAAATAGATCGCCTTGAGACATTGGCAAACCGTGAGAGCTTGGCTGCGGGCTATCTCAGCGATATGGCGAACGGGAAAGCCGACGAGATGGAACTCAACGAAAAGCGCAGCAGCATCGAGACCCGGTTGCAGCAGGTCCGCCAGAGCGATCAGGAAGACATGGCAAAGGCTCGACAAGCTGAAACGTACGCAGCCACCGCTTATGCGCAGGCTGTCGCCTGGGGCGATGTGGAGGGCGAGAAAGCCGCTAACGCGGAAGCTCAAAAGGCAGCAAAAAACCTTACGGCGGCGGCTGAGCATCACCGTCGCAAACAACTGATCATCACCGCGCTGGAGCAAGAGCTGGTGACGATTGATCTGCACATTACGGAGGCACAAAAAGAACGCGCCAAGATCGAAAACCAAGCGGCTCATCTGGCGAACACAGTGTTAGAAGGACAATGGAATGAGGCCGCGAAAACACTGCTGGAGACAGGCGGCAAGCTGTGGGCAGCACGCAACCTGATTAGTCGTGACCCGGTCGCACTGATGAAACTGGATATCCCTGAACAGGGCGAGCACTTTGGAAGCTGGACTTGGCGCGAACTCGTGGATCGCTCTCACCAACACAGCCTGCATGACCTGCTGGCTGCCTAACCCAACCTACCCCGAAGCAACCGGCGAGAGCTAGTGGCTTCGGGCCTACCATCGGTCCAATCATGAACAAACCACCACAAAACAGCGCACAGATGCATGATTACCTGAAGGCCCGAAAGTTTCATTTAAACGGGATAATTGTCGTCCTGGCTGGCATGAAAAAGCGCAACGCTAGAGAAAACAAAGACACCAAAGTTGAGACGCTCACGATTAATGCAATTAAGGCGGAGCTTGATTTCATTGACCTCCAGCTCAAAAGAAAGAACGGGTAATGAAAAGGTGGAAGCCTAAACAGCTTCCGCTTCGCTAGATACTATCCTTACAAACCAAAATTTCAGAACTTTTTTGACTTCTGGTCTATGACAGCCCTAGACTTACGACCGCTTAAGGCTATGCGCAAAGGCGATGACTTACCCCGCACGCAAAATTAGCAATCATCATCACACCCTCACTCAAATCCTTTCGATAGATATATGCATGCACGCTTGCTGCAGTCATCGCGGGAAACCATGATAGACATCGCAGTATCAGTAGCGAGCGCTTGAGCTTTGTCTCATTCGCAACTAGAGCAACCACAGACTCATGTATATAGTTACGAAGATCTGTCGGATATTGAATTAATTTCTGTTGATGGGATGAGAACAAAATTAGGCGCGAATGCTTGATTCTGTCATATTGTAGTTTTTGAGCAGCTAGAGTCTCCGCCAATAAGGCAGAGGCCATTAAAATCCCCACAACTAGAATCGAGCTCTCTAAAGCATTATCGGTTTTTGAAATTGCAATAACAGCAATCAACGAAATCGGGACGCCAAGTATTTTCCCACTAATATCACTTACCACTTTTGACATTTGATCCGCGATAGTTAGTTGTGCGGCAGCCACTTCTTGTTTTGCCTTGTGAAAAGAGAAGCCGCTAAGATAAGTAGAAAGATTATTCCCATACAAACTCAAAAATTGCGACCAAGTGGCAACTAAAGCTTTAAATCGCTCTTTTCCTCCGTGATACCCAGATAAATACTCAATCAAAGTCGCACGAAAAATCGACCGTTCCTTAAAGAGATGCGGGCTCTTATCCAAGCTATTCATTTGAAGACTGTCGACTAGGTCTGTTCCAACCTCAAAAGTTAGAAGCTCACCATCCAAATAAGGATAAAGTGTTATGGCGCGTTCGCCTTTGGCGATATCTTCTGCAACGAATACTAGCTTGTATTCATCGCTGGACTCCTTTTCATCATGAAAGTGCGCCAGGTCGGCCAAGTAAACAATAAGCCTACATAATGATTGGAGAGTTATTATCCGTTTATCAAACGGTTCTTCCGAGGAAAGAATATCTTCCTCCAGAAGGTAGAAGACTTCTGGGAGTTGCGCGCGCACAAAGCTTTTTGAACGAGCCATAAGCTGATCAAAGTTTTTGAAAATCGGCACCATTCCTGAAGTATCAAGCACGAACGTTAGCTCAATTGAGGACCACTGCTTAGGGAGTTCCATAACAGATGAACTGATGTCGTGCCCATCAACAACTAATTCATCAAACCGTCCAGTCTTAGAAATTGCCAATGCTTCAATTGCAGTGTTTATTTTAGGATCAAAACAGGACGCTCTGAAATCAAAAGCGTTGCCCGTTGCAAGCACAGGACGTCCAAGTGACCGGTACGCCTCGGCAAATATAAGCACATCCACCATATCGTTTACTCTATCTCGGCTGAGTCTCGCTTATCGGCAATAGCTTGACGTATAACTTCGATAGCGTTTTCAGAAAGGTTGTTGATGATTAGCTTGCGATCTTGTTCAACAAAGCGAATTTCAGCATCAATCCCCTCACCTAAAGAGTTACGATCAAATTTTAGCTGCCAGTTGTCTGCCTTATAGACCACATGGGTGTACTTATCAAGTGTGGCTTTACTAATAGGAAACTCGACGGGAATCCCTACTGCCTCACTATTTAGATGCCCTATAAACTCACTTGCTAAATCATCAGCCTCACCTTCCATCTCCGCAGGAAAGAACTGACGAGCGATGGCCTCCACTTCCGACAGTTTCACAGATTGTCCAGAGTCTCGTTGGCGCTCCAAGTACCTCAGAACCTCATCCTTGAACTGAATTCGCTTGTCACGGAGATTGGGACGCTCCCTGAAAAACTTTACACTCTCCAGAATAAGATTTTTTGTGGCTGCTGCTGAAGCGGTGCCTACTGCACATCCAAGCGCCGTTACAAAATATCCAGCAGCAGACCGACCTGCGCTTTGACTCAAAAAGCTAAGGTAGTTTAGCTCCTGTTTAGCCTCATCATCGGCTGCAGCGTGCTCATTATATTTGTTGAAATTAATGCGAGCTGCGTGATACAGGCTGCTCAGATCTAACTCAATTAACTCTTCAGGTTCGAGGTGCTCGTTCAGTCTTAAACCATCACGCTTTTTAAGCATTGCAATTAGCAAGAACCGCCCTTGGCTATTCTCGTAATCTACAAACAAAATATAACCACCAGAAGACGCTGCCGTTTTTTTTGCTGCGGCGAAAAGTTCTACCATTGCCGACTCAGTAATCTCCAAAAAAGATTTTTCCGAAATCTCGATCTTTGAATAGGCATCAAAATCTTTAGGAAAATCACTCACGGTCTTTTTTGCAAATATCCCGTAGTGAGTAGCATTGTTCTTCTTGCCGTAAATAGACGTCGCACCAATTATCAGCTTATTTACAGCCGGCTTATCTTTCTTGAGCACGACCTCACGAATATCGGATTTTTGAATATCTTTAAATTGTTCTTTGATTAATTCATGAACAACCGCGAAATTTACCTTTACGTCCATATATACTTCCTTGTTTTCGACAAATAACCTAGTTAAGTCACCGAATTTACCTCATGATGTCAATCTGCCTCAAGCTGATTGTTTTCGGCCTTGCATTCGAGCGAGACTACTACTGTATGGATGAACAGAAAAGAGTGCAATTGCCCACCGCGTGCTTTTCGACAGAAGGCAGCATCAGCCATAGACTTGGCTAACCAGTCAGCACATGAATCCCAAGGGCTTCTCAGGGATATCTGATCCCATGCGGATGGAGCCGAAATGCAAAAAAAGCTACTCGCTGCCAACGACTTATGCCGGTCGAAATAGGCGAATAACTCGTCGCGATTATGAGGGACAGAGTGGCAGCTTTTGGCCGATTTTTGCCGTTTGTGACGCGCAGCAATCGGCCGATTCTGTTGAAAA
>NZ_VUAZ01000002.1 GCF_009296165.1 Pseudomonas kitaguniensis | reverse complement strand
CATTGTTGAGCACTTTCGCCGGGTCGATATACAGCGTTTGCGTAACAAGTTGATCGAGAAGTTCTGTGTAGAGGCGGGCGGGCCATGTACCTATACCGGAGACGGTATGGCTGAGGTGCATAAGGGCCAGAAGGTCAGTCGCAGTGATTTTAATGCGCTGGTGGAGGACTTGATCAAGGCGATGGACAGCGAAGGTATCGCAGTGCCCGTGCAGAATCGGTTAATAGCGCGGCTGGCGGCGCTGCGCGGTGAAGTGATCGAACACTGATCCCAGTGTGGCTTCAATCCCCAAGCAGACTGCATTCAAAAATGTGGGAGCGGGCTTGCTCGCGATGCAGGCACCTCGGACCATCAGGCATACCGGGTTGAGGCCATCGCGAGCAAGCCCGCTCCCACAGAAAAACGCTTTTGATCCAAAACAACCCGATTTGTTATGCCTCAGTCACATCACTGAAATGCAACTGACTTAATCTCCCGGCACTCCCTTTGGCTTGAGAAGGTGCCGGCATGATGCTGCGCGTTCTGTTCCTGGCAATTTGCTGCGCCTTGCCGCCCTGCGCTGCTGCTGCGCCACTGCCCGTTCCCGATCAAGGCCCGGCGTTACGCATCCAGGGCTCCAACACCATTGGCGCAGCACTCGGCCCTGCCCTGGCCAAGGGCTTGATGGAACATCAGGGTTTACAGAACGTGCACAGCGAACCCGCCGAGGGCGCCAATGAACAGCGCGTGATCGGCACAACTCGCCAGGGCAAAACCGTCACCATCGACGTCGCGGCCCACGGCTCCAGCACCGGGTTTACCGCGCTGAAAAATGCCACTGCCGACTTGGCCGCCGCATCCCGCCCGATCAAGGACAGCGAGCTGGTGGACCTCGAACCCCTCGGCGACCTTAAGAGCCCCGAGGCCGAACAAGTCATCGCCATCGACGGGCTGGCAATCATCCTCAACCCGCGCAACCCGTTGAACACCCTGAACACCGAGCAACTGGCGCAGATCTTCAACGGTGAGGTCAGCACGTGGGGGGCGTTGGGCGGTGTCGGCGGGCCGATTCAGCTGTATGCACGCGATGATCAATCCGGCACCTACGACACTTTCAAGGAGCTGGTACTGAGCCGCCGCGGCAAGCCCCTCGCGGCCTCAGCCAAGCGTTTCGAGTCCAGCGAGGCATTGTCCGATGCCGTGAGCCATGACCCGCACGGCATCGGTTTTATCGGCCTGCCCTATGTTCGCCAGGCCAAGGCGGTGGCGATTGTCGACGGCGACTCGCAACCGATGCTGCCGCTGAATAGCCTGATCGCCACCGAGGATTACCCGCTGTCACGACGGCTGTTCTTCTACCTGCCGCCGTCAAGTCACAACCTGTGGGCCAAGGCGCTGGTGGACTTTACCCAGAGCCGCAAGGGCCAGGCGATTGTGGCCGCCAACGGGTTTATCGCGCAGCACGTGCAGGCGATTGGCGTGGAGCCGCGCCCTTCAATGCCCGAGGACTACCAAGCGATCGCACGTGACGCGCAGCGCTTGACCGTGAATTTTCGGTTTGAGGAAGGCAGTGCCAGCCTGGACAACAAGGCGCGCCAGGATTTGCAACGGGTAGTGGCTTATCTAAGAAGCCACGGCAAGCTCGACAAGCAGGTGACGCTGGTGGGGTTTGGCGATGCCAAGGACGACCCGCAGCGTGCGGCGTTGTTGTCGAAGTTGCGGGCGATGGCGGTGCGGCGCGAGTTGGTTAAAAACGCTGTGGTGCTGCGCGATATTCGCGGGTTCGGCGCGCAGATGCCGGTCGCCGCGAATACGGCGGACGAAGGCCGGATCAAGAATCGGCGGGTGGAGGTTTGGGTGTATTAAGCCGTTGTGGCGAGCGCGCTCGCCACAGGTTTTTACTGCCCGCTGCGCAGCAGCTCTTTAGGCACGTACTTGCCGATCTCAAACTTGCCGATTGCCGCACGGTGCACTTCGTCCGGGCCATCGGCCAGGCGCAGGGTGCGTTGCATGGCGTACATGTAGGCCAGCGGGAAATCGTTGGAAACCCCGGCGCCGCCGTGCATCTGGATCGCGCGGTCGATCACCTTCAACGCCACGTTCGGCGCCACCACCTTTATCTGGGCAATTTCGCTTTTCGCGACTTTGTTGCCGACCGTGTCCATCATGTACGCCGCCTTCAAGGTCAACAGACGCGCCATGTCGATCTCCATCCGCGAGTCGGCAATCTTGTCGATGTTGCCGCCCAGCCGCGCCAGTGGCTTGCCGAACGCGGTACGGCTGACGGCGCGCTTGCACATCAATTCGAGTGCGCGTTCGGCCATGCCGATGGAGCGCATGCAGTGGTGAATACGCCCCGGCCCAAGGCGGCCTTGGGCAATTTCAAAGCCGCGGCCGTCACCGAGCAACACGTTCTCATACGGCACGCGTACATTGTCGAACAGCACCTCGGCGTGGCCGTGGGGCGCATCGTCGTAGCCGAATACCGGTAACGGGCGCAAAATTTTCACGCCGGGCGTGTCCACCGGCACCAGGATCATCGAGTGCTGTTGGTGACGCGGCGCGTCGGGGTTGCTCAGGCCCATAAAAATCAGGATTTTGCAGCGTGGGTCGCAGGCGCCGGAGGTCCACCATTTTTTGCCGTTGATCACCCATTCGTCGCCCTGGCGCTCGGCGCGGGCGGCCATGTTGGTGGCGTCCGAGGACGCCACGTCCGGCTCGGTCATGGCGAACGCCGAGCGGATCTCGCCGCGCAGCAGCGGTTCAAGCCAGCGTTGCTTCTGTTCCGCGTTGGCGTAACGCACCAGCACTTCCATATTGCCGGTGTCGGGTGCGGAGCAGTTGAACGGCTCCGGGCCCAGCAAGGACCGGCCCATGATTTCCGCCAGCGGCGCATATTCAAGGTTGGAAAGGCCTGCGCCCAATTCGGATTCCGGCAGGAACAGGTTCCACAGGCCTTCGGCTTTGGCCCGCGCTTTGAGCTCTTCCATGATTGCGGTGGGCTGCCAGCGATCCCCTTCGCTGACTTGGCGTTCAAACACCGTTTCGGCCGGGTAAACGTAAGCGTCCATGAACGCGGTGACGCGTTCACGCAATTCCTGAACCTTGGACGAATAGGCGAAATCCATGAGCAGCTCCCTTCTTTGAGAGGTTGTTTAGGTCATGCAATCGATGCTAGAACAGCGCTGATAATTTACCTAACCTATTCTCGGCGTGTATTAACATTCATCACCGATATATGATCGGTGCATCAGCACCTCACAAATCGCCACCTGACAAATCGCCACCTAACAATAAGAGCGCAACGACATGAATCTGAGCAAGGTCGACCTCAACCTGTTTATCGTCTTCGACGCGATCTACACCGAAGCCAACCTGACCCGCGCCGGGCAGATTGTCGGCATCACCCAGCCTGCGGTGTCCAACGCGCTGGCGCGTCTTCGCGAAACCTTCAACGACCCGCTGTTCGTGCGCACCGCCCAAGGCATGGTGCCCACGCCGATGGCGCAGAACATCATCGGCCCGGTGCGTAACGCGTTGTCGTTGCTGCGCGTGTCGGTGCAGGAAAGCCGGATTTTTAACCCGCAACAAGCCGCCAAGACCTATCGCATCAGCATGACCGACCTTACCGAGGCGGTAATTTTGCCGCTGCTGTTCCAGCGCCTGCGCCGCCTGGCGCCGACCGTGGTGATCGAGAGTTTCCTCTCCAAACGCCGCGAAACCACCAAGGAACTGGCCGCCGGGCGCCTGGATTTTGCCGTGGATGCACCGCTCAACACTGACCCGCAAGTGCGCCACGTCAAGCTGATGGAAGACCGCTACGTGTGTGCCATGCGCAAGGGCCACCCAATGGCAGGCAAAGACAAATTCAGCCTGGATGATTACCTGTCGCTGACGCATATCCATATTTCCAGCCGCCGCAATGGCCTGGGCCACGTCGACCTGGCCTTGGGCAAGATGGGCATTCAGCGCAAAATCGCCCTGCGCTCGCAGCATTACCTGATGGCCTCGCAGGTGTTGCAGCAAACCGACATGGTCATGACGGTGCCCGAGCGTTTTGCCCGTCGCCATGAACTGCAGTGGTTCAACCTGCCGGTGAACGATGTGCCGCCGGTGGAAACCCATCTGTACTGGCACGAAAGCACCGACCAGGACCCGGCCAACCGCTGGATGCGTGAGCAGATGATCGAGTTGTGCCAGCAGGTGACGGCGCATGAAAAGAAGCTGGATAAACAGCAGGCTTGATGGCGCTGTGGCGTTTTTGCGGCGGCTTCGCCGCCCAACGGCAGAGTCAGTTCTTGACGTTAACGTCAACCAGCCACTAGCCTAACGCTCAAGACCTTCTTGAGCGTCAGCATGAGCACGACCTACAGCATCTCCGACCTCGCCCGCGAGCTCGACATCACTACCCGCGCCATTCGCTTTTATGAGGAACAAGGCCTGCTGGCCCCGGAGCGTCGGGGCCAGGAGCGCATTTATTCGGCGCGCGACAAGGTCAGCCTGAAGCTGATCCTGCGCGGCAAACGCATCGGGTTTTCCCTGGCCGAATGCCGCGAATTGATCGAACTCTACGACCCCTCCAGCGGCAACCACATCCAGCTCAACAGCATGCTGGTGAAGATCGCCGAGCGCCGTGAACAGCTTGAGCAACAGCTGCTGGATATTGAACAGATGAAGCTGGAACTCGACACCGCCGAAGAGCGCTGCACCCAGGCCCTCGCGCACACCATGGGCCAGGTTGGCCCTTGATCAGAAGGTAAACGCCATGCCCCTCCCCACCCATGTACGCCTGGTAGAAGTCGGCCCACGCGACGGTTTGCAGAACGAAGCCCAGCCCATCAGCGTGGCCGACAAGGTCCAGTTGGTGGACGCGCTCAGCGCGGCGGGCTTGAGCGCTATCGAAGTCGGCAGTTTTGTATCGCCCAAATGGGTGCCGCAGATGGCCGGCTCCGCCGAGGTATTTGCGCAGATCCAGCGCAAACCCGGTGTGACCTACGGTGCGCTGGCGCCGAACCTGCGCGGCTTTGAAGATGCGCTGGCGGCCGGCGTCAAGGAAGTCGCGGTGTTTGCGGCGGCGTCCGAGGCGTTTTCGCAGCGCAATATCAATTGTTCCATCAGCGAAAGCCTGGAGCGCTTTGCACCGATCATGGCCGCGGCCAGGCAGCACGGCATCAGCGTGCGCGGGTATGTGTCGTGCGTGCTGGGTTGCCCCTACGAAGGTGATGTTGCACCGGCACAAGTGGCCGCAGTCGCCCGCGAGCTGTTTGCCATGGGCTGCTATGAAGTGTCGCTGGGCGACACCATCGGCACCGGCACGGCGGGCGCTACGCGGCGGTTGTTCGAGGTGGTCGGCGCGCAGGTGCCACGCGACAAACTGGCAGGCCACTTCCACGACACGTATGGCCAGGCGATCGCAAATGTCTACGCCAGCCTGCTCGAAGGCATCCATGTGTTCGACAGCTCTATCGCGGGCCTTGGCGGCTGCCCCTATGCCAAGGGCGCCAGCGGTAACGTGGCCACCGAAGATGTGGTGTACCTGCTCAATGGCTTGGGTATCGACACCGGTATCGACCTGGAGCTATTGATTCGCGCGGGCCAGCAGATCAGCAGTCTGCTGGGCAGGCCGACCGGATCGCGCGTGGCCAAAGCGCGTAACGCCGGTTGAGTAACGCGGCTGTGACAATGTGTTACCGCCCGCTTACCTGGCGAGTAACACGGGAACATATTTCCTGTATTTTTCCGCTGGCCATTTTTCGTGAAAAACACAAGCTGTTGATTTTAAATGATTTTTTAAAGTTGGCACGGCTTCTGCTATCTCTATTGCATAACAAGAATAAAAAGCGCCAAACCTAATAAAAATAAGACGAAACGACTCTGACATAACAAAAACAACACGGCAGAGACGCAGCTAACAGATTTTTTTGGAGAAGATGTGCTTCGCAGGGTACGGCAGATGCCGAAACCCGCAACCGGATAGAGAAGAACAAAACTACCTTCAGGTAGCTACCCACTGGTTGGATCGCATGCGAAGAAGCAGATCAGCGCTCAAAAAAATACGTTTGCTCTTGACCCCGAATGGGGGTCGCTAAAAACAGCAGTAAGGGTAACGGTTGCCAAAAACAACAACAGGCCGCCCCTCAATAATAAAAAAGAGCACGCAACGACAGATTAAAGGGGACCTTCGGGTCCCCTTTGTGCTTCTTGCGTCTTAACCCGTCAAACCTCGGACCCTTGCACTGCGTAGTGGTTATTCAACACCCTACGCGTCAACGTGCGTAGTACCTGCGTCTCCTGCACTTGCCGCGCAGCCATCAGCGCCTGCAATTCATTTACAAAAAAACCACTTTGCATCGAATCATTCACCAGTATTTCGTTGTGTTGCTTGCCCAGCAGAGTGACAAGCCTGTCGACAGCCGCATTTCGCTTGGCCAGCCACTGATCCTGTACCGCTTGGTCCGCCTCAATATCCTGCTCATGCTGTATGTCTGCCAATGCTTCTAACGCTGCGTTTTTTTCAATGAAGTGTTCATTGACGGGTGCCATCAATGCCTTTAATGCCGCTGCGTATTGACTGCCAAGGTGCCTGTTCCAGAAGCCCTGCTTAACAAAAAAGGCTTCTTCATTGCCGTGGATACGTTCATCCCTGAGAACACTTGCATAAGCGTTATCGATGGCCTCTTGACTCACAGCAGCCACTTGGGGAAACAACATGCCTTGGGATTTGACCGGCAACGAAAGTCTCTCCGCCAATCTTATTCGGTAGGCGAGTATGACTTCGGTTTCCTCATGAAATAAGGGCCCGCGCAAATCAGCATCTCGTTGAGCAATAGCGTCTACCAACGCAAGCCGCAACAGCTTTCTGCCGGTGCTGATCAGTTGGGTTTCAGCGCCTGCCGCATCGGCCAACTCCAGCGCTTGCAAGGCCAGCAACTCACGCTCCAGGTTCATAAATTCAAGCACGCTGCCATCACCGCAGGTAAATCTGTCATCCGCAGCCGCGAACAACTGTTCGCGGACCTGCTGTCGTTCACCGGCCGCCTCGAGCATGTCCCAGACGCGCACGGTCAGTTGCGCACGCGCGGTCTGGGAGCGGTATTCGGCGCACCGGGTAGTGTCGGCCAGCACCGTAAAAAACGCAGCCGACCCGGGGCTTGCGGCCACATCGCTCCAGAGCTGGACGCGCGCTGCCCGCGCGGCTGCCGGCGTGTCATGCAGCCATAATGTTTGCCCCTCCAGAACCGTAACATGCTCACCCAACGGCGCATCCAGCCCAAGACGCACACGCGTAGCAGCGGACAGCGGGTTGTCGTGCAGGATAATTCGTTCGCGCTGCCGGTACGCGTATTCAGGCAACGTGGAGATCTGGTTGGAATGTAGATCGATTCTCGCAAGGTTGGCCAGTTGGTCAGCGTTGGTCGGGAACGTGGCGGTTTCGGTGTGGCTTAAGTACAGCTGGTTCAGGCTCCATAAGCCTTCGAGATTGGCTGTCCAGCCCAGTTGACGGTTGTTGGCCAGATTTAGAATCTTCAAGCCGCGCATGCTTTCCAGGCGCGCCGCTGTGAGGTCGGTCAAGCGAATATCATTGGCACTCAGGTCCAGCTTGGTCAGGCCGATACCGTCATTTGCAAACTCCGGTAACCGGGTAAAGTTGTTATTGCTCATGCTCAGCCAGCGCAGGCCACCGAAAGGTTTCAGAAACCCCAGGGATTCATCGGACAGCGCCATTCGATTCAGCCGCAAGCAACCCACATGGTCCATATTGGCGGTTAAGGCCGGCAGTTCGCCACAGGCTTCGTCCGACAAGTCGAGGAGGTGCCCGATGGCGGTTTGATCAGCTGCCGTTGCTTGCGGCGAATAGCGCTGCCAAGCGTCACGAATGGTATTGGAGACTCTGACCCGAGAGCGGCCGTAACCCTGCGCTTGCCCCGCTTGCTGCCATGTGTTCAGCGTTACTCTAAGCTGCTCAAGCTCAGCTTCAAGTTCGGTTAACCTGGCCAGAACCTCGGCGTCACTGAGGCCCGCAAGGCCCAGAAAAACTTCGACCTCCCCAATCGATTTGGAGGGATAGAGCATCGAGGCTTTCATTTCACAGGCAAATGGGCGTCTGACAGCGCCAGGCAGCGGGCTCAACGGGTACCCGATACGCCCGTCAGCCAGGCGCATCGGTGGTTTGTACCCCGGCTTGATCGGCTGCATCTGCAACAGGCTGCGCAACTCGCTGCGCGGCATCAATTGCCGGTTTTCAAGCGTACGTTTCAGGCTCGCCCCGCGATCATGCGCGGTCAGACCAAGGCTCACCCTGTCCTCGGGCAAAATGGCGGCGTGCACCGCACCATAGATATCCGCTTGAGCGGTCAGTACGCCGAACCGGTTATCCTGCACCTCATAGAGGTTTACAGGACCAAACTTGATCAGGCGCCGCTTGACCGTGGCGTTCTGCGGCCCCAGCCAATCAAGGAGGCGCTCCTTGCCGCCGGCGCCCTTCTCGACCACTTCAATGCGCAGGTCGTTCGGCCAACCTGTGAGCTTTTCCAGGCTGTGCAGGACCATTCGTTGGGTGTCGTCATTGCCCAGGGTTTTACGATAAAGCCCTTCATAGGCACGCGCCAGGCGCACGTCTTGCTGGTAATAGCGAGCCTCTTGCGCCAAACGCAAGGGCACGCGGTTGCGCTGCTCGATCATCTGCATTTCAGATTCACTGGCATGGCCCAACAGCTCTTTCGCCACGCTGTCGGGCAGCGTCCCAAACGTGCGCTTGAGTAACATGCGTGCTTCACCGCTCTCGCTCTCTGCGGCCGCATAACGTTGCGCAAAAAGATCCGCCTGATGCCCCGCCACCCGTGAAGCGCTCACACCCGGCGCTTCGCTCGCGATGCTCTCGTCAAGTTCAAAACGCTTGAGGGTGTCTGCCAATAGCCCTGGCACAGGCGCCTGGTCTACGTACATCTTGCGCAATACGCTGCTGTCCACCGCGGCTATTTGGCAAATGCGCGCAAGTTTATCCGGTGGCTCTGCCAACCTCTGTGTCTGCGCCCCCAGCCGCGCCATCAACTGCGCCGTGGTCCACTTCAACGGGTGCTCATGCTCATGTATCCACGCACCGCCTTCTGTACGGCAAACCTGTGGCGAGTAGGTTGATGGGTTTTCCGGGTGCAGGATTTTGTAGGTGTTGCCGGTACCCAACGGTTCCACCCGATAATACCCGGCGTTTTGCGGGAGGTATAAACCACCCTCGTGTTCAAACAAGCCCTTTGCATTGGCCCTCAAGGCTTCGGGCAAGGCGACCTTTCGCAGGTAAGGTGTGAGCCCGTGTGCATACAAACGCACCTTTGCGTCAGCGCAACGCGCGTGGGTCAGCGCTTCGACAAACGGCGTCTTGAACAACGGCAATAGCTTGGCGCCCACAACCGCCGTCGTCACATTAAAGGCCACCGCCGAAACGTGCGCCCACGCCTCTTGCATGTCGCCCTCTTCCCAGGCCTCGACGCCAGTCCCTATCTCATAGAGCATTTGCACCGCGCCGACCATCAGCATCAGGGGCGCCAGTTGCGGTACGACGAAAGACGCAACATTCAATACAGTCAACGCCCCGCCAGCCAACGACATCAACCATGCGTTATGTGCTTTGTCGTCAGCCGTGGCGGTGGAGGTCACCATTGCCTGGGCATTGCTCAGCATTAAATCGACTTTTTGCCGAGAATGATCGTTCCAGGAATGAGGCATAACCTCACCATAACCCGTTGACCAGGTACGCAGGTTTTTATGCCCCGGATCGAAGTCTGCGTCGTTGGCCTGTTCGCCGTCGGGATCAAGGTGAAGTTTCAGCGTGTTGAAAAACCGAGTGTGGTGCTCATAGGGTACGCACTGACTAAAAAATCGTCGATAACTGGCCGAACACAGCCTGTCGGACAGATCATCCTGTAACTCGCTCAGGCTTGCGTACTCCTTCAACACACACACCGGGTCTCCAGGGATATACACGATACAAGGCTCTTTGAAGAACACCTGGACACCCTGCACATACCCGAAGCGCATAGGCCCAATGAGGATAATCTGCTTGAGCTCAACACCCAGCATTTTCAAGTTGGAAAAGTGCACAGGCGCGCCGCGCCACTGCATGCCCGCTGTCCAGTAGGCTAATTCACGTAATAGTGCACAGGAATCCTGTTGTATATGCCCAACTTCCAGCGCCACTTCAACAGTCAATAACAACTGCTGTAGGGTCGACGCGGTGATACGACTGCGCACGTTAGCGGCCGCACTGCCTTCGGCCACCCCGGCACGCTCTGGTGGGTTAACAATCGCGGTTACATGCGCAAGGTACAGCGCGCCCAGATCCAGTTCCCGACACATGCCGGCAAACGCATGGGGGCTGATCAGTTCTTTGCGCACCTCGACGGCCGTCTCATTAAACGTGGTCGGTGGCGACTGCTGATGAAAGTCATACCGCGTAATAATGCTGGAGGGGCTATCTTCCGGTTCCAGGGCCTCATCCGCTGAAAAGTTCTGCAGCGCCGCCTCAATCAGGCTGACGCCCTTGTAGTAACAATACCCGCTCGCTTCTGGGCCAAAGACCTTTGAGCGATCACTCGGCATGAACTCCTTACGTGCAAAAAAGACGCGTTTTACATCCACCTCTCGGCCAAATTTTTTGCGCATCGCGGCCAGCAACAACGGCTCGGCAAATTCGACAGCACCTTTTAAATCCTTGAAACACTTATCCAACTGATTAAGTGCGTCCATGCCCCTTTGATGGGCCGCTTGCACACGCTGCCGCCTGTCCAGGGATAGTTTTTTGTACCAGGGTGGATAGCTCAGCGCCCACTCATGTAATTGTGTCTTTCGCTGGCCTGCGGCAGCGCTGTACCACGCTGGCAAACGTGCCTGTACGACAACGCCATGCACACTCGGCGCGGCGTTTATTGGAGGACTGTCACTTTGTTCAAGGCATGCCATGTAGCGAACTCTAATTGACCTGATGAACAGTCAATATGTGGCATTCGATCGCTTGCAATGAGGTAGATAAAAACCGTCAGCCCTGCCCCTCGCACGTGGGCCGGAACGCGCAGTCAATCAGCCGCCGCAGGCCGATAATCCTCGATACTGATCTCGCGCATGCGAAACTTCTGGATCTTGCCGGTTACCGTCATCGGAAACGTTTCCACGAACTTGAAATGTTTGGGCGTCTTGAAGTGCGCGATGCGGCCCTTGCACCAGGCTTGCAGCTGCAGCTCATTAACCGCATGGCCTTGATGCAACTTGACCCAGGCGACGATCGCCTCGCCATAAACCGCATCCGGGATACCGATAATGTGCACGTCGGCGACCGCAGGGTGTGTGAAGAGAAACTCTTCCAGCTCGCGCGGGTACACGTTTTCACCACCACGAATAATCATGTCCTTGTTGCGCCCGACAATGCACACGTAGCCGTGCTCATCCATGGTCGCCAGGTCACCGGTGTGCATCCAGCCCGCGGCATCGATGGCCTGACGGGTGCCTTCGGGGTTATTCCAGTAGCCCAGCATCACGCTGTAGCCACGTGTGCACAGCTCGCCGATTTCACCGCGAGCGAGCGTGTTGCCGGCGGCGTCGATGATCTTGTTTTCCAGGTGTGGCTGGGTGCGGCCAACGGTTGTGACGCGGCGTTCCAGATCATCATTGGCGCCGGTCTGCAGCGACACCGGGCTGGTTTCGGTCATGCCGTAGGCTATCTGCACCTCGCCCATATGCAGCTCGCTGATGACGCGGCGCATCACCTCAATGGGGCACGTCGCGCCGGCCATGATGCCGGTGCGCAAGGTCGCCAGGTCGAATTCACCCCGGCGTGGGTGATCGAGCAGCGCGATAAACATGGTCGGCACACCGTACAACCCGGTGGCGCGCTCTTCGGCGACGGCGTTTAAGGTTAACAGCGCGTCGAAGCCGTCATTGGGGTAGATCATGGCGGTGCCGTGGGTTATGCAAGCAAGGTTGCCCATGACCATGCCAAAGCAGTGATACAGCGGCACCGGAATCACCAGCCGGTCCTGCGCGGTAAGGCCCAGGCTTTCGCCGACCATGTAGCCGTTATTGAGGATGTTGTGATGACTGAGGGTGGCGCCCTTGGGGAAACCGGTGGTGCCGGAGGTGTACTGAATGTTGACGGCTTGATCGAAATGCAGGCTGGCCTGGCGGCTGTGCAACTGTTGGGGCGGGACACCGGCGCCGAGCGCCGCCAACTGCGACCAGGGTATAAACCCCGGGGGCGGGCTGGGGTCGAGGCTGATCAGGGCGCGCAGGTCGGGGTTCAGTTCCTGCAGCATGGCGTGGTAATCGGAGCTTTTAAACGACCCTGCACACACCAGCCATTGGCAACCTGCCTGCTTGAGAACGTAGTCCAATTCACTGCTGCGGTAGGCCGGGTTGATAGTGACCAGAATCACGCCGAGCTTGGCACTGGCGATCTGGCTGATGCACCACTCAGCGCAGTTGGGCGCCCAAATACCCAGGCGGTCGCCGGCCTGCATGCCCAAGGCGAGGAACGCACGGGCGTGCAAATCAACCGTTTCGGCCAACTGCCGCCAGCTGTAACGGCGTTGCTGATGACGCACCACCAGCGCCTCGCCATCGGCATGTTGCACAACCGTGTGATCAAAGGCCTCGCCGATGGTCATGGCCAGTAAGGGCTTGCCCTGAAAGCCACGGCTGTAGCTTGGATTAGGTTGATCCATAACGACTCCCTGTTATCTTTTTTTTAGGTTGACGTAAACGTAAACTGCGATTGACAGCACCGTAACGCAAGCTTACGTTAACGTAAAGGTGAGCGACCTCCGCCGCCGCTCAACCCACACAAAAACAAAGCTCACATTAAGGTGCCTGTCCATGAGTTACCCGTCCCTGAACTTCGCCCTGGGCGAAACCATCGACATGCTGCGCGACCAAGTGCAGTCTTTCGTGGCCAAGGAAATCGCCCCGCGCGCAGCACACATCGACAGCGACAACCTGTTCCCCGCTGACCTGTGGCGCAAGTTCGGTGACATGGGCCTGCTCGGCATCACCGTGCCGGAAGAATACGGCGGCGCCGGTCTCGGTTACCTGGCGCACGTGGTGGCCATCGAAGAAATCAGCCGTGGGTCAGCCTCGGTGGGTTTGTCCTACGGCGCGCACTCCAACCTCTGCGTCAACCAGATCAACCGCAATGGCAGCCACGCGCAAAAACTCCATTACCTGCCAAAACTGATCAGCGGCGAGCATGTCGGCGCCTTGGCCATGAGCGAGCCGAATGCTGGCTCTGACGTGGTCTCGATGAAACTGCGTGCCGAAAAACGCGGCGACCACTACGTGCTCAACGGCAGCAAAACCTGGATCACCAACGGCCCCGACGCCAACACCTACGTGATCTACGCCAAGACCGACGTGGAAAAAGGCGCGCATGGCATCACCGCCTTTATCGTCGAACGCGACTGGAAGGGCTTCAGCCGTGGCAGCAAGTTCGACAAGCTGGGCATGCGCGGCTCCAACACCTGCGAGCTGTTTTTTGACGACGTGCATGTGCCGCAGGAAAACATCCTCGGCGCGCTGAATGGCGGCGTCAAAGTGCTGATGAGCGGCCTCGACTATGAACGCGTGGTGCTGGCCGGCGGCCCGATCGGCATCATGCAGTCCTGCATGGACCTGATCGTGCCGTACATCCACGACCGCAAGCAGTTCGGCCAGAGCATCGGCGAATTCCAGCTGATTCAGGGCAAGGTTGCCGACATGTACACGCACCTCAATGCGAGCCGCGCTTACCTGTACGCGGTGGCCCAGGCCTGCGAGCGTGGCGAAACCACGCGCAAGGATGCCGCCGGGGTGATCCTTTACACCTCCGAGCGCGCCACGCAAATGGCCCTCGATGCCATCCAGATTCTGGGCGGCAATGGCTACATCAACGAATTCCCTGCCGGGCGCCTGTTGCGTGACGCCAAGCTGTACGAAATCGGCGCCGGCACCAGTGAGATTCGGCGGATGTTGATCGGCCGCGAACTCTTCAACGAAACCCGCTGAAGGAGCGCGCGCCATGGCCACCTTGCACACCCAGCTCAACCCGCGCTCGGCGGAATTTGCCGCCAACAGCGCGGCGATGCGCCTTCAAGTCGACGCCCTGCGCACATTGCTCGCGCATGTTCAACACGGCGGCGGCGCGAACGCTCAGGCGCGGCACACCGCGCGCGGCAAACTGCTGCCGCGCGAGCGCATCAACCGCTTGCTTGACCCAGGCTCGCCGTTCCTTGAACTCAGCCAGTTGGCCGCTTATCAGGTGTATGGCGAAGACGTGCCCGCCGCCGGCGTGATCGCCGGGATCGGCCGCGTGGAAGGCATCGAATGCATGATTGTCGCCAACGACGCCACAGTGAAAGGCGGTTCCTACTACCCGCTCACGGTGAAAAAACACCTGCGCGCGCAGACCATCGCCGAGCAGAACCGCCTGCCGTGCATCTACTTGGTGGACTCCGGCGGCGCCAACCTGCCGCGCCAGGATGAGGTGTTTCCCGACCGTGAACACTTTGGGCGAATCTTCTTCAACCAGGCCAACATGAGTGCCCAAGGCATTCCGCAGATCGCGGTGGTGATGGGCTCGTGCACCGCCGGTGGCGCCTACGTACCGGCCATGGCGACGAAGCGATCATGGTGCGCCAGCAGGCAACCATCTTTCTCGCCGGGCCGCCGCTGGTAAAAGCCGCGACAGGTGAAGTGGTCAGCGCCGAAGACCTCGGCGGTGCCGATGTGCACTGCAAAATCTCCGGCGTGGCCGACCACTATGCCGACAGCGACGAACACGCGCTGGCCCTGGCGCGGCGCAGCGTGGCCAACCTTAACTGGCGCAAACAAGGGCAACTGGTGCAACGCACGCCGGCGCCGCCGCTGTACGCCGGCGAAGAACTGTATGGCGTGATTCCGGCGGATGCCAAGCAGCCATTTGATGTGCGCGAGGTGATCGCGCGGTTGGTCGACGCTTCAGTCTTCGACGAATTCAAGGCGCTGTTCGGCACCACACTGGTGTGCGGTTTTGCGCACTTGCACGGCTACCCGATAGCGATCCTCGCGAACAACGGCATTCTGTTCGCCGAAGCCGCACAAAAAGGCGCGCACTTCATCGAGCTGGCCTGTCAGCGCGGTATTCCCTTGCTGTTCCTGCAGAACATCACCGGCTTTATGGTCGGCCAGAAGTACGAAGCTGGCGGCATTGCCAAGCATGGCGCCAAGCTGGTCACGGCCGTGGCGTGCGCCAAGGTGCCGAAGTTCACGGTGATCATTGGTGGCAGCTTTGGTGCCGGCAACTACGGCATGTGCGGTCGCGCCTACGACCCGCGCTTTTTGTGGATGTGGCCGAATGCACGCATCGGCGTGATGGGCGCAGAACAGGCGGCCGGCGTGCTGGTGCAGGTCAAGCGCGAACAAGCCGAACGCGCCGGTGCAGCGTTCAGCGCCGAGGAGGAAGCCGCGATCAAGCAGCCGATCCTCGACCAGTATGAAACCCAAGGCCACCCTTACTACTCCAGCGCGCGGCTGTGGGATGACGGCGTCATCGATCCGCTGCAGACCCGCGACATGCTGGCGCTGGCCCTGTCCGCCGCGCTGAATGCGCCCATCGAGCCGAGCCGCTTCGGCGTGTTCCGCATGTAAATGGAGCTGTACCCCATGAGCGATTTCAACACCCTCGAACTGATCACTGACAGCCGTGGTTTTGCCACGCTGTGGCTTAACCGTGAAGCCAAGAACAACGCGTTCAATGCGCAGATGATCCGTGAACTGATCATCGCCCTCGACCACGTGCAGGCGGATGCGTCCTTGCGCTTTCTGCTGCTGCGCGGGCGCGGCAAGCACTTCAGCGCAGGCGCCGATTTGGCCTGGATGCAGCAATCCGCCGAGCTTGATTACCACACCAACCTGGACGACGCCCGCGAGCTGGCGGAGTTGATGTACAACCTGGCCAAGCTGAAAATACCCAGCCTGGCCGTGGTGCAAGGCGCGGCCTATGGCGGTGCGCTGGGCTTGATCAGTTGCTGCGACATGGCGATTGGGGCGGATGACGCGCAGTTCTGCCTGTCGGAAGTACGCATCGGCTTGGCCCCCGCGGTGATCAGCCCGTTCGTGGTACAGGCTATCGGCGAACGCGCCGCGCGGCGCTATGCGCTGACCGCCGAACGCTTCGGCGGCCAGCGCGCGCGCGAGCTTGGCTTACTGGCGGAAAGTTACCCGGCGAGTGAGCTGGATGAGCACGTCGAACAGTGGGTCAGCAACCTGCTGCAAAACAGCCCGGCGGCGATGCGCGCCAGCAAAGATTTACTGCGTGAAGTGGGTAACGGCGCCCTCACCCCGCGCTGCGCCGTTATTGCGAAAATGCCATCGCACGGATTCGCGTCAGCGCCGAGGGCCAGGAAGGCCTGCGCGCCTTCCTGCAAAAACGCCCGCCCAGTTGGCAAGCGCAGGAGCCGCGTTCATGAGCACACTGACCACGTTACTCGTGGCCAACCGGGGCGAGATTGCCTGCCGCGTGATGCGCACGGCCAAAGCGCTGGGGTTGACCACCGTGGCCGTGCACAGTGCCACGGACCGCGATGCGCGCCATAGCCGCGAGGCGGATATTCGGGTGGATTTGGGTGGCAGCAAAGCCACCGAAAGCTACCTGCAAATCGACAAGCTGATCGCCGCCGCTCAGGCGAGTGGCGCCCAGGCGATTCATCCGGGTTATGGCTTTCTGTCGGAGAACGCCGGTTTTGCCCGCGCGGTAGAAGCGGCGGGGCTGATCTTCCTCGGCCCGCCCGCCTCGGCGATTGATGCGATGGGCAGTAAATCGGCCGCCAAGGCCTTGATGGAACACGCCGGTGTGCCGCTGGTGCCGGGTTATCACGGCGACGCCCAAGACCTGCAAACCTTTCGTGACGCCTGCGCGCGTATCGGCTACCCGGTGCTGCTCAAGGCCACGGCCGGCGGCGGTGGCAAGGGCATGAAGGTGGTCGAGGATGTAAGCCAACTCGCCGAAGCCCTGGCGTCGGCCCAGCGCGAGGCGCTGTCGTCCTTTGGCAATGCGCAGATGCTGGTGGAGAAATACCTGCTGAAGCCGCGCCATGTCGAAATTCAAGTGTTTGCCGACCAGCACGGCCACTGCCTGTACCTCAACGAGCGCGATTGCTCGATTCAACGCCGCCATCAAAAGGTCGTCGAAGAAGCACGGCGCCGGGCTTGAGTGTTGAACAACGCAAGGCCATGGGCGAAGCCGCGGTGCGTGCGGCGCAGGCTATCGGTTATGTGGGCGCGGGCACCGTGGAGTTTTTGCTCGACGCGCAGGGCGCGTTTTTCTTTATGGAGATGAACACGCGCTTGCAGGTGGAGCATCCGGTGACAGAGGCGATCACCGGCCTGGATCTGGTGGCCTGGCAGATTCGTGTCGCGATGGGTGAAGCGTTACCGATCACTCAGGCGCACGTGCCGCTGATCGGCCATGCGATCGAAGTGCGCTTGTACGCCGAAGACCCGGCGAATGATTTTCTGCCGGCCACCGGGCACCTCGCGCTGTACCGTGAACCTGCCGCAGGGCCGGGGCGCCGCGTCGACAGCGGCGTGCAACAAGGTGACAGCGTCTCGCCGTTCTACGACCCGATGCTCGGCAAGCTGATTGCCTGGGGCGAAGACCGTGAACAGGCTCGGCTGCGCTTACTGAGCATGCTCGATGAGTTTGCCGTGGGTGGGCTCAAGACCAACCTGAGCTTTTTGCGGCGGATCATCGGCCATCCGGCGTTTGCCGCGGCTGAGTTGGACACCGGGTTTATTGCGCGCTATCAGGATCAGTTGCTGCCGGTGGCGGGCGCGCTCAGCGATGCCTTCTGGCAGGCGGCTGGCGCGGCGTTTATTCAGAGCTTGCCGGCAGGTTTTGGGCCGTGGGCGGATACGCGGGGTTTTCGCGCGGGGCTGCCTGCCGAGGTGTCGGTGCATTTGAGCTGCGCCGGACAGCATCGGCTGGTAACGCTGAGTGGCAGCACCGCACACCTGCACGGCGAGCAGTTGCTGATCGACCATAACGGCGTGCGCCGCGCTCATTTGGCGGTGCGCCGCGAAGGCTGTGTGTACCTGCGCTGGGACGGCGAGTTGCACGCGGTCAGCTTGTTTGACCCGATTGCAGCGGTCGCGGCCAACCCGTCACATCAGGGTGGCCTGACGGCGCCAATGAACGGCAGTATCGTGCGTGTGCTGGTGGAGGTGGGCCAAACGGTGCAAGCCGGCACTCAACTGGTGGTGCTGGAGGCGATGAAGATGGAGCACAGTATTCGCGCGCCGCACGCTGGAAAGGTCAAGGCGCTGTTTTGCCAGGAAGGTGAAATGGTTGCCGAAGGCAGTGCCTTGGTCGAGCTTGAAACGGCCGGCTAAAACTTCGCAGTGGCTTGCACGACAACCCCGAGCATTCGGCAATCGTCGGTGAACAGCACTTTAGGGTAGGTGGGGTTGAGTGGCACCAGATACAACTGGCCACTCTCTTCCAGCAACTGGCGAAAGGTTGCCTGAGGGCTATCTGCCCATTGGGCAACCACCAGCCTGCCAGGTTCGGCAGCGATGGCCGGGTCTACCAGAATCATCATGCCTGCGCCGATGCTCAGGCCACTGGGGGCGGTCATCGCATCACCCGTCACGGGCAGCCAGAACGCTTCGCCCTGGGCGTGGTAATCGGTCAGCTCGAAACGCGCCACTTCATACACCGCGCGTTCTTCACGGATTTCGCACACGCCTCTCCAGTCGCTGACCGGGTAGCGAAAATACGGGTTGTAATGTTTTACCGGGGCTGGCGCTTCGTCGTCTCTCTCACGAATTTCCAGCGCGACTTCCAGGTAACCCAAGCCCAGCTCGGCGAGTACCCGGTTCATATCCGCCAGGCTCGGCACGCGGCGTTTGTTAAGCCAATGGCCGACACCGCCTTGGGACATGCCCAAGCGTTCGGCCAGTTCGTCCTGCGTGACCTTGCGGTCTTTCATGTTGGCTTTGACCAACGCAATCCAGTTATCCATAGGACGTGACAATACGTTGGGTATTTTTCATGACAATAAACAGTTTGTAGTAATCCATCAAATGACATAAATACGATTCGTACTACTATCAGAGGCAGGTTTTCGACATTCACTCAGAGTAACCACCTTCATGACGACTAGCCCGTATCACCTGCCCGGCGCAGCGCAAGCTGACGAACTGCTGGACCTGCGCAGCAGCGGCGCCGTACGACGCGCACTGGACTATTACTTGAAAGAGGATGTGTCGGTGCCGAGCGCGGACGACTGTTTTTTCGCCATCAAGCCCGGCGTCAGCCATGAAGAAGCCCTGGTTCACGCCTCCGACCTGCTACGCAGCGCGGCAGCCGCAGCCTACGAATCGGCGAACAGCCGTCAAGGCAACCAGCGGGATCTGGCCTTTTCGGTGGTGTATTTGATTGATATGGCAAAAGCGATGGTGGAGCAGACATTGCGGGCGCCGGCCGCTACTCAGCTCAGCGTGTGACGGGCGCAACGGAAAAATATTTCTATCAGGCCGACAAAAACATTTGACTTGCAAATGATAATGATTATTATTGGACCCAGCTGATCGCGAGATCAGTCGATAGACCAAGAGACCTTAGGTCGGACTCCTGGAATATCTCCTCATCAGGCTAATCACGGTTTTTGACCCGGCTCTTTGGCCGGGTCTTTTTTTTTGCCAGTTTCCCTGGCATGGCTTCAGGCTAATGAAGACTGTGTGTTGCTTGATGGCGCGCATGGTAGCAAAAGACAATCGCCAAAAGAAAGCCGAACGAACGCTCTAGCCCGGTTCTTTGCGAAATAGCGCTTGAGAATCAATCTCATAGATCCTAAGCTGCTGCGGCGTCAGGGATGACGCCCCCTCCCCTCGTGCAACAATTTTGCACCAAGATTTTGCCTGACTCCTGTGTAATATAGCCGCCACAACACTCATATTCAGGCAACCAGACTATGACCGTGGCCTTGACCTCTATCAAGATCAGCACCAACTTCGACAGCGGCAACATCCAGGTGCTGGATGCCAGCGATGCCTTTCAACTGCTGCTGGCAATCAAGCCCGATACGCGCAGCGCGCATTTTCAATGGTTCCACTTTAAAGCTGAAGGCATGCACGTGGGCCACACCCACACCTTCCGCCTGAGTAACGCGAGCCATTCCTCGTATAAAAACGCGTGGAGCGGCTACAACGCCGTGGCCTCCTACGACCATATCAACTGGTTCCGGGTGCCCACCCGTTTTGACGGCGACACCTTGCACATCAGCCTGGAAACCCGCGAGAAACACGCGTGGATCGCCTACTTCGAACCCTACAGCCGTGAGCGCCACGACTGGCTGATCGACCAAGCCTTGAACCGCGCAGGCACCCGCTTGCTCGCTACCGGCAAAAGTGTAGAAGGCCGTGATATTCAACTGCTGCGCCGCGGCAAGGGTGGCGAGGGCCGGCGCAACATCTGGATCATCGCCCAGCAACACCCCGGCGAACACATGGCCGAATGGTTCATGGAAGGCATCATCGAACGCCTGCAACAAGACGGTGACGTTGAGCTGAAAAAGCTGCTGGCCGTCGCCGACCTGTACCTGATTCCGAACATGAACCCGGACGGCGCGTTCCACGGCCACCTGCGCACCAACGCGATGGGCCAGGACCTCAACCGTGCCTGGCAAAGCGCCAGCCAGGAACTCAGCCCCGAAGTACTCTTCGCCCAAGAGCAGATGCAAAAATACGGCGTCGACCTGTTCCTCGATATTCACGGCGACGAAGAAATCCCTTACGTCTTCACTGCAGGCTGCGAAGGCAACCCGGGCTACACCCCGCGTATTGAAGCGTTGGAAAAACGCTTCCGCAGCCACTTGAGCGCGCTGACCCGCGACTTCCAGACCACCCATGGTTACACCCGCGATTTGCCGGGCGAAGCCAATATGACCCTGGCCTGCAATGCCGTCGGCGAGCAGTACGACTGTTTGTCACTGACCCTGGAGATGCCCTTCAAGGACAACGACAACGCGCCCAACCCGCACACCGGCTGGTCGGGCAAACGCTCGATGCAATTGGGCAAGGACGTCTTGAGCAGCGTGGCCGATATAGTCACGGCCCTGCGCTGAACATTGTTTGGATCGGCACTGAATGACGCTGTTGTGGCAAGCGAGCTTGCCACCAAAACCCGCGTCAGTGCTTGCTGCCGGTCATGCTTTGCAGCACGCCATCACGGCGGATCAGCCCGTGGAACAACGCCGCCGCCAAGTGCAGCAGCACGGTCAGGAACAACAGGTACGCCAGATAGCCGTGGGCCTTGCGTAACAGCGCAAACAGCGGCGCGTCTGCACCCACCAGCGCCGGCAACTGCACTGAACTGCTGAGCATCACCGGGTCACCGGCCGCCGAAATCATTGCCCAGCCGAGCAACGGCAATACCAGCATCAGCGCGTACAACAGCACATGGGACGCCTTGGCTGCGAGTACTTGCCAGAGTGGCAAATCGGCAGGCAGTGGCGGTTGCCGGGTCGAAAACCGCACGATCAGCCGTACGATAACCAACGCCAGAATCGCAATCCCCAGCGGCTTGTGCAGGTCAATCAGCCACGCATGACGCTGCGACACCGACGCCGCCATGCCGGCACCGATAAACAGCATGGCAATCACCATCAGTGCCATCAACCAATGCAGCAGGCGAGCCAACGGCGCAAAAAACCGTGGTTGAGCATTCATGGCTTCGACTCCTGAGGGGCACTGTGCAGCGAGTTGACTTCACCGGCGCGGCGTACGTACGAGCTGGCATACGCTGCCGAACGTGCGGCCAGCAACGGGTCGTTGGAGGCTTGGATACCACTCGGCAAAACCAGCGGGTCGTAGTTGATGTCACGGCAATCGCCGTCCGCTTGCGGCTGGCTGCTTTGCAGCACCAGCGTGCCGGCATTCAGCACTTTGTGGTCGCCCACCCAGGCTTTGCTTGCATCGTCCACAGGGTCGCCGGGGTTGGCCAGCGTCATGTTCAACTGCCAACGCAGCGGCCCTGAAGCCAAGCGCTGCACCAAGTCTTTTTCGAGGAAGTCACCGCCCGACGGCGCGGTATCACCCGGCGTATCCTGGCTTTGCGGCACCACGCCCCACCGCACAGCCTGGCGCTTGCCATCGGCGCTCACCAGGTAAAACGCATTGATGCCGTTGTACGTTTCAGTCGCGTAGCTGGCCGACGGTTTGGCAGTTTTCACCCACGCCAAAAACGCCGCTGTCTCCGGGTGCGATGCAAAAAACGCCGGCATGTTCGCCGGGTTCGGCTTGCCGGTCGCCGGGTCAGGCGCACCGGCCTTGAGCATCTGGTAGAACGCCTCAACCGTGCCCACCGGGAACACCGGCATGCTGTTCATCCCGGTGCGCCATTGCTGGCCGTTGGCCTGGCTGAATTGCACGGCGAAACTGCGGATCGGCACACTGCTGTCCGGCGCATAAGGGTTGCCACTGGGCAAGGCAAAGCGCCCGATCACCGGGGTTTTAGCCTCGCTGAACACCTGCGCAGCGGAATACGCACGCGCCTCGGCGCTGCTCTCGAAATAACCCGCCACACAGACGCCCTTGGCATGGTTGCGTCGGAACCCAGGGTGTACGCCGTTATTGGTTTCCAGCGCATTAACCAAGGTTTTCGGGCGCAGGCGCTGTGGGTCGAGGGTGCCATTGACGTAGGCAAATGCCCCGGCCACAACCGCAACCACGGCTCCGATACCGGCGAGTCGCGCGATCAGGCTCGCAGTGCTCATCGGCGCACGGGGCGGTGACGAGTGATCTACCATGAATAACTCCAGGCCGTTTGGCCACAGTGGAAAGAGCTATGAGACGAACCAGGTGTAGGTCTATTCCATTTTCACTGTAGCTTTTTTCAAGGTAGATGCACGGCCGACTCAACATACGTGTTTCAGGAATCCCAGATCGCGCCATAGGCGGGTATTCCATGGGCCTCAAGCGCTTCCACGACACGCTGTGTCAGCGCCTGGTTGGCGATACAAATCACCGCCTCCGCACCAACGGCCTGCACCGCGCCGTAAGCCAATTGCAGCAGATCGGGCTTGCCGCGTTCATCGGTGTCCCAGATCAACGCGCCGGGCTGGGCGCGTAGAATTTCGTCGACCAAGGCGTCGCCATAGGTTTTTCTCGGGCTGCGAGTCGACCAAATCAACTGGATCGGGGTTTTAGCGGCCAATAAATGCGGCATCACCGGCCCAATGCCACTGCCCGTGGCGATGTAAACCACGGACTTGAACAGCGTTTCCACGTTGGCCACACCGGCAGTGGTAATGCCCTTGACCCAGACGTGTTGGGGCAGGTCCTCAATGAAGCGCCCGGTCCAATCGCCGGCTTTGGAAATGATCAGGCGAAACCCTGCTTCGCCCGGCGCAGGAATATTCGCAAATGAATGCCACTCAAGCAGTGGATGGCGACTGAGCGCAGTGGCCGAACCGACAAAGGGCGTGGTGTGGGTAAAGCGCGTAACCACCGCATGCCCTGAAGGACGCACGTGTTCGATGGCCACCTTTCGCAGACGCAACCAAGGTAAAGCGATGCTCAGTGTTAGCAGCACCAGCATCCAGAAAGACGCGCTGTGCAGCAGGTTCGACGACGACTCGTATGACGCCAGCAGCGCCAGCCCCCAGAACAGCAGCAGTGCGCTCCAACCGGCAAACCGGTGGACGCGCTCGAAACCATTATGAAAGCGGCCACGGATCTGCGGCTGCGCCATGATCACCATCAACATCAGCAGGCTCAGCAGCACACCGCTTAACCACAACCAGGCCGGCGAAACGCTGCCAGGTGCCTGCACATATCGCGCGACCTGAACGCCGACCATCACCGTAAACCAGGCGGTGGCGGCCAAGGCTGCGCCACTGTGCAAACCACCGAAGTGGTACACCTTGGCTGCGCTGCGACGCACGCGCAGCGGCCATGTGAGCGGTACGCGTGTCGCCAGCCAGAACAGCGCATTGATCACGTATCGCTGACGAATCAAAATGGCAATCGACAGGTTGATCAACACCATGTCCGACAGCACTTGAACATTGATGGCCTGCAGGTTCAGGCCCATCAGCACAAACGCCGCGTTAGCCATCAGAACCATTGCCGCCAAGCGGTTGTAGTAAGAAAAAATCCGCAATGACGTCCAGCGGCGCCACAGCGCGGGCTTGGGCGGGACCACGGTGAGTGTCAGTAAATCAATCACGACCGGCGTCCTCGGATGAGAGCGCCGCCAAGGCCACGAACCGCTCACGCGCCCTTTGCAGCAACAGAGCCTTGTCGATCTTGCCCCTGGCGGTCATCGGGAAGTCCTTGACCGCGTAAATGGCCGAGGGCACGCAGTAGTAGGCCAGCCGCTGTTCACACTGGAACCGGCACGCGTCAATATCGGCGTCGGCCGGTGAGACAAAGGCCACCAAGGTGCGGCTGTCCAGTTTAAGCGTGACGGCGCGCGTGCAACCCGCAGCGGCCTCCAGGGCCGAAGACACCGCGTCCAGTTCCACACGAAAGCCGCGAACCTTTACCTGATCGTCAACACGGCCCAGGTGCTCAAGTTGCCCATCGGGCGTCCACCGCCCCAAGTCTCGCGTGCGAAACATCATCGCCTCGCCACCCAGAAAAGGGTCCGGGCGATAACGTTCCTGGGTCAGCGGGGTATTGTTCAGGTAGCCCGCCGTGACGCCCATACCACCGGCCCACATTTCGCCGATTTCCCCCAATTCACAGGCGCGGCCCTGTTCGTCGAGCACATACACCGTGTTATTGGGCGTCGGCTGGCCGATGGTTAACAACGTGCCGGGCACATGCAGGTGCAACGTATTGACGATGGTGGTTTCGGTGGGCCCGCAGCCGTTGTAAAACGCACAATGCGTGGCCCACAGGTCGGCCAGCGCTTGGGAACAGGGCTCCCCGGCCACCGCGACCACACTCATGACCGGGCACTGCTGCGGGTCGAGGCTGGCCAGTATCGAAGGCGTCGCGATTAACACATGGCACTGCGCGGCGGTCTTCGCTATGTCTTTGCCGCGAATCAACAGCGTTGCCCCATGGGCCAGGCAACCGAGGATTTCCCAGGCCGCCATGTCAAAACCGATGTTGAGGATCTGCCCCACGTTGCGGCCAGGCGCCATGCCCATCTGGCCTGGCTGGGTCAGCAGAATGTTACATACGTTGCGGTGACTGACACACACGCCATTCGGCCGGCCGGTAGTGCCCGAGGTGAACAACACGAAACACAGGTCATCGGTGTCGGTGGCGGCGAACACCTGATCATTGTTTTGCGCCACCCAAAGCTCTTCTGCCAAGAACGTATCCAGGCACAGGCAGCGATCGGCCGCTTCTGCGGGAATCCGATCAACCAGGTGCGACAGCGTCAGCACTACCGGGCTGGTCAATGCGTCGAGGACCATCGCCAACTGCAGGCTCGGCACGATTCTGGCGTCCTGCGGCACGTACGCAGCGCCCACCTTCAACACGGCTAAAAGCCCTACCACCATTGGGATTGAGCGCTCGACGAACAACGCTACCGTGTCGCCGCGTTTCACGCCCAGCTCGGTCAGGCGCACCGCCAACCGATTGGCCTGGCGGTTGAGTTGTTCATAGCTGATACGCTGGCCCGCCCACACGGCAGCGGTCGCTTGCGGCGCCAGCGCCGCTTGCATCTCTATGGCGTGGTGCACACGATCGAAGGTGGGCTGGCTTGTCGGGCCACATCCCCATTGCTCAAACAAAACACGCCGCACGGCAGGCAAATGAGCCAGCACCGGCAGGAAAAAAAACTGAGTGTTGATTAGCGAAAATGTCATGAAAAAACCCTCGTGTGTTTATTGCCAACGCTGTTCCGGCAAGTACGAGGGTTGATTGGTGGGCAGTTCAGACATTACAGGCACCAGAATCCTTAAGGCATTACCCAACTGCAGGGGAAAATTTCTTATTGCCTCCTGTTGGAATAACTTACAGCGGCGAGCGTCTACACCTACACAACCGGCTAGACTCGCCCCCCATGCATGAACTCGACGAACAGTTACGTGAACTCATCCCCAGGTTGCGGCGTTTTGCCGTATCCCTGACCCGTAACGCCAGCAGCGCCGACGATTTGGTGCAGTCGAGCCTTGAGCGCGCGATTACCCGTTGGGCCGACAAACGCACCGAAGGTGACCTGCGCGCCTGGCTGTTCTCGATCCTTTACCGACAATTTCTCGATGCCCACCGGCGCAGCCGGCGTTACGCGCGCATGCTCGAGTTTGTTACCGGCCGTGACGACGCTCAGCCCTCGGTGGAGCGCACGGTGATGGCCCAATCGGCCCTGCAAGCCTTCGACCAACTCAACACCGAGCAACGCGCCTTGCTGCTCTGGGTCTGCGTCGAAGGCTTAAGCTACAAGGAAGTCGCGGCTATCCTCGAGGTGCCCATCGGCACCGTCATGTCGCGCCTGTCACGCGCGCGCCAAGCCTTGCGCCAACTCAGCGACGGCGAAATTGCCAGCCCTTCCCTGCGGATACTCAAATGATCAGCCTGCCCCCCAGCGAACGCGATTTGCATGCCTACGTCGATCACCAACTGTTGGAAAGCGACCGCCGCGTACTCGACACCTGGTTGGCCGCGCACCCCGACGTGGCAGCTCAAGTGCAGGCCTGGCAGCACGATGCGCAGGTGCTGCGCGCCGCCTTGAGCGGAGTATTGCAACAACCGGCCAACCCCGACCTGGACCCGGCACTGATCCGCCAACGCATCCAGCATCAATCGCGCCGCCACTTCGCAACCGCCGCCGTGCTGTTGATCGCCGTCACCCTCGGCGGCCTGGTCGGCTGGCACGCCCGCGAAGCGACCCAAGCGCCGATGTTGCCGATGGCCGACGCCATGCAAGCGTTCCGCCTGTTTGCCCAGGACGGCATCATGCCAGCCGATTTCAAGGCCCAGGGCAGCGTCAACATGCAGGCGTGGCTCGACCGCTACTTCAATCAGGCACACCGCCTGCCGGACTTGAGCGCGTCGGGTTTTACACCAGTCAGCGGGCGCCTGCTCACCACTGACCAAGGCGCTGCGGCAATGGTGCTGTACGAAGACACGCAAGGTCGGCGTATCAGTTTCTACATTCGCCCGCCAGGCCCGGAAAACGGCTTTTTGCCGCGTGGCAGCCGCACTGCCGATGGGCTGCAGGCTGAGTACTGGTCCGGTGCCGGGTACAACTATGCCGTGGTCAGCCCGAACGATGAGCCCACGGCAAAGATGCTCAAGTTCTAGAACCCCACGTCCAGCACGACGTTGTCGGTATAGGTGCCGGCCGGTGGCGTGGGCTGGTCGGTGTAGACCTTGGCGTTGTAGGTGAAAATCTGGCTGCCGGTGCCCAGGCCGTTGCCGGGGTTGACCTCGGCGGTCGAGCTGTCCCGCCGCGCTGCGCCGACGCTGCCCCAGCGCGTGGTACCGGCGCTTTTGAAGATGTCGTAGGCGAGGTAATTGGTGCCGGCAATCATGCGCCTGCGCCCACCCACGCTGACCGGGTTCTGGCCATCGCTGAGGCCTACGGTGTAGGCGCTGCCTTTGGTGCAGGTGATACTGATGGTCTGCGCGCTGACAGGGGTAAAACCGCTCACCACCGGCGCGCTGCCAAAGCTGATATTCGGCGCGGTGATCTGGCAATCGTTGGTGACGGTCATGCTGACGGTCATCGCCGACGTGCCGGTGCCGGTATCGCGCCCCGCGCAGATGCCGCCGATGCCGATGCCGGAGCAATAGTTCCAGTTCCAGGCAATGCTCAAGGTCTCGCTGTACAGCCCCGCAGCCACGTTGCTGCCGGTAATACTACTCACGTACAGCGGGAGGTTTTTTGCGCCCGGCCCCGCCACCAGCCCAAGGGTTTGAGCGATGCCGCTGGCGGCGCCAAAATCAAATTGACTGTTGCGTGTGATCGGATAACTGGTGGTGTTATTGCCGTAGAGCGTATAGCCAATCACATCCCCCGTCGGCCCGACCATCCCACCTTGGGCAGAGCCCGTCACCGTGGCATAAAAGTGGTCAGTGGAGACCAGCAGCGAGATCAGTGTCGAGGTGCAACGCAACCCCGCATTAGCGCTGGAACTGGCCTGTGCAGCGGTGCGCACAGTCATCGAACTGATCGAGCCAAAACTTACCGGGGTCGGGGTGACCACCGAACACAGCGCCATTGCCTGCGCTGAAAACATCAGCCCGATCAGCCCCACAAGGTACAGCCATCCCTTGCCTCTCACCTGCACGCTCCTTGTTCAGCCCCTCATTGGCAGACCAACGGCCCGATCAGCGGCACGTCCTGTTGTTGCTCATCAATGTCGAACGTCGCCTGGCAGGTGCGCCCTTCACCCAAGGTCACCTGCAGCGTGTTGTGCGCGCTGAGGTTTTCCAGGTACACCAGGCCATCCCAACCCACCACCGCCTGCGTGTTGCTTTGTTCGTGGACGACCAGGCTGCCCAGCGGCAAGTCCTCATGCTGGTTGTCCACCAGCGTGATGCTCGCAGCGATCACGCGACGCAACGGAAACGCCAACAAGTAACCGCTGCCACGCCGCACCGAGACGCGTTGCTCCACGTTCGCACTCTGGATATTCGGCGGCAGGTTCAGCGGGTCGATTTCGTACTTGCCGCGGTAATACGCACTGCTCCACGGCACCAAAAGATGCCCATTGCGGTCGGTGTGGCCCACCAGTTGGTTCTCGTAGCGCACCGGAATACCGGCGAAACCCTCGGTGCTCACCACCACGAAGGCGTCGTTGATGCGGTTGGCGGCAAACGTATTGCCGCCCATCCACACCAATGAACCGCTGGCATCTGCCCAGCGCGTCTCGGCGTCGCTGCTGCCGTACACGCCGGCCTGCAACTGCACCGATTGCAGGCGCCAGGTCAGGTCGGCCTGGCGATAGGTCGGGCCATCGCCTTGGGCGTAGCCGAGGTTGTAGCCCACGCCCCCTTCGCTGGGCACCGCACTGCTGTAATTGACGCGTTGGCGACTGGCGCCGTCTTTGCTGCGCTCGCTGCTCACGGCCAGGCTGCCACTGAGGTCGAACGGAATGACCAATTGCGCCTGCATCGCCCAGTTGCTGTCGCCTACCTCGCGGTTGCCCGACAGGTAAAAACTGGTGTTGCGCCACAGCGGTTTACTCCAGCTCAGGTTAAACAGCCGCGTGCGCGAATCGTCGGCCGCCTGCACATCGAAGTAGCCAACGCCCAAGCTGCCAAAGCGCTCCAGGTTGAGGCTTAACGTCACCTGTTCGCTGCGCTTGCTGAGGCTGGCGTAGGGCGTGTCGACCAGGCTCAAGTCGGCGTATTCATCGCGCCGTTCGACGCGCTGGTACGACAGGCTGTAGCGCGTGCTGTTGTACTGGTAACCCAGGCTCAGTTGCTGGCCGGTGCGGCCTGCGAACTGGCTTTGGGCGACGGCCGTATTGAGCACACCGAAGTTACCCAGCCGCAGGTTGCCGCCCAGCCCGCCGAGCGTCAGGTCGCTGGCGGCTTCGGCATGGCTTTCCAGCGTCAGGTTGTCGGAGTAACCATAGCGAAAGGTACCGCTGGCGACGCCCGGTCCGTAACCGAAATCACGCAGGGTGTAATCGCGGCGCAAGGTCCCGGCGGCCACCGAAAAATCCGACAGGCCTTGTTGCAACAACGTGCTGGTGACGTAGAACGGCACGGTGGTCGAGACTTGGCGACCCAAGGCGTCGGTGGTGACGACCACCGCTTCACCGGCGCCGTTAATGAACGGAATATTGGTAAGCGTGTAAGGCCCCGGTTGCAACAGCGCGCTTTCGGACTTGTAGCCGTTGATAAACAGGTCAACCGAGGACGGCACGGCCGCTTCACCGGCAAATTGCGGCAAGGGATACGTGACCAGGTCCGGGCGCACCGCGAAATCGCGCGACAGTTGCACCCCGCCCAATCGTACCGAACTGCTCCAGGGCAGCGAGCCGCTGATCACATCACCCGCCTCGTAGGTCAGCAGCCGCTCGTCATCCGAGAACCGCCACGTGGTGTCGTAACGCCGATAGCCGTTGTTGAGCGTGCTGTCGCTGACGCCGCCGATCAGGGTTTGGCGGTACTGCCCGGTGGTCGACAAGGTGCCCCAATTATCGAACAGTCGCAGTTCGCTCCACCCGGCGAGGTAACTGCCACCTTCGTCGGTGTCGTTGAAATACACGTCATAGTTAAGCAATGCGCCAAAGCTGCTCATGGCCTGAGTGCGCGGGTAGGTATTGCGATTGCCGATGAACTGTTCCTGCAGCCACGAGGGCGGTACATCCAGCAACAGGCGCTGGCCGTTGCTGTCGTAGTCGCTGTGCAAACCCGGCAGCGCGTCCAGGGCGATGCTGCCGGTGAGGTCGCCCGGCAATTTCATGCCCACGTCCTGTAACGCACTGGCCGGCACATAGAGCTGCCCGGCCCGTTGATCAACCGCGATAACGCGGCCAGTGTCCATCTGGTTAACCACCAGCTCCAGAAACAGTTGTGCATCGGCAACAGCCTCCAGACTGCTTGGGGGCGGCGGCAGGTCGCCAGCCACGCCCGGCAGCGCAATCATCGCGCCGCACAGCCCGCTCACCACTGCCACCGACGGCCACCTACAACGAGCCCAACCACGGCTCCATGGCGTTGTGTCCTTCAATGGACATCTCCATCCTGTTGAACCCGGGACTAACGCCGTCGCGCGGTGCAGCGGTTACCGCTTTGGCGCCAGACTCTCCAATTGCGGCGCACCGTTGATGCGTACCTGCAACGGCTGATCGGCGGACACCGCGTCCGGCACCGGCCAGCGCATGGTCGCGCCGGGCAGCACATAACCGAGCAGGCCATCTACCAGAGGCCGGGGCTGCCCGCCCTGCTTGAACGAGGCGTCTGTGAGGCGCGCATGCACCGCGCCCTGGTTGCGCACCTCAATGTAGGTGCGCCCGGCCACGTTGACTTTTTGCCAGCTCAGGTCCGGCTTGCCGGCGCCTTTGGGGTCGCGCTGGCGGGTAGCATCGTCCTTGCTCCACAGGCCAGCGCCGTAGGCGAACAACGGCACCGAGTAACGCATCTGGAAGCGGATGGCCGCTGCGGTATTCTTGCCCTCCGGCGGCGTTGGCACCTGCAGCGCCGAGGGGATTTCATCAATGATGATGCGATAGGCGAGCTCCTGCCCCGGCGGCACTTCACGGGTGCGCGTCAGGCGTACCAGCTGCTTTTGCCCTGGCTCGATTCTCGCCACCGGCGGGCTGCCGACCACATCGCGCTGGTTTTGGTACTGCTCGTCAAAGCCACTCTGGCTCCAGGCAAACACCCGAATCTGCAGGCTGGCCGTCTCGCTGCCACGGTTTTCCAGCCACAGCGCGCTGGCCTGTTGATCGGCTTCCAGCACCGGGTCGATGGGCCAGATCAGCACCGAACTCGCTGCCTGCACAAGCCCCGCCGAGCACACGGCAGCCAAGGCAACACCCGCGGCCCACAGCCGCCGGGAAGGTGAACGCATAAACCCACTCCTTATACTCATAGCCCTACCACGACAACTGCACCTGCAGCGTATCGCTGTACGTCCCCCCAGGCTGATTGCCGGGTAACTGCACCCGCCCGTAAATCGGCAAGCTGATGGTGGTTGCATCGCTGTAACTGACGGTGACGCTCTGACTAATGCCCAGGCTCTGACTGAACGCCGCATCCCTGAACAACTGGTAACCCACGCGCGCGCTACTGCTGTTGTGCTGCATATTGCGCCCGGTGCTGCTGTGCAACCCGCCGTCGACGCTCATGCTCAGTGTCACCCCGGGCGTGCATTGCAAGATCACCCCGCTGGTCAGCGCCGCACTCACCGTGCCGGTGGCGAGGGCCGAATAACTGCCGTAGGCCAGCGCGCCATAGTTAGGCCCCGCACCCACAATCAGGCAGCCCGGCGTGACCGTCGCGCTGACTTGAAAGCTCTGGCTGGTCACCGCCGACAGCGGCAGCGGCACTGCAAACGCGCAGGCCAGCAATGCCTTGAGCCACACCGAACGTGTCATGGCGTCAGAACGTCAGTTCTACGGCCACCGTGTCGGTATAAGTGCCCGCTGGCAGCCCTGCCTTGCCCACCGCGCGGCCGTAGAGGTTGACGGTTTGCGCCACGCCGGTACTCGCGGCCAGGGTGATCACGCCGTCGATAGCCAGGAGCGCGGAGTGCCCACTGTCGGTGTAGAAGTCATACGGCACGAAGTTGCCCGCACCGTCGGCCAGGGCACGCGTGCCGCCTGGCGAGGCGTTATCATGCGCGCCGGCACGCACCTTGACCGTCGGCGTGGTGCCGGCAGAACACAGCACCGACAGCGCGCCGCCCGTACCGGTGCCGCCCAACAGTTGCGCGTCGGCGTTGGTGAACAAGCTATTGGTGGTACCGAAGTTCAAGCTACCGAAGTTCAAGCCGGTGGCCGCCCCGGAACCGTTGACCTGGCAACTCGCGATCAGCGTCATGCTGGAGGTGATCTGCCCGGTTACGGTGGTCGCCGCGTTGAGGCTGGAGGCCATCGCAAGGCCCAGCGCGCAGACGCCTATTCGAGATACTAATGTGTGCATGATGGTCATCCCTTTGAGTTACCAGTCCAGTGTCACGGTCAACGTGTCGGTGTAGGTGCCGGCAGGCAGGGCAGTTGTATTGGCCACCACGGCGCCCCACACCGGGATGGTCATTTGTGTGCCATCGCTGGCGACAAAACTGTGTTGCTGGCCGATCCGATAGGGAATGCGCCCCAGCGGGTCGGCCATCAGTTGATAATCGATGGTCTGGCGGCCGTTGCTCAGGCGCCGCGTGGTGCCAACGGCATTGGTGCCGCCGTCAATGGTCACGGTGAAGCTTGCGACTGTCGGGTTGCATGACACCGACAGCGGCGCTGTACCGCTGGCCGACAGGCCCGCGCCCAAGGGGTTGCTCCAGGTCGGCCCCTGGCTGCCGAAATCGAGCATGGCCGTGCCACCCGTCGGGCTGACCGGCGCCGTGTCAGTGCCGCGGCTCACTTCGCAACTGGCGGTAACCACCATGCGCGCCTGGATAAACCCGCTGGCCACCGCCGCCCGGGCGTGCTCCGCTGGCAGCAATAAGCTGCCCATGGCCGCCAAGGCCAGCAACCGGCTTACCATGTGACCGTGACCTTGAGCAGGTCGGAATAACGACCAACGGCCGGGATGCCTTTCAGCGGTTCGATTCGGCCATACAGGGGCAAGTCGACGGAGCCTGAGTCCGGCACCCGCCCGCTGAAGGGCACATCCACCGGCAACGGGATCAACCGCGCAGCGTCTGCGTAGATACGATAGGGAATGGGTTGACTCGAAGGGGTTGCGGCGCTCAGGTAGCGCACTTCGCCGACGCCACCATGCAGGCCGCCGTCGACGCGCACTTGGTAAGGCGTGTCGGGGTTACATTCCAGGCGTGGCTGACGCTGGCTGATCAGCGCCGCACTCAAAGGCCGGCCGGGTCATCCAGACGCGCGCCGCTGCCGAAATCCAATACGCCCAGTTGCTCAATGCCTGCGCTGCGGGTAGTGCCCACCAGTTGGCAGCCCCGCTGCACGTCAATGCGCACCACCACCTGCAACTGCGCGGCGTACACCGTACTGCAGAGCATCGTGCCCATCACCGCCAATACTGCTCGTCCCTTCACTGCCCCAATTCCTTATACAGGGGTAACGCCTGACTATGAGGTTAGCCACTGGCAGAAAAACCGCCAGTCCGGAAAGGTTTTTGCGCGCGCCCGACTGTTGCGCAATAGCGGGCGCTATTGGTCAAATCGCCGCGGGCGCCCTAAAGTAAGCCACCACCGAAACACAGAGTGACTCGCATTGGCCGTGTTTTCCCTGATCCAGCGCCTGTTTGGTAACAACGCCGAACCCGCCGGCGCATCGCCCATCCCCGCTTACTTTCAGGCCCAGGCGAAGCAACTGGGCTATACCCTCAGTGCGGGCCAAACCCAGGCGATTACCGCCCTCGCCCGCGAAGCCGGGTACCTGCTCGCCGGCCAGCCCACGCGCAGCCTTTACCTTCACGGCGCGGTGGGGCGTGGCAAAAGCTGGCTGCTCGATGGGTTTTTCCAGGCGCTGCCGATTGCCGAGAAACAGCGGGTGCACTTCCATGCATTTTTCGCCCGGCTGCACCGGGGCATGTTCCTGCACCGCGAGCATGACGATGCCTTGGCCGTAACCCTTAACGAGCTATTGGCGGGTTGCCGCGTGCTGTGTTTCGACGAATTCCACGTCCACGACATTGGCGATGCGATGCTCATCAGCCGGTTATTCAAGGCGCTGTTCCGGCGCGGCGTGCTGGTGCTGGTGACGTCCAACTACGCGCCGCAAGGGCTGTTGCCCAACCCGCTGTACCACGAACGCTTCAAACCGGTGATCGACCTTATCGCCGCGCGTATGGAGGTGCTGGAAGTCAGTTCAGACCAGGATTTTCGCAGCTTGCCGCAGGCCCATGCGCAACAGCGCTTCAGCACCGGTCAATACGTGTGGCCAGGCACCACGCAGCAGCGCGAGGCCTTGGGGTTACCCGCAGCCGATTGCCCGGCGCAATGCTTGACCGTCGGCACCCGGCAATTAAGCTGCCGCCGCCATCAGGCCGCCACGCTCGCCTTCACCTTCAACGACCTCTGCGAACAGCTCACGGCCGTGATGGATTACCTGCTGCTGTGCGAGGACTTCGACCACTGGATCATCGACGGCCTGCCGCCACTCGCAGACTGCCCGATCGCCGTGCAACAGCGTTTTATCAACGTGGTGGACGTGCTCTACGATCAGGATAAACGCCTGACACTGATCGGCCAGTTACCCTTGGCTGAAGCGCTGGAAGGCCAGGCCATTGACCTTGCGCGCACCGCCAGCCGCCTCGGACAATTGCAAACGGCGCGCGCGCAACCCGCGCCCGACCCGGTATCATGAGCGCCTTTTTATGCCCTCTTGCCGAGTGACCGCGCCGCCGATGAATACCCTCGCCCAACTCAAGGCCGGCCAACTGGCCGGAATCACGCGCCTCGACCTGTCCTGCGGGTTGACCGAATTCCCGCAGGAAATCTTCGAGCTGGCCGACTCCCTGGAAATCCTCAACCTCACCGGCAATGCCCTGAGCAGCTTGCCGGATGACTTGCATCGCCTGACGCATCTGCGCGTGCTGTTTTGCTCGGACAACGCCTTTACCGCGCTGCCGGAATGCCTGGGCCAGTGCACAAAACTGAGCATGATCGGCTTCAAGGCCAACCAGATCAGGCATGTACCCGAAGCCTCTCTGCCGCCGCAGTTGCGCTGGCTGATCCTCACCGATAACTGCATCAGCCAATTGCCCAGTGCATTGGGCGAACGGCCATTGCTGCAAAAACTGATGCTGGCCGGCAACCAACTCGCGCACCTGCCGCAGAGCCTGGCCAACTGCGCCAACCTGGAGCTGATTCGCATCGCCTCCAACCGCCTGACCCAACTGCCGCCCTGGCTGCTGACCATGCCCAGCCTGACCTGGCTGGCCTATGCCGGTAACCCGGTGGAGATGGCCGTGGAGGTCGCGGCAGATGAGGCGACGGCGAACATTCCCTGGTCGCAGTTGGTGCTGGGCGAAGTGCTGGGCGAAGGCGCCTCCGGGATCATTCGCAAAGCGCAGTGGGCGCCGGCCGCCAAGCCGGTTGCGGTCAAACTGTATAAAGGCACGATCACCAGCGACGGCTCGCCGCTGCATGAAATGCAGGCCTGCATCGCCGCAGGTTTGCACCCCAACCTGATCAAAGTGCAAGGCCGCGTAGTTGACCACCCGCAAGACCAGGCAGCCTTGGTGATGGACCTGATCGACCCGAGCTACCGCAACCTCGCCGCCCTGCCGAGCCTGGCATCGTGCACCCGCGATATTTACCAACCCGACACGCGTTTCAGCTTCGACGTGGCCTTGCGCATGGCCCGAGGCATCGCCTCGGTGGCCGCGCATTTGCACCGTCACGGCATCACCCACGGCGATTTGTACGGCCACAATATCCTGTGGAACGAAGCGGGTGATTGCTTGCTGGGCGACTTTGGCGCGGCGTCGTTCCATGCCACGGCCGACACCCTCGAAACCAGAGCACTGCAACGCATTGAAGTGCGCGCGTTCGGCGTGTTGCTGGGGGAGTTGCTGGAGCGGGTTGAGGCGGGGTCGAGTGATCAGCGGCTGCTGGAGCTGCACAGAAACTGCTGCCAGCCCGACGTGCTGCGCGCCCAAGCTTCGAACAGATCGAAGCGCTGCTGCAGTCTATCTAACAGCGCCGAACCAATGTGGGAGCGGGCTTGCTCGCGATGGCGGTGGGTCAGTCA
>NZ_VUAZ01000199.1 GCF_009296165.1 Pseudomonas kitaguniensis | reverse complement strand
GGCTGGTCGCTTTTACCCTCGGCGAGCTGGTAGTCCGCACGATGGCGCTCCAGCCCGCGTTTGGCCAGGTGCCTGCCGCGGGTGCGGTCGATAAAACGGCCGGGGTAATCGTAGTCTTCCAGGTCGGGCTGGGCGTCGCCGCGGCTGTCGGATTCGAGGGTGATGTGCGGTTTTTCAAAGTCATAATCGCGACGTGTGGTGCGGCTGGTGCGGGTTTCCAGGCGCAGGTCGAAACGCTTGATGACCGGGTCGTTTGCGACCAGGCCGGAGTCTTGCTGGTAGGCCACGGGCGCGAGTTTCGGGAACACCGTTTGGTCATCGCCGAACACCAGTTTGTGGCCGCTGGCGCTGTGCTGAAAGTGGTAGTGAATACCTTCTTCCTCGCACAGGCGCTGTATGAAATGCAGGTCCGATTCATCGTATTGAACGCAGTAAATGCGCTCGGGATAAATCGTGCCGAGGTGGAAGGTATAGGCATTGCTTTGGATGCCGTGTTCTTCAAGGACCTGGCCAATGATTTTCGGCACCGTGAGGTTCTGGAAGATGCGCTGGTTGATGCGGTGCGCCAGGTAGGAGAGTTGCGGCCGCAGCGTCACGGCGTAGCGCGTCAGGCGCTTGCCGGAGTCGCCCTGGGCGGCACGGTAGATCTGCCCGTGAATGCCGCTGCCGTCAGGTGACAACTGCAAAAAGGCCGGTTTGTGCAGCAGGCTTTCGAGGTCGAGGGACGGCTGTTCACTGACCAGTTCAATCTCGAACGCGAACGGTTGGCTGATCGCCTCGCGACCGCTCAGGCTGAAAACTTGAAGGTCGTTTGCCAGCCCCTCGATGGTCAGGCTGAAGTGAGTCTGATTGGCCGGCGCGAACATCCCTTGTTCCTTGTGTCATGCAATGCTGAAAACAACATCGACCAGCAGGGCTGGCCGATGTGTGCAACGGTCAGCCAGGCTTAGCCAGCGACCGGCGAACGCCAGTCATCGGAACCCGAAGTACCGGATACTTCGTGGGTCCAGGTGATTTTGCGGTAGGTGAATTCGACGTCTTCCAGGTGAGTGAAGTGCGAGTTCGCCGGGTCTTGGCAGTTGTGCATGTAGTCCTTGATGTCGACGATGATCGCGTCTTCAAGTTTGGTGGTGAAGTAGTGTTCCTGGGTGCCGGCAGCCGAGGTGCGGTACCACTGGATGGTGATTTCGGTCAGGCGCTCGCCGGAAGTCAGGGCCGCCAGCAGCAGAGGCGAGGACTTGTCGAATACCTTGGTGATTTTGACCGGTTTGTGTACGCGCTGGCCGGTAGGTTGGCCGGACTGCGGGTCACGCGGGATGATCACTTCGTGGCTGAAGCCCTGAACCATGACCTGGTCTTCGTGACCTTCCTGGTAGGTGTTGCCAACCGAATCGGCGGTGAAAGCACCGGCGGTGATCAGGCC
>NZ_VUAZ01000198.1 GCF_009296165.1 Pseudomonas kitaguniensis | reverse complement strand
AAAGCGCTTTTGATCCAACCACTCAGGTCGGCTTTCAAGCTGCCACACAGAACGCCGGCTCAGCGGTTTAGCAGCGTGTCCAACCCATCCAGCAAGCGCTTCAAGGCGCCCTGGTTAGCCTGCATCACCACCAGCCCGGCCTGCGCCATCTTGCGCGCGTCCTGCGGCAATTCGAACAACTGCCGCACCGCCTCGGCCAACCCTTCGGCGTCATCCACTGCTCGCAAAGCCCCGGCGTCGCGCATCATCGCGCTGATGTCGAGAAAGTTGAACACATGCGGCCCCATGATCACTGGTTTGGCCAACGCCGCCGGCTCCAGCGGGTTATGCCCTCCCGTAGGCACCAGGCTGCCGCCAACAAAGGCACTGTCAGCCAACGCATAAAGAAACAACAGCTCGCCCATCGTGTCGCCAAGCAGCACCGAGGTTTGCGCAGTCACCGGCTCGCCGCTGGAGCGGCGCACGGTGGCAAAGCCCTGTTGTTCGCACAACTCAAACATTGCGCCGAAACGCTCCTGATGACGCGGCACCAGAATCAGCAGCGCGTTGGGATAACTGGCGAGCAACTGGCGATGGGCAGCCAGTACCACTTCATCTTCACCTTCATGCGTACTGGCAGCGATCCATACCGGGCGCTCACTGGCGCCCCATTGCGCGCGCAAAGCGCTGGCGCGCTCCGGCAGCTCGGGGTCGATGGTCAGGTCGAACTTGATCGAGCCGGTGACTTCGACGCTTTCAGGGCGCGCGCCCAAGCTTAGAAAACGCTGCGCTTCGGTGGGTGTCTGCACCGCGAACAGGCTCATTTGCGCGAGCATCGGCGCCGTCAGCTTGGCGAAACGTGCGTAACCTTTGGCCGAACGCGCCGACAGCCGCGCATTCGCCAAGGCCACCGGAATGCCGCGCTGGGCACAGGCGTTGATATGGTTGGGCCACAGCTCGGTTTCCATGATCACCGCCAGTGTGGGCTGCACGCGGTCCAAAAAGCGCTTCGCGGCGCAGGGCAAGTCATAAGGCAAATAGCAGTGTTGAATGCGCGGCTCATTGGCGAACAACGCCTGAATGCGCTCGGAACCGGTGGGCGTCATACAGGTGACGGTGATCGGCAGCGTCGGATGGCGTGCAAGCAAGCCGCGAATCATCGGCGCAGCCGCAATGCTTTCGCCCACCGACACCGCGTGCACCCAGATACCGCCTGGTTGCATCACCGGAAGGCCGTAGGAAAACCGCTCACTGACGCGCTTGGCATACGCCGGCGCCTTGCGCGCGCGCAGCCACAGACGTAAAGCCACCAACGGCAGCGCCAGGTAAAACAAACAGCTATAGAGAGTTCTATTCATGGCGGCGGAGTTTATCGGCTTTTTCAGTCGATCGCCCGCAAGCACTCGGCAAATCGTTCGGCGAGGAAGCGTGCAGCGGGGCCGAGGTGCTCGTCGCGGCGCCAAACCAGTTCGACCACCAGGGCCGGCGGGATCCATTCGCTGTCCAGTTCAACCATTTGGTGTTGATACGTCGGGTACTGCACGATGTGCCGGGGCAACCACGCCCAGCCGAGGCCGCTCATCAGCCATTCGGCCAATACGTAAAAACTGTCGGCGCGCCACACCAGTGGGCTGGCGGCTTCGCTGCCGGGGTAAACACTGGTTTGGGTCGACATCAACAGTTGGCGAAACTGCGCCAGGCGCTGGCAGTCCACGTATGGCTCTGTGGCCAGCGGGTGATTCACGCCGCACACGGTGACCATCTCCACGCTGCCGACGACCCGGCGTTCAAGGGCCTCGGGGATCTGGTCGTGATAGAACAACAGGCCCAAATCCGCCTTGCGCTCCACCAGCTTGCGCGCCACATCGCCCTGCGCCGCACTCGACAGTTGCACTTCAAGATGCGGGTATTTCCCGGCCAACGCCTCAAGGCTGTCGAGCACCGGCTGGAACAACATGGCTTCGTCCTGGGCCAGCCGCAGGCAAGCTTCCTCGCCACGCGTGAGGGACAGCGCGCGGCCATTCAGCCGCTCACATTGGCGCAACACCTCGCGTGCCTCTTCGAGCAACACGCTGCCGGCTTCGGTCAATCTCGGCTGGCGGCCGCTGCTTCGCTCGAACAGGCTCAGCCCAAGGTCGGCTTCGAGCAGGGCAATCGCGTTGCTCACCGCCGATTGCGCCTTGCGCTGGTCACGCGCCACGGCGGAAAAAGAACGCTGCTCGGCGACGCTGACAAACAGGCGCATCTGCTCCAGGTTCCATTGCACGCTCATGGCTCAACCCATCTTTAATTCGGATAGGTAATGACTTTATCCCATCTATTGAAGCGTTAGAATGGCCGCCTTAGTCAAACACGCTACGCACCGAGGATTACCCCATGAATGTCGCCTACCTTTACCTGGCCGTTGCCATTTGCTCGGAAGTCATCGCGACCGTGTCCATGAAAGCCATCAAAGGCTGGAGCACGCCCATCCCGCTGGCGCTGGTAATTGTCGGCTACGGCGTAGCCTTCTGGATGCTGACGCTGGTGGTGCGCACTGTGCCGGTAGGCGTGGCTTACGCGGTGTGGGCCGGGATGGGCATTGTGATGGTGAGTATTGCGGCGCTGTTTATCTATGGGCAGAAGCTTGATGCGCCGGCAATCATGGGCATGGGCTTGATCGTGCTGGGCGTGGTGGTGATTCAGCTGTTCTCGAAAACCGCCGGGCACTGATCACCGCTCAACAGCCTGTATACTGCGCCTCTTGTCTTGAACACTGAGGTCGCCCATGCCATCCGTTATTTCCACCGACGTTCTGATTGTCGGCGCCGGGGTTGCCGGCCTCTGGCTGAATGCGCGCCTGCGCCGCGAGGGGTTTTCCACGGTATTGGTGGAAAGCGCCACGCTGGGTGGCGGGCAAAGCGTGAAGTCTCAGGGGATTATTCACGGCGGCGCAAAATACGCCCTGCACGGCGCCCTCACCGGCGCGTCCGAAGCGATTGCCGACATGCCGCGCCGCTGGCGTGAAGCCTTGGCGGGTGACGGCGAGCTGGATCTTTCCAGCGTGCGCGTGTTGTCCCAAGCGCATTACTTGTGGTCCCCCGGCACGTTGGCGGGCAACCTCACGAGCTTTTTCGCCAGCAAAGCCGTGCGCGGCCGCGTCGATCAGGTCAAGGGCGATGAACTGCCTCCGGCCCTGCAAGACCGTCGCTTCAAGGGCAAGGTGTATCGCCTGGCAGAGCTGGTGGTCGACGTGCCAAGCTTGATCGAACGCCTGGCCCAACTGGCGGGCGACGGCTTGCTGGCCGGGCAGCACATCGAACCGCTGCTGGAAGGCGACACACTCGTCGGCTTGAAGGTGGATGGCCACGACATTCGCGCCCAGCGCATCGTGTTGAGTGCCGGTGGCGGCACGGCGGACTTGCTCGGCGCACTCGGCCTCAGCCAACCGGCCATGCAAAAACGTGCGCTGCATATGATCATCGCCAAAGGCCCCGGCCTCAAGCCGCTGTACGCGCACTGCCTGGGCGGCGGCACCAAGCCGCGCATCACCGTGACCACTCACCCGGCGGCCGATGGCAATTGGGTGTGGTACCTGGGCGGCGATATTGCCGAGGCGGATGGCGTGGCGCGCACGCCGCAAGAACAGATCGCCACGGCGCAAAAAGAGCTGGCGCAACTGCTGCCCTGGATCGACATGAGCCAAACCCAATGGGCCACCCTGCGGGTCGACCGCGCCGAGCCGCTGCAATCGGGGCTCAGCCGCCCCGACAACGCGTTCCTCGCCGAACAAGGCCGCCTGCTGGTGGGCTGGCCGACCAAGCTGGCACTCGCGCCGGACTTCGCTGACCGGGTGCTCAATGCCCTGCAGCGCGACGGCATCCGCCCAAGCGCTGGCGACGCCCTGCCCGACCTGCCCAAACCTGCCATCGGCCAACCTGCATGGGAGCAACTCTTGCCATGAGCCTGCCAACGTTGCACGACTTGCATCGCCCTCTGGGCAGCACCGGCCTGCTGGTGTCGCCACTGGGCCTGGGCACCGTCAAGCTGGGCCGCGACCAAGGGGTGAAATACCCCAACGGTTTCCAGATTCCGAATGATGATGAAGCGCGGATGTTGCTGCGCCAGGCGCACCAGTTGGGCATCAACTTGATCGACACCGCCCCCGCCTATGGCCGCAGCGAAGAACGCCTGGGGCCGTTGTTGCGCGGCCAGCGCAACGACTGGGTGATCGTCAGTAAGGTCGGCGAAGAGTTTGCCGAGGGTGTGTCGCATCACGACTTCAGCGCGGCGCATACCCGCCTGTCGATTGAGCGCAGCTTGCAACGACTTGAAACGGATTTTATCGACCTGGTGCTGGTGCATTCGGATGGCAACGACCTGCATATTCTCAACGATTGCGAGGTTTACCCAACCCTGGAGGCGCTGAAAAAAGAGGGCAAGATCCGTGGTTTCGGCTTCTCTGGCAAAACCGTCGAGGGCGGCATAAAAGCCCTGGAACTGGGCGACTGCGCGATGGTTACCTACAATCTGAACGAACAGGCCGAGAAAGCCGTGATTGATTACGCGGCGGCTCACGGCAAAGGCATCCTGGTGAAAAAGGCTCTGGCCAGCGGCCACGTTTGTCTTGCGCCGGGAATGGATCCAATTCAATCGAGTTTCATGTTGTTGTTTGCGCAAACGGGCGTCGCCAGTGCTATTGTCGGGACCATTAATCCGCTGCACCTGGCCCATAACGTGGCGACCGCTGCCAAGGTCATTCGTCAACTCTGATGCCGCCGACGCGGCCGACCCCGTCGCAAGAAGGAGCCGACATGCCGCGAACGCTCATTAGAAAAAACCCCAGCAACTTTAAAACACTGCCGCTGCACGTCGAAGCCACGCCCGAGGGTTTGAGTTACCAGAGCGTGGGCATGCCGCTCAACTTTGCCCAGACCCTGCAACGGCGCAAGCCGGTGGAGGTGGCAGACCCCGAACGGTTTGCGCTGGAACTGGCGAACCTCGGCGTCTCGGTGCGCCTGACCCTGCACTGGCAAAACAAGGATTACTGGGTGCTGGTGCGCCAACGCCGCCAGGACCGTGGCGATGTGGTGCTCAAGCTGATCTCCGGCTACGTGCCTGCGCATGAGCTGAACCTGCCGCTGCACACCGCCATCCAGGAAATTGCCGAAGAGTGCTTGCTGGAGACGCCCGAAGGCTGGCTTGGCGGGCGCTTTAACGACACGTGGCTGCCGGCGCCCTATTCTGCCGCCTTGCATTACCGCGAAGCCCTGCCGTTTCGCCTCAGCCCGTTGTCCGGCGCGGCACGCCCGGTGCGCTGCGCGACCACGCAATTGATCGAGCGCCCACGGGCGTACGTGCACTTGCCGACGGCGTCGTTGCAATTGATCTATGACTTGCGCCTGGAAGTGCCCAAGGAAGCTAAATCCCTGAGCCTGTTTCATGTCGATGAACGGCTTGAAGGTGACCAACTGGTGGCGCGCCTGGACCGCCAGCGCCCAGACCTGTACCTGATGCCACTCAAAGACGGCCAGCCCATCGCCGAGCTGTACACCGTCAAGAAGGACCAGCTGTATCCGGCCAGCACCCGCGGTTTATACCTGGCAGAAAGCTTCGCCCAGCAGGAAGGCTGGCTGGTACGTGATGAGCGCATTCGCTGGAAGGACTGGCTGCGGCAGCAAGGCCTGGCACAACCCGAGAAAGAGTCGAAACTTACGCGCCTGACCGGCAAGGCCAAGCAGATGCTGAGCAAGATCGTGCCGAAGAAAAAAGCCAGCCGCTAGGCGCTGCCAGGCTGTGTAGCGCCTGACACTCCGCCATCGGGAGCAAGCCCCCTCCCACATTTGACTGCATTC
>NZ_VUAZ01000197.1 GCF_009296165.1 Pseudomonas kitaguniensis | reverse complement strand
CGAGTCCCCTAGGGGACGCCACGATTACCCGCTCTGCGGGATTTTTAAGGGTCATTCAATTATTGAATGGCCCTTTTGTTTGTCTGGCGTTTGGCCAATCCTCTTTTCATTCCCCCAGCCTTTGATCAACGGTCATGCTTGTCGCTTGCAGAATATTATTATGGTAATAATATTCGACTCATGAGAGTCGGAGGCACGCGATGAACGATAAAAAAGCACACACCCGTGAGCGCATTCTGCAAGCCGCCAGCGCTGCGCTGGTTCAGCGCGGCCCGGCCGAGCCCAGTGTGGGCGAAGTCATGGGCGCGGCAGGGCTGACGGTCGGTGGTTTTTACGCGCACTTTGAAAGCAAAGACGCGTTGATGCTGGAAGCCTTCACCGAGTTACTCGCGCGGCGTCGTGCGTTGATTGCCGATATGGACGCGCAACTCACCGGTGAGGAACGCCGCGGGCTGGTAGCGGCGTTTTACCTGTCACGCAAGCACCGCGACTCAACGGACCAGGCGTGCCCGATACCCGCCACCGTGGGTGAGATGAGCCGCCTGCCGGACGAATTTCGCCAGGCGCTCAACGAGCATACCGAGCTGATGGTCGCACAGTTGTCTGCCAGCCCCGAGGACGCCGATAAAGCCCTGGCTGATATGGCCTTGATGATTGGCGGGTTGGCGTTGGCGCGCGCCCTCGGGCCTGGCGAGTTGTCGGACCGCGTACTACGCGCAGCCAAATCGGCGGTGCGCTGAGCAAGAGTCGCATGATGGGTGCATTCACCTGGCAGGCGCTGATTTACAGGCGCGGCAACCCGCCTGATACACTGCCCCGCCGACATTAATCGACTGGAGCAAGGCATGGGCTGGGATTTGGCAACGCCGTTTATCATCGACTTGCAGGTCGCCGCTGAACACATCGACGGCCTGGGGCACGCCAATAATGCGGTGTATGTGGCCTGGCTGGAGCGTTGCGCCTGGCGCCATTCCCAGTGCCTGGGGCTGGATCTTACCGAGTACCGCAGGCTTGACCGCGCCATGGCCGTGGTGCGCCACGAGATCGACTACCTGGCCGCCGGCTACGAGGGCGACGACCTGCAGCTTGCCACGTGGATTGTCGACTGGGACCAGCGCCTTAAAATGACCCGCCGTTTTCAGTTGATACGCCCCAGCGACGGCGCGACCCTGCTGCGCGCGCACACCACTTTTGTGTGCATCGAGCTGTCGACCGGCAAGCCCAAGCGCATGCCCGTTGAGTTTATCGATGGCTACGCCCCCGCGCTGACGGGGGGTTAACGTTTAAGCCGGGAAACCCAGTAAACTGCGCCACGATTTTTGTTGAGTGTTTTCCATGCAAATTGCTTTGGCGCCCATGGAGGGGTTGGTCGACAACATCCTGCGCGACGTGTTGACCCGCGTCGGCGGTATTGACTGGTGCGTGACCGAGTTCATCCGCGTCAACGAACGCCTGCTCACGCCCGCCTATTTTCACAAGCTTGCCCCGGAGCTGCTGCACGGTGCCCACACAGCGGCGGGCGTGCCGCTGCGTGTGCAGTTGCTTGGCTCGGACCCGGTATGCCTGGCGGAAAACGCCGCGCTGGCCTGCGAGCTGGGTTCGCAAGTGATCGACCTTAACTTCGGCTGCCCGGCCAAGACCGTCAACAAATCGCGTGGCGGTGCGGTATTGCTCAAGGAGCCTGAACTGCTCAACCGGATCGTCGAACATGTGCGGCGTGCCGTTCCGGCGCATATACCGGTGACCGCCAAGATGCGCCTGGGTTTCGACAGCCCGGATGGCGCGCTGGTGTGCGCCACGGCCCTGGCCGAGGGCGGTGCTGCACATATCGTGGTGCATGCGCGCACCAAAACCGATGGTTACAAGCCGCCGGCCCACTGGGAGTGGATTCCGCGCGTGCAGGACGTGGTCAAGGTGCCGGTGTTTGCCAACGGTGATATTTGGAGTGTTGAAGACTGGCGGCGTTGCCGCGAAATCAGTGGTGTCGAAGACATCATGCTCGGTCGCGGCCTGGTAGCACGCCCTGACCTGGCGCGGCAGATTGCGGCAGCACGGGCGGGCGAGGCGGTGGTGGAAATGACGTGGGCGCAGTTGCAGCCGATGCTCCAGGAATTCTGGACCCAGTCGGTGGCCCAGCTCACTGAGCGTCAGGCACCGGGCCGTTTGAAGCAATGGCTGGCGATGTTGACCCGTAACTACCCCGAAGCAGTTGAGCTGTTTACCGCGATGCGCCGGGAAACCGACCTGCAGAACGTCAGCCGTTTGTTACGCATGGCCCACCCAGGGCAAGCCATGGTTGCGCCACACTGATTCATCCGTTGTAACGCTTGGACGGCGTTCGAGGCGTGTGTCAGTGGGCCAGCTGTTTCAACAAAATGCTCGCTATCGAAAGATAGGGAGCATTTTGCGTTTTTGACGCGGGCATAGAGCAACACCGATGCCTGGAATAGAGCGCTCGTGGTAGGGCGATAAGACCTGACGGGTGGCAGTAGGTAACATGCGGAAAGACGTGTTTGGTTCCCTGCATTAATGGGTCGATATGTAAGGTTGGTTATTGTTTAAGCGTAGTTGGCTTTAAGTCGATAGTGTCAGATTGAAAGTGTCTCCAGTCGCGGGAATATCACACCCGGCCGTGGCTTCGTTTGCTGAAGTATGACAGTGGGTTGCTGGGTCGGCAGTGTATGAATAGTTGTGTCCAGTGCAAACGTTGCGCGGCCGCTCTATTAATGGGTTTCTCTAAAAAAACAGGGGGTAAAGTCTGAAGAATCTTATTGATGTCCTTATATGAGCAGGGATAACTGGAACTCGACAGCGCGAAGTTCCACGAATGTAGGGACTGTGAAGCCACTCGGTGGGTTTCCAGCGAATCACTATTATCCCTTGTCTGGCCAAGTTAATAAGGCAGGCAGTGCTTACTGAGGAATCACTAATGACGCTATCAATTAATACTCCGGCCTTTGTAAAGTTTGATACCACACCGATGGCCACCCCGGCTGCACTTGCAATGAACGCCTCAGGTTCAGCTGTTCCGACGTCGAGCTCACAGGCTGCCCCCATTGCGCCGCGGCAAGATGCCCTGCAGGTGCCGCAGGGTAATGTAACGATTAGCGCTAGTTCGCTTTCCAAATTGTTTGACATGCTGGAGCAGATGTTTAAAACAATGCGAGAGATGTTTGCAGGTAAGGATATAACACCTGACGTATTGCCCGGTGCTGATAAAGTGCCGAAGTTGAAGGTCGACGGCGCGGACCAGCCGAAAGTTAAAGTGGATATCGGCCTCTTGCCGAAGGTAAAGGTCGACGGCGCAGACCAATCGAAAGTTAAAGCGGATGTTGGTCTACTACCGAAGGTGAAGGTCGACGGTGCAGACCAGCCGAAGATTAAAGTCGATATCGATCTGTCACCGAAGGTTAAGGTCGATGGTGCGGACCAGGCTAAGGTTAAACCGGATACAGGTCTGTTGCCGAAGGTGATGCCCGATAAAGC
>NZ_VUAZ01000196.1 GCF_009296165.1 Pseudomonas kitaguniensis | reverse complement strand
AGAGCGTTTTGGTTACTTTTGCGCTGTTCAAAAGTGACTCGCTGTAAGAGCGAAACCGATACAAGCCATCACCCAAACAACGGATATGCACGAAAATCCAAAGAACACCCCAAGCCCGCTCGCCGCGCGACAGCGCCACATCAAAAAAGCAGATCTACAGCATAAGCTGAGTCTGCCCCGTCAGCTCTTGTGCAATTTACTCATCAGTTGCGCTTCGGCATGGGTCAACCCACACGACTGGGTCAGCTCATCCACCGTAGCCCCCATGCCCACCAGCTTCGCCGCCTGAGCGAAAGACAAGCTGGAGGGATCACGCTGCTCAATCTGCGCCACCTTATCCGGCAACGGCGCCAGAATCGCGCGCAGTTCATGCACCTCATCCCCCACCCGCACCGCACTTTGCTGGAAGTGGTCAACGCGCTTGACCAACTCCAGAATGCGCCGGTCACGCACCGCATCGCGCTCAGCCTGTTGCAAGGCCAACTCTCGCTGCTGGCGCATATAGCGCAGCGCGAACGCCAACGTCCCGGCCCACAACAGGGCCAGGACAATTACCGCGGCTTCAAAGAACAATCAGATGTTCTCCAGATCCGACCACTCTTCTTCGCTCATCATCTTGTCCAGCTCAACCAGAATCAGCAGTTCGCCGTTCTTGTTGCACACGCCCTGGATAAACTTGGCGGATTCTTCGTTGCCAACGTTCGGCGCGGTTTCTACTTCCGATTGGCGCAGGTAAACCACTTCGGCCACGCTGTCGACCATGATCCCGACCACTTGCTTGTCGGCTTCGATGATGACGATACGGGTGTTGTCGTTAACCTCGGTCGGCACCAGGCCAAAACGCTGGCGCGTGTCGATGACCGTAACCACATTACCGCGCAGGTTGATGATGCCCAGCACGTAGCTTGGCGCACCCGGTACCGGCGCAATCTCGGTGTAGCGCAGCACTTCCTGCACGCGCATCACGTTGATGCCATACGACTCGTTGTCCAGTTTGAAGGTAACCCATTGCAGAATCGGATCATCTAAACCTTGTGCGGACGCTGACTTGTTCATACCCCTGACCCCTTCAAAATTGGCCACGCACCAGCGCGGCCCTTATTGTTCAATCAACTGCGTTTGTTTTGCGGCATCGACTTCACGGCACCACTGGCGATCAATTCGGCCAACTCGGCGACATCCAGCAATGCACACATATGCTCAATCACGGTGCCTGCCAGCCATGGCCGCTGGCCTCGCTGGCTGCGCCATTTAATTTCGTTAGGGTCCAGGCGCAACGAGCGGCTGACTTGATGCACCGCCAGCCCCCACTCATAGCCCTGCACCGAGATGACGTACTGCAGACCCTCGCGAAAGTCATCGCGGTAGCGGTCGGGCATGACCCAGCGCGCGGTGTCCAGCACCTTGAGGTTGCCGGCCTGGCTGGGCAGGATGCCGAGAAACCACTCCGGTTGCCCGAACAGCGGCGTCAGTTCCTGGCCTTGCAAAGAATAGATCGAGCCGAGGCACACCAGCGGCACCGCCAGGGTCAACCCGGCGACGTCGAACAGCAGGCACTCAAACGGCTCGGCCGCCCATGCCGGGCGCCCATCACCGTTGACGGGCGGCGGCGTAATGCTCGGCGGCATGTGCACGTCCGCCACCGGCTCGGCCACTACCGGCGCCAGCACCACCGGCGTGATCGGCACCACGACAGGTGCGGCCAGGCGTGCGGGCAAAGGCTCGGGCACAACCACTGGCGTGACTTGCGCATCACGCGCCTGTTCTTCGAGCACTGCCAACTGGAATTCATCCAGCGTGCTGACAGGCTCAACGGCGGGTTCGACGGCGGCTTCAAGCACCACAATCGGCTCTGGCAGTTGCTCCTCGGTCGCTTCCTGCAACAACGCATCCAGGTAGGATTCGAGTGCCAGTTGCGGCCGGGTCTTGAGTTTGACAGGACGATTCATCACGCCACCTGCGCCACAAGTTGCTGCGACAGCAGGTGCTTGAGCAACGCGCGGTAAGCCAGCACGCCACGGCTTTTGCCGTCGAACTGCGACGGCGTGAGACCGGCGCGGCTGGCGTCACGCAAGCGCGTGTCCACCGGGATGTAGCCCTGCCAAATAGCCTCGGGGTAGCCATCGCGCAATACGCGCAAGGTGCCGAGGGACGCCTGGGTGCGGCGGTCGAACAGGGTCGGCACGATGCTGAACGGCAACGGCTGCTTGCGCGAACGGTTGATCATCGCCAGCGTGCTGACCATGCGCTCCAGGCCTTTTACCGCCAAGTGTTCGGTTTGCACCGGGATCACCAACTGCTGGCTGGCCGCCAGCGCGTTGACCATCAGCACGCCGAGCAACGGCGGGCTGTCGATGATCGCGTAGTCGAAACTCTGCCACAGTTGCGCCAGGGTCTTGGCGATCACCAGGCCCAAACCACTCTGGCCCGGCGACTGGCGCTCAAGGGTCGCCAGCGCGGTGCTCGATGGCAGCAGGGAAATACTTTCGTTACTGGTAGGCAGCAACAGTTGCGCCGGCAGGTCGGCAGGCACGCTGCCTTTGTGCAGGAACAGGTCGTAACAGCTGTGTTCCAGCGCATCCGGGTCATAACCGAAATAGCTGGTCATCGAGCCATGCGGGTCCAGGTCGACCACGACCACACGCTTGCCCGCCTCGGCCAGCAAGCCGGCTAAAGCGATGGAGGTGGTGGTCTTGCCGACCCCACCTTTTTGATTGGCAACTGCCCAGACTCTCATTCGGTTGGTTCCTCCCGGCAGGCATTGGCGCGACCGAGACATTGCATAAAGTTATTGAGCCGGTGACGGAGAATTGACGGCACTCTGACGCACCGACGGCTTAACGGTTGGCGGTGCAGTTTGTGTGCCAGCCCGCTTCAGTGCCGCATCCGGTGTTGCATTGGCCGTGCCCGTGCCGGTCAGGCTGCGGCGCACATCCAGGTTGCGCGACACCACCAACACCACCCGGCGGTTGCGCGCACGGCCTTGCGCGGTGGCGTTATTGGCCACCGGCTGGAACTCCCCATAGCCCACCGATGCCAGGCGCTCAGGGTTCACACCCTGCATCGCCAACATGCGTACGATGCTCGCAGCGCGTGCCGAGGACAACTCCCAGTTGGTCGGGTACTGGGCGGTGGCAATCGGCAGGTTGTCGGTAAAGCCTTCAACGTGAACCGGGTTTTCAAAGGGTTTCAAAATCGCCGCCACCTTGTCGATGATGGTGAACGCCTGATCACTCGGCATCGCGTCGGCACTGGCGAACAGCAGGCTGGAATTAAGCTCGATCTCTACCCACAGTTCATTGCCGCGCACGGTCATCTGGTTGGAGCTGATCAGGTCACCAAACGCTGCGCTGATGTCATCGGCGATGCTTTTCAACGGATCGCTGGTGCCCCCTACGCCAGCGGCGGTTTCGTCACTGTCGTTGACCAGCGGCTTGGCCGGTGTCACCGTCTTCAGTCGCTCGTCACCAATCGGGATCGGCTTGAGCGCGCGGTCGGAGTCTGAAAACACGCCGATCAGTGCTTCGGAAATCACCTTGTACTTGCCTTCGTTGACCGACGAGATCGAATACATCACCACAAAGAATGCGAACAGCAAGGTTATGAAGTCCGCGTAGGACACCAGCCAGCGCTCGTGGTTAATGTGTTCTTCCGGCTCGCGGCGACGTCGGCTCACAGCAAAGCACCTCGCGCTGCACAACCCGCTCGCCACAGCAAGCCGTTTGGCCACTGGTTAGAAGTGTCGATGTGCATCGCCATCAATCCATGAAGCCCTGAAGCTTCAGTTCGATAGAACGTGGGTTTTCGCCCTCGGCAATCGACAAGATGCCTTCGAGCAACATTTCGCGATAACGCGATTGCCGCAGGGCAATCGACTTGAGCTTGCTGGCCACCGGCAACAGCACCAGGTTGGCACTGGCCACGCCGTAGATGGTGGCGACAAACGCCACGGCAATGCCGCTGCCCAGTTGCGAGGGGTCGGCCAGGTTGCCCATCACGTGAATCAAACCCATCACCGCGCCGATGATGCCGATGGTCGGCGCATAACCGCCCATGCTTTCAAATACCTTGGCGGCGTTGATGTCGCGGCTTTCCTGGGTGTAGAAATCCACTTCCAGGATGCTGCGGATCGCTTCCGGCTCGGCGCCGTCGACCAATAACTGCAGGCCTTTACGCGAGTAACTGTCGGGCTCGGCATCGGCCACGCTTTCCAGGCCCAGCAGGCCTTCCTTGCGCGCGGTGAGGCTCCAGTTGACCACGCGGTCGATGCCGCCTGGCAGGTCGACACGCGGCGGGAAAATAATCCATATGACGATTTGCATCGCGCGCTTGAATGAACTCATCGGCGCCTGCAACAGCGCAGCGCCGACGGTGCCGCCAATCACGATCAGTGCCGCAGGGCCGTTGGCCAAGGCGCCAAGGTGGCCGCCCTCCAGGTAGTTGCCGCCGATAATTGCGACAAACGCCATGATGATGCCAATCAGGCTCAATACATCCATCAGAGGCAGGCCTCCACCAAATGCTTGCCAATGTCGTCCAGGCTGTACACGGCGTCGGCCAGGTCCGCTTTGACGATGGCCATGGGCATGCCATAGATCACGCAACTGGCTTCGTCCTGCGCCCAGATCGCGCTGCCGCCTTGTTTAAGCAAGCGCGCGCCTTCACGGCCATCGGCGCCCATGCCGGTGAGCACCACCGCCAGAACTTTGTCGCCGTAGGACTTGGCCGCCGAACCGAAGGTGATGTCCACGCACGGTTTGTAATTCAGGCGCTCGTCGCCCGGCAGGATTTTAATCGCGCCACGCCCATCCACCATCATTTGCTTGCCGCCCGGCGCCAGCAACGCCAGGCCAGGACGCAGGATGTCGCCATCCTCGGCTTCCTTGACCGTGATGCGGCACAGCTTGTCGAGGCGCTCGGCGAAGGCTTTGGTAAACGCCGCCGGCATGTGCTGGATCAGCACGATCGGCGCCGGGAAGTTGGCCGGCAATTGCGTCAATACCCGCTGCAAGGCAACCGGGCCACCGGTAGACGTACCGATAGCGACCAGCTTGTAGGCTTTGCGCTTGGGTGCAGGCGAATGCGCGCCTGACGCAGGCGCGCGGGCCGGTGCCACGGCAGGCCGGGCAACCGGCGCAGGCGCCG
>NZ_VUAZ01000195.1 GCF_009296165.1 Pseudomonas kitaguniensis | reverse complement strand
CGAGTCTTCACATCCAAGTGAATCTCCTGATCAAAGGGGAAGACCGTTTGCGTCTCTAACCCAACAATTAGGTGCATGTCCTCCAGTAACGCCAGCAATATTGCTTCACTCTGAACGGCCATGAAAATTGGACCATTGGTACCGTCGGCGTGCCGCCCGTGGTTTCAGCGCAACTCTAGCAAGTGGGCCGGATGGTGAGGATACAAGCCATCACCCAAATAACGGATATATACCCAACCTGAAGAACACCCCCGAACCAGCCCGATGCGCGACAGCGCTACATCAAAGATGCAGTGGGGCCTCCCACAGTTGACCGCGTTCGGTTTGAAGTCAGCGCCTGCCGGGCATCATCCGCAACGCGGTGTTATCGCGCAGGATGTAATGGTGCGCAAGCCCCGCCACTGCATGCAGCCCGATCAGCCAATAACCGGTCTTGCCAAACAGTACGTGCCAGCCTTCGATCTCCTTGGCCAGGTCTTTGTTTTCAGCGATTAACGGCGGCAACTCAATGCCGTAGAACATCACCGAATGGCCCTCGGCGCTGACGATCAGCCAACCCGCAATCGGCATGCCGATCATCAACGCATACAGCGCCACGTGCATCAGCGTCGCCAACAGGCTCTGCCAGCGCGGCGGTGCGGGCACGATCTTCGGCGCAACGCCCATGCTGCGGGCAAACAGGCGCAGCCATACCAGCACAAATACGCTGAGGCCGAACATGAAGTGCATTTCGACGATCAACGTTCGCGCGCCACTGCCTTTGGGGAATTGGCCGCGTAACTCTATGCAGGCGTAAACCACCGCCAGCAGCACCACCATCAACCAGTGCAGCGCAATCGACATGGTGCTGTAGCGGGTATCGGAGTTTTTCCACGGCATTGCTGGTTCCTCACTCATCAGGGCAAACCTCCGTTCTTTGGCGACGGAGTGCTTTTACTGTATGCCGGTTTTGAGCGGTTTGCTTGGTGTAAATGCCGCTGTTTTGACCTCTATCAGTGGCTTTGCGGCATTTCACCGCGCGCCAGGCGCTGGTTGATGTTGGTGATAACCGCAGGCAGGTCGGTAAGGGTGTCGATCAGGTAGTGCGGGCGCGAGCCTTCGAACAGCGCGTGGATGCGTTCGCGCTCGCTGGCCAGCGTGCTGCTGTCCAGCGCGCGAAATTGCTCGTAGGTCAGGCCCAGCGCGTTGCCTGAGCACGTCAGCGCGACGGTCCACATGCCGGCGCGGCGGCCTTCGAGAATGCCCGGCACGGTGTCGTCGACCTTCACGCAGGCTGCCACGTCATCAATGCCCAGCGCGATCACGTTGGCCAGTGCTTGCGCAGGCCATGGGCGGCCATTGGGCACCTCGTCAGTGGCGACCACGTGGTCGGCGACATAGCCGTTGCTGGCGGCCAGCGCGACGACTTTGTCCATCACTTGCTTGGGGTAGCCGGAGCAGGAGCCGACCTTGATGCCTTGCACCCGCAGCCGCGCAATAGTGTCGAGCGCGCCGGGGATCAAGGCGGAGTGCTCGGCGATTTTTTCGATTTGCAGCGGCATGAAGCGCTGGTAGATGGCGGTGACGTCATCATCTGTTGGCGTGCGGCCAAACGCTGCGCGGTAACGCTCGGCCACTTGCGGCTGATTGCAGAGGGTGCGGATATGCTCCCACTTGCCCATGCCCATCGGCCCACGGGCTTCTTCGATGGAGACTTGCACGCCGAACTCGGCGAAGGCTTCGACAAAGATTTGGGTCGGCGCGAAAGAGCCGAAGTCGACCACGGTGCCGGCCCAATCGAGGATCACGGCCTGCAGGGTGTTGGGGGTGTGATAGTTCATGCTTGGGCTCCTGAAGGTGAAAGGTTGACGCCCATCGCGCGCAGCACGTGCGCGATGGCGGTGACGGCGGCGTGCATATCGGCTGCGTCGACATGGCCGATGCAGCCCACGCGGAAGGTTTCCACTGTGGTCAATTTGCCTGGGTAAAGGATGAAACCCTTAGCCTTGACGCCCTCATAAAACGCCTTGAACTGGTAGCGCGGGTCGTGCGGGGCGTGGAAGGTCACGATGATCGGTGCCTGAATCGCCGCTGGCAAAAAGCTGCGCAGGCCCAGTTCGGCCATGCCATCGAGCAGCGCCTGGCAGTTGAGCGCGTAGCGTTGATGGCGCGCGGGCAGGCCGCCTTCTTCGTGGTATTGCAGCAGCGCTTCGTGCAGGGCCGCGACCACGTGGGTCGGCGGGGTGAAACGCCATTGGCCGGTTCTGGCCATGTAGCTGTGCTGGTCGAACAGGTCCAGCGCCAGCGAGTGGCAATTGCCTTGGGCGGCTGCCAGCGCGTGTTTTTCGGCAAACACAAAGCCTGCGCCCGGCACACCTTCCAGGCACTTGCCCGAGGCGGCAATCAGCGCGTCGAACGGCACTTGGCGGGCATCTATGGGCAGCGCGCCGAAGGAGCTCATGGCGTCGATGATCAAACGCTTGCCGTGCTGTTTAACCACGTCGGCGATGTGCGCCAGCGGGTTGAGAATGCCGGTGCTGGTTTCGCAATGAATCAGCGCGACGTGGGTGATCGTCGGGTCGGCGTGCAGCAGGCGGTCGACGTCGGCCGCGCTGGCAGGCTGGTCTTCGGCGGTCTCGAACGGGCTGAAAGGGCGGCCGAGCACTTCGCAAATCTTCGCCAGCCGTTTGCCGTACGCGCCGTTGATCAGCACCAGCACCTTGCCGTCACGCGGGACCAACGTGCCGATGGCCGCTTCGACCGCAAACGTGCCGCTGCCTTGCAAGGGGACGCAGTGGTGGCTGTCGGCGCCGTTGATGATCGCCAGCAGTTGCGCGCAGACACTCGCGGTGAGCTGGTTAAAACGGTCATCCCATGAACCCCAGTCCACCATCATCGCCTGGCGCGTGCGCGCAGACGTGGTCAAGGGGCCGGGTGTGAGCAGGATGGGCGCGACGGTGTTCATCTCAGGTCCTCGCATGGGATGGGGGTGAAGCTACGGCGCCTAAATTGCAGTTTGGCTTGTCATCAATCAAATTGTTTGTTGTTATGCGAGCTATCAGTGAGGCCGATAGCTATGAATTTATTCCAACTGCGTGCATTTGATGCGGTGGCCCGCGAGGGCAGCTTTACGCGCGCGGCGGCGCGGCTGTTCATTAGCCAGCCGGCCGTGACCGGGCATATCAAGGCCCTGGAAGAGCACTACCAGATTGCGCTGTTGCGTCGCACGGCGCGGCGGGTGGAGTTGACCGAGGAAGGCACCCGCCTGGCCGCCATCACCCGGGCGATTTTTGGCTTGGTAGACGAAGCGCAGACCTTGCTGGAAGCCAATCGCCAATTGCTCACCGGGCGCCTTGAAGTCGCCGCAGACGGGCCGCACCTGGTGATGCCAATGATCGCCAGCCTGCGCGCGCGCTACCCCGGCATTACCGTGAACCTGCGGTTGGGTAACGCTCAGGAAACCCTCGCTGCGTTGTTGTCCGAGCACGCGGATGTGGCGGTGCTGACCGAGGTGGAGCCGCGCACTGGTTTGCACCTGCAACCGCTTGAACAATCGCGGCTGTGCGCATTGGTGCCGGCCGGGCACCCGTGGCTGGCCGACCCGGCGGGCATTCGCCTGGCGCAATTGCACGAGGTGATCATGGTGCTGCGCGAACCCGGCTCCATCACCCGGCGCACCTTTGATAACGCCTGCGCCATGGCGCATGTGCAGCCTAAAGTGTTGCTGGAACTCGACAGCCGCGAGGCGGTGACCGAAGCCGTTGCCGCCGAGTTGGGTGTGGGCGTGGTGTCTTCAATCGAGGTCAGCCGCGACCCGCGGGTGCACGCGATTCCTTTGCACGGCGATGGGCTGGACAACCGGCACATGCTCGGTTGCCTGCAGCGACGCCGCTCATTGCGCTTGATCCAGGCGTTTTTCGAGTTGGCGTCGTGACGGTTTTTTGCTGGAACGATTTTTTTTTGCCCTATAAACTCTGCCGCCAAAGCGCCGGCCAGTAGACGTCTCGGCGCCATGCATATGAAGAGAGTGAGTCATGGGCGCACAGTGGAAAGTCAAACATAAAGAAGCGGCATCGAATGCCAAGGGCAAAATCTTTGGCAAGCTGGTGAAAGAAATCACCATCGCCGCCCGCAATGGTGCCGACACCGCAACCAACGCCCACCTGCGTCTGGTCGTGGAGCAAGCCAAAAAGGCCTCGATGCCCAAGGAAACCCTGGAGCGCGCGATCAAGAAGGGCGCCGGTCTGCTGGGTGAAACCGTGCAGTACCACCGCGTGACCTACGAAGGGTTTGCCCCGCACCAGGTGCCGTTGATCGTTGAGTGCGTGACCGACAACATCAACCGTACTGTGGCGGAAATTCGCGTGGCGTTCCGCAAGGGCCAGTTGGGTGCTTCCGGCTCGGTGGCCTGGGACTTTAACCATGTCGGCCTGATCGAAGCGTCGCCGGACACCCCGGACGCCGACCCTGAGATGGCCGCCATCGAAGCCGGCGCCCAGGATTTCGAAGAGGGTGAAGAGGAGGGCACTAGCCTGTTCATCACCGAGACTACCGACTTGGACGCTGTGCAAAAATCACTGCCGGAGCAGGGGTTTACCGTGTTGTCGGCCAAGCTCGGCTACATCGCGAAGAACCCGGTGAGCGGTTTGACCGATGAGCAGATGGCCGAAGTCGAAGCCTTTTTGGAAGGCTTGGACAACCACGATGACGTGCAGGATATGTTTGTCGGCCTGGCTGGCTAAGCTTACATATCCGGTATTTGGGTTAGGGCTTGTATGGGTTCGCCCTTACGGCGGGTCACTTTGCACGCGGCCTGAAAGCCGACCTGAGTGGTTGAAGCCAGATCAAGGGCGGGTTTTGCATACACGGGCTAGATCCGCTTTTTTTTGCTTTCGTGT
>NZ_VUAZ01000194.1 GCF_009296165.1 Pseudomonas kitaguniensis | reverse complement strand
CATGGCCACCACCAACATGAACGATATTCATGTAAAACCCTGACATGCTCCAAATCGGCACAGGTTTGCTATGATTCATGCCCTCCGTAATGCCTGACCAGAGTAGTCCCATGTCCGATCGTAGCGCTCGTCTGCACGCCCTTCACCAAGCCCTCAAGGAACGCATCCTGATCCTCGACGGCGGTATGGGCACGATGATCCAGAGCTACAAGCTGGAGGAGCAGGACTACCGTGGCAAACGTTTCGCCGACTGGCCGAGCGACGTCAAGGGTAACAACGACCTGCTGGTGCTGACCCGCCCGGACGTGATCGGCGGCATCGAAAAGGCTTACCTGGACGCCGGGGCTGACATCCTCGAAACCAACACCTTCAACGCCACGCGCATTTCCATGGCCGATTACGGCATGGAAGCACTGGCCTACGAATTGAACGTCGAAGGCGCCCGCCTGGCGCGCAAAATCGCCGACGCCAAGACCCTCGAGAACCCGGACAAACCGCGCTTCGTTGCCGGTGTGCTCGGCCCGACCAGCCGCACCTGCTCGCTGTCCCCGGACGTGAACAACCCCGGCTACCGCAACGTGACCTTTGACGAACTGGTGGAAAACTACACCGAGGCCACCAAAGGCCTGATCGAGGGCGGCGCCGACCTGATCCTGATCGAAACCATCTTCGACACCCTCAACGCCAAGGCCGCGATCTTCGCCGTGCAAGGTGTGTTCGAAGAACTGCATGTCGAACTGCCGATCATGATCTCCGGCACCATCACCGACGCCTCCGGCCGGACCTTGTCGGGCCAGACCACCGAAGCGTTCTGGAACTCGGTCAGTCACGCCAAGCCGCTGTCGGTGGGCCTCACTGCGCACTGGGCGCCAGCGAGTTGCGTCCGTACCTGGAAGAGCTGTCGAACAAAGCCAACACCCACGTTTCCGCGCACCCGAACGCCGGCCTGCCGAATGAATTCGGCGAGTACGACGAATTGCCGTCGCAAACTGCCAAGGTCATCGAAGAGTTCGCCCAGAGCGGCTTCCTCAATATTGTCGGCGGCTGCTGCGGCACCACACCGGGCCACATTGAAGCCATCGCCAAGGCCGTGGCCGGGTATGCGCCGCGCCCGATTCCGGACATCCCCAAGGCCTGCCGCTTGTCGGGCCTGGAGCCGTTTACGATTGATCGCAGCTCGTTGTTCGTCAACGTCGGCGAGCGCACCAACATCACCGGCTCGGCGCGTTTCGCCCGACTGATCCGTGAAGACAACTACACCGAAGCGCTCGAAGTGGCGCTGCAACAGGTGGAGGCCGGCGCGCAGATCATCGACATCAACATGGACGAAGGCATGTTGGATTCGAAGAAGGCCATGGTGACCTTCCTCAATCTGATTGCCGGCGAGCCGGACATCTCGCGCGTGCCGATCATGATCGACTCCTCGAAGTGGGAAGTCATCGAGGCCGGGCTCAAGTGCATTCAGGGCAAGGGAATCGTCAACTCGATCAGCATGAAGGAAGGCGTCGAGCAGTTCATTCACCACGCCAAGCTGTGCAAGCGCTACGGCGCGGCGGTGGTGGTGATGGCGTTCGACGAAGCCGGCCAGGCCGACACCGAAGCGCGCAAAAAAGAGATCTGCAAACGCTCCTACGACATTCTGGTGAATGAGGTGGGCTTCCCGCCGGAAGACATCATCTTCGACCCGAACATCTTCGCGGTCGCCACCGGTATCGAAGAACACAACAACTATGCCGTCGACTTCATTAACGCCTGCGCCTACATCCGCGACGAGCTGCCGTACGCGCTGACCTCGGGTGGCGTGTCCAACGTGTCGTTCTCGTTCCGTGGCAACAACCCGGTGCGTGAGGCGATCCACTCGGTGTTCCTGCTGTATGCGATCCGCAACGGCCTGACCATGGGCATCGTCAACGCCGGCCAGTTGGAGATCTACGACCAGATCCCGGCCGAGCTGCGTGACGCCGTGGAAGATGTGGTGCTCAACCGCACGCCGGAAGGCACCGACGCCCTGCTCGCCATCGCCGACAAGTACAAGGGCGACGGCAGCGTAAAAGAAGCCGAGACCGAAGAATGGCGCGGCTGGCCGGTGAACAAGCGCCTGGAACACGCGCTGGTCAAGGGCATTACCACGCATATCGTTGAAGACACCGAGGAATCGCGGCAGTCGTTCGCGCGCCCGATCGAGGTGATCGAAGGCCCGCTGATGTCCGGCATGAACATCGTTGGCGACCTGTTCGGCGCCGGCAAAATGTTCTTGCCGCAGGTGGTTAAATCCGCCCGCGTGATGAAGCAGGCCGTGGCTCACTTGATCCCGTTTATCGAGCTGGAAAAAGGCGACAAGCCCGAAGCCAAGGGCAAGATCCTGATGGCCACGGTGAAGGGCGACGTGCATGACATCGGCAAGAATATCGTCGGCGTAGTGCTGGGTTGCAACGGCTACGACATTGTCGATTTGGGCGTGATGGTGCCGGCCGAAAAAATCCTGCAGGTGGCCAAGGAACAGAAGTGCGACATTATCGGGCTGTCCGGCCTGATCACGCCGTCGCTGGACGAGATGGTCCACGTCGCCCGTGAGATGCAGCGCCAGGACTTCCACTTGCCGCTAATGATCGGCGGCGCAACCACCTCCAAGGCGCACACCGCGGTAAAAATCGAACCGAAGTACAGCAATGACGCGGTGATCTACGTGACCGACGCCTCGCGGGCGGTGGGCGTGGCGACGCAGTTGCTGTCCAAGGAACTGAAGGCCGGTTTTGTCGAGAAAACCCGCCTGGAATATATCGATGTGCGCGAGCGTACAGCCAACCGCAGCGCACGCACCGAGCGCCTGAGCTACCCGGTGGCAATCGCCAAGAAGCCGCAGTTCGACTGGAGCACGTACACGCCGGTCAAACCGACCTTTACCGGCAGCAAGGTGCTCGACAATATCGACCTCAAGGTGCTGGCCGAGTACATCGACTGGACGCCGTTTTTTATCTCGTGGGACCTGGCTGGCAAGTTCCCGCGCATTCTCACCGATGAAGTGGTTGGTGAAGCCGCCACCGCGCTCTACGCTGACGCCCAGGAAATGCTCGCCAAGCTGATCGATGAGAAACTCATCAGTGCCCGCGCAGTGTTTGGTTTCTGGCCGACCAACCAGGTGCAGGACGACGACCTGGAAGTGTACGGCGACGACGGCCAGCCGATTGCCAGGCTGCATCACCTGCGCCAGCAAATCATCAAGACCGACGGCAAGCCGAACTTTTCGCTGGCCGACTTTGTGGCGCCAAAAGACAGCGGCGTGACCGACTACATCGGTGGTTTCATCACCACCGCCGGCATCGGTGCCGAAGAAGTCGCCAAGGCCTATCAAGACGCGGGCGACGACTACAACTCGATCATGGTCAAAGCCCTGGCCGACCGCCTCGCCGAAGCCTGCGCCGAATGGCTGCACCAGCAAGTACGTAAAGAACACTGGGGTTACGCCAAGGATGAAGTGCTGGATAACGAAGCACTGATCAAAGAGCAATACAGCGGCATCCGCCCTGCCCCCGGCTACCCCGCGTGCCCCGACCACACCGAGAAAGCCCAGTTGTTCCAACTGCTCGACCCCGAAGCCCGCGAGATGCACGCAGGCCGCAGCGGCGTATTCCTCACCGAACACTACGCGATGTTCCCGGCGGCGGCTGTCAGCGGCTGGTACTTCGCCCACCCGCAGGCGCAGTACTTTGCCGTGGGCAAAGTCGACAAGGACCAAGTCCACAGCTACACCGCACGCAAGGGCCAGGACCTGAGCGTCACCGAGCGTTGGCTGGCGCCCAACCTTGGGTATGACAACTAAGCACTGCACCCATACCCGTACCAACATCCCGTGCGGGTATTGGCGCCTGATGCACTACTGGCGGGAAGACGGCCCAGGTTGCGGCGATGCAGGCCGCGGCGCCGGCGTATCGACCGCGCCGCTCGACAGCTGCAGCACCTCGTTACGCGACAGCTCAATCAGCTTCTGCGCGCGTGCGCTGCCCAGCTCAATCTCCAACAGGTTCAACGCCACTTCGTAGCGCTCCTGACTGTCGGTGCCCGGTTCCCTGGCACTGTGTTCATCTTCCAGCGCGTTTTGACGCGTTAGCGCATTATCCTCAAGCGCATCGAACGCTTCGCGGTAGCGCGTGCGCAGGTAATTGAGCCAATAATCACGCGCAATCAGGCTTTCATAAAATGTATCGGACGCTTCCGCCGCGAGCACCTGGGCGCGAGCGTCAATCAACGCCTGCCCGCTGATCGGCGTACCAAATGCCATATGCGTGGGTTGCCCTGGCAACTCCAGCCCGTCGGGCCAGCCGTGGGTCATGCCGATTCGATACTGCAGGCGTACCTCGGCGCGGTCCATATTTCTCGCGCGAGCCTCGGCCAGTGTGTCGATCTGGTCCAGACGAAATAATTGCCGGGACAGCGCCAACAAACGCTGGCCCCGAAGCTTCTGGTTGCGAACCGGAACGTCACGTAGCGCATTCTCCTCGAACACCAGCACCTCCATTGCGCTGAACGTGAGGGTGCGCCCGTCGATACAGGTGTTGTGGGTTTGCGACGCGACGAACAACAGCTCACGCTGATGCGCACTGGCGGCTGCGGCGTCGATCACAACCCATACCCGCCGGGTAAGATCAACACGGGTGAAGCGGTACTCATGGGTATCGCGTAGTTGCGAGAGCAAATGAAAGAACGGCGCATGACCCCGCTCCTGCGTCAATTGCAGCCACAATTGCCGCCTGGACGCGGCCAGCGATTCGGGTGTGTTCAGCAGCCAGGATGCAAGCACCGCTTCGCCTGTCTCCCCCGCCGGGTCAGGGATGACTTCCAAGGGCTGGTAACCGGCACCATCATCGTCGGAGTCACCGTCCGAATCAGAGCCAGAATTGTTTTCAGAGCCCGTACCCGTATCGGAGTCACTCTCAAGATCACTAATCCTGGTGTCAATCTCGTGCCGCGCAAGCCCCATTACAGCCCCACCTTGATGGGTATCGCTGTAGTGCCTGAGTTGCTCAAAACTGGTGAGGGATAGCTGATGGTTATCGGAAAGATCGGTACCCGCCACCAACCTCTCGTGGTTGCCGCCCAGCAAGCGGTCCGGAAAAGTCGTGAGGGCATTGCCACTGAGATTCAACGTCTGCAGATCTGTGGCCTCAAGTACGCCGTCGGGCCAATGCGTAATACCGTTGTAGCTAAGGTCCAATGTCTCAAGCAGGCTGAAGGCGCGGGAGCTGAAAGCACTCAGGTTGTTGTGACTCAGGTCCAACCAGCGCAAGCGTGCACCCCCCAGTTGCCGATACAGTGCCTCGGGATCGCTGAGCCTGTTGGCAGCCAGCTCCAGTCGCTCGAGCTGGTTCATACGCTCAACCGCCTCAGGAAGCGCGGTCAGTTCGTTACCGCTCAGGACCAATCTGCGCAGTGCCGGAAAGCTGTTGAGGAAGCCATTGACGCTTTGCCCCGAGAACCGCACGCCGGTCAAATCCAGCGTTCGGACCTGCGTAAATTGAATATCCAATTCAGGCAAATGCTGGGTTTGCAGGCCCTGCAGGCTCAGCTCAGAACCTGGGTCGGCTGCCAAGCTGCTTTGCCAGCACTCAATGATACGCAAGGCAATCAGCCTGCGCCCCTCGACCTCGGTCTTCTTAGCCCAGATTCGTAGCTCGGCGGTGTAGAGCCAGCCATTGAGCTTGCGCGTCAGCGATTCAAGGTCCTGGTGCCATGCACTAAGTTGCGTATCTATTTGCGCGTCGCTGAGCCCATCGTTACGCAGTTGTTCCAGTCGTTGCAGGGCCTGCTCATCGGTAAGCGCCGGACTCAGATGTTGCAAGCGCTGTGCAAGCCCCGCCGCCTCTTCAAGGCCAATGGCGGTCTGCGGTAACGGCAGTAAGTAACGAGCGATGGATAAGTCGATTTCTTGCGGTGGAAATACCGACGGCATGGCTGCCCGATCAAGCTGGTTCAACGTGCCCTCGGGCAAGCCTTTGGCTGCCTCGACACGCCGACGCGCCGTTGTCATCGCGACTTCGCCCTCGGTGCTGAACCGGTTACCGGCCAAGTTGGTATTCATCAACGCCTCATCGTTAGCCAAGACCTGTGCAGGTAATGTCGGCATCTGATTGTCGCGCAAGTCGAGCCAGGCCAATTGTGGCAAACCCTCAGCCCCTGTCGGCCAGGCCTGCAATTGCGTCGCCCGCAGGTGCAGCGCCCTTAGCCGCGTCAACCCACTGACATCCAGGCCATTCAAGGGGTTGTTGCGTAAATCCAGCAGCTCGAGGCTGTTGAGGTCATTGAGTTGCTGCTGGACGGTTGGCGTCACCACCAGGCGGTTATTGGAAAGATCAAGCTGGGTCAAGGTGGGAAGATCACCCGGACCAATCGGTACTTCGGTCAAACCATGACCGCGCAGCTCAAGGGTTTGTGTGCCGCTGAATGCCCGGATAAAACTGCGTGTCTGCTCGACAGACTCACCCGACCAGCCCAGGCGTAACGTGCGTACATGGGAAAAACTGCCGGCCGGCAGTGAGGGCAGTACAACGTTTTCCACAACAAGAAGCGGAGGTGTCACTTGAAATTCCGGCGGCGGCAACTCAAATACCGACACGTCGGCTATCAAGTTGTAGCGCTGGGCCACGGCCCCGCGCCAGCTGTTTTCAAGGGCACTGATAACGTGGGCATTTGGCCCCCCTTGCCAGGTTGCTGAACGCAACCTGAAGCGCGACCCGGTGTTGGCATTCGGATCATAAAACCCCTCGAAAAGCCCGCTGTATTCCTCGCTAAGGGCCTCGATAGCAGCAAACCTCGTTTCAGGCGTGTCCCAGGTCTCCATTATCGTTGCATGCAGAGCGGTGGTCGTACGGGAAATGCCCATCAGGGACTGCAACTCGCCCTTGGCGTACCCTCTGACCATCTGATGCAGGTCAGCAATATGCTCCCTCTCACCCCGATAGTTTTTGACGTAGTCATTCGCGGGCCTGAACGCCTCGCGGGAGAAGTTTGACCAGTCCAGCGACAAGCCGGCCCAGAGCTTTTCATGCCCGGAATAAAGCGCCTCAGGGAGTGCGCGGATACTGCTATTGACCAGATCCAGACGCTCCAGGCGGGCAAGATTCTCAACATAGGCAGGCCACACCGACAGCGTATGGGGCGCATTGAGGCGCAATGTTTTCAACTGGACCAACGCTGACAAATCGAGGCTATTGAGGCGTTCAGACCGGGCAAATCCGGTGCAATCAATGTCCAATTCCTCAAGCGAAGTCAGTGCATTGAGCCTTGAGGAAAAGTCCGCTGCCAACGACGAAGAATCCACCTTGAACGTCAGACTCTTGAGTTTCGTCATGCCCTCCAAGGCCAGTGGCACTGTCGTCAGAGAGGGCTTGGCGAATATGACCGGGTCCCATATGCGGCCATTTTCGCCGACCGACAGGGTTTCTACGTTGGGAAACCGTGCGAGAAAACCATCGGCATTAACATCGTTGAGGCCGCGCCCGCCCACCGACAGTTCGCGAATATGTGAAAAGTCAGCCGCAAGCGGTGGTGGCGACTCATTCATGACAATGGAAAAACGCGCGGCGCTGCTGTCCGTTGCGGCTAACGGTGCACGCCGCCATAGCGCTTTGAACAACTGCGCGAGTTGATTTCTATGGTAATACGCCGAATTGTCGGGGGTTGCACTGAATGGGTCAGGTGCCACCGCAGGCTGGCCTACCCATTGGTCGAGTGTCGACGTCAGCGCGGTGTACTCACGCTCACGGTTCTGCAACAGATTGAATATCTCCTTGTCGCTTTTACCGGCCTGCGACAACTGGCGAATAAAGCCAGTGGCTTGATCGTCGCGCAGCGCCGGATAGATATTCTGCGCCCGTTGCACCAGGCTCGGGTTCAGGGACGTACCGCGACCGCTGGCGTAATACCCGATCAGCTTGCCGTTGACCCGCACGGGAGGCTTGAACCATTTAGCTTGCGGCTCCAGTACCTGCGTCGCTTCACTGCGATAATCGTCGGCAAAGTCGATGATTTTTTGTTTCAACTGAGCATGTTGACTGACCTGCGGCACACCCAGCCCCTGCCGGGCGTTATCGGGCATGGCATGCATCAGCGAAATATAGAAATTATCGCCCTCCATGCGCACGCTGTTGAGGGCCTCGCTACGCTCGTCAAATGCCTGAAAGCTCGGGCCTTTCTTGACCAGGTATTTTTTGTTTGGCGCAGTCTCGCTGCCAATGCTGTCAAGCAGCGGGCCACGGGTACTGCCGTCGCGCACTTCCAGGCGCAATGTTTGCGGCCAACCCGGCAGTTTTTCCAGGGTGTGCAACGCCAGCCGCCGGCTGTCTGCCGAAGCGATATTGTCGCTGCGCAAACCGGCATAGGCTCGCGCTTGACGCCCTTGCCGCGCATACCAGCGGGCCTCTTCCAACAGGTTCAGCGGCACCCGGCGAGTGCTGTGCAATTGATCGAGGTCATCGGCAGCGGCATGCGCCAGCACCTCCTCGGCCGCCGACTCGCTGAGCCCAGGGCAGGTGCGCTGCAATAGCTGCACGTAACGGTCAAGCTTTTCGGTGCCCTGGTAGATGCTGTCGAAAATTGCAGGTTTGCGGGTCCGCGCATAATCAGTGATGCGTTTGCCAAACTCTTGCGCCCTCGCCTCACGCAGGCGCGCGCCGCGCTCACCGAGCAGCCCGAGGATCTCGGCCTCGTCCAGGCTGGCGAGGATACGCGCGGGCAATTCACCACTCAAAATATCGGCGCGGCCGACCTTGATCGACGGCTTTGCCGCGACCTCACGAAACAGGCGTTCGGAACCATATTTGACGGACTCTCCCGACAGCCCTGGGCCTTTGTACACCTCAAGCACGCGGTTGGCGGGCCAGCGCGGCATTTCCGCCACCAGCGGCAACACATACAAATACCGCTCATCAATCGGCTGCGTGCCGCGCAGTTGTTCAATCACTTGGCCTGCGCCCAAATCTGCGCGAAACATTCGCAAGGCATCCGCCAGTTCGGGCGGTGGCGCGGCGTGATCCATGTGCATTTTGCGCAGGGCGTTGTCGGTGACACCACTCACATCTGCGACCTTGATCAGCTCAACATCGGAAAAAGCCTCGGTCACATGGCCCATGCGCCGTAACAGGGTCAAACGGTCCCATTCCAGCGGGCGCTCAAGGCTGTGCTGCCAGGCGCCGTGGCCATTACTGTCGAGCAGCGGTTGGTAGGCGCTGGCATCCGCTGGATGCACGATGCGCCACTTTTTGATCGATTCATCGAAGGTTTTTTCGTAGACCTTGGTGCCCTGGCGGATATACGTCTTGCCGTTGACCACGTGCTGCCCCAAGGCATTCGGGCCTGAGCTGTTGGCCAGCGAAACCGAGCTTTCATAAGGCCTCAGGTCGGGCCGCCACAGGCGCGTTTCGCCATTGGGTAACGTCACCGGGCTAAGGCGCTCAAGCAGCGGCTCAGGCTTGACCGCCCTGAACCTGCTGACGCCGGCACCTACTGCCGCCATCACTGCGATCTGTGCGAGATTTTCTGCCACGTCGACCAGATGTTCCTTGGCGGCACGCTTGTCGCCCTCGGCCCATTCGATCGACCCTTCAAGGGTTTCGTAAAGCAGTTGCCCGGCCATCACCGTCAGCATGATCTCGCCCAACACCGGCACAAACATAGACACAGCGTTCAGCGCCAGCATGCCGATTTCCAGCAGATGCGCCAGCTTGGCCTCACGCGCCTTCACATCCACGTCTTCGGTGGGCACCGCGTGACTGCGCGCATCGGCCAAGACCTTGTCGCGGTTCTGCTCGTAAAGGTAGGTCCACGGGTCGACGTTGGCAGCCCAGATGCCCGCGCCTTTGCGGGTAACGGTCGAGGCCGCAATGTAGGGGTCGGGTTCCGGCTCCATGTTGGCCGCAGGCTCAGGCGGTAGCGGTCCCAGACGGGTAATGTTCGACACCCCGCTGAGAACCTCAATGACTGTGCGCCAGGGAGACGTCAGCGGGCCACTCGGTGAGTCGGCGGTTTTTTTGCTGAACTGACTGAAATAGTAAGGGCGATGATGGTAGGGCACGAACTGACTGTAAAACCGCTGGTACTCGGTCGGGCCGGGATCGGTCGGCGCAAGGCTGTCCCTGGCGGTAAACAGCCGCTTGAATTCGGCACGCATCTGCGACGAGGTATAGCGCTTGAGTGGATGGGCGCGGTCATGCGGGATATAAAGAATCACCTCGTCGCTATAGCGGTACTTTTCACAGATAACAAAGGCCATACAGCCGACCATTCTTTTTTTCATCAAGCCCATGTCTTTGAACCAGACTTGCTTGTTGCCCATCCGGGGATGAACCTCGCCGTTGATCACCGACACAATCATGGCGTAGTCCGCAGGCTCTATGTCCTGGGTCAACAGCGCCTGTTCGGCAGCCGCGCGCATGGCCGTTTTCTGGCTGGCGATGAAGTGCCGGCGCAGGGTGGCTTCAGTCACCGCATCGGTCGGATGAAAGAACGACCGCAGGTAAGCCTGATACTTCGCGCCCAGATCCAGGCGGCGGCACAGGGTTAAAAACTGGCTGACGCTCAGGTTCACGTTGACCGACTGGAACGTGTCGGGCTCGGCACCTGCCACCGTGAAACCGGATGAGCTGTGATAAGCACCGGCTTCACATTCCGCTGCTTCAAAGTTATGCAAAGCGGCCTGCAGCATTGGCAGCGCGAGGACTTTGTACGACGCCGCCTCCACTTCCAAAATGCTCACCGTCAGTGCGCGCTTGAGGCGTAAAAAGGTCTGGTTGACGTCCACCTCTACGCTGAAACGCGCCTTCAGTTCCTTAAGCAATAGCGGTTCGGCGAACGCATCAATGTCCAGCAGCGTCGACAGGGTTTTATCCAGCCGGTTCTGAGCCGTGGCGCTGGCCTTGAAGCTCGCGTCGACTACCTTGCGCTGCGCAGGTGAGGCATTTTTGTACCAGCCCGGCAACACCGGGGCGGCCTGTTTAACCGCCGACCTTCTAGCGGGCGTGGCATCAACCAGCCATTGCGGAACGGCCTTTTCCAGGAAGTCGCCATGAATACTCAAGGTCGCAGCGGGTGGTTTATTGCGGGTAGAACGCGGGTATACGGACATGCTGTCACTCCTGTGATGTGGAGTGACAGCACACCACCGGCCGGCGCCAGGCCGGTGGTGCATAGCTACGACACGGCTACGACGCGCGCGGAGTTTGTGATGCTGGGCATCCTGTTCTCGGCGGTTTTTGCGCTGACGCTGTTCGGCATCGTCAAACGGGTGCTGCTCTTTGCGGGTGTTTAGCGCAGCAGCAGTTGCAAGCTGAACGGGTAACGGTAGGACGCAGGCTTGCCTTGGGCCGACAGCGCCTGAAAATTCACCGGCGGCGTTGGCGCAAGCAAGCGCTGCGCCTGGGCTGCATCAATCAGTTGGAATAACGCTTGCTGCCGGTCACGTCCGCCATAGGCGCTGATGTCGACGCCCTTGGCGTCGTCGTTGATCAGCACCATGGCCCACCCGCCCAAGGTGAAATGCCCGGCAACCAATGTCGTCAACCGCCCGTCCAGGCGTGCCTGCAAAATCTGCGGCGAGCTGTTGATTGCACTGAACAACGCATCCTTGCCCGGCACCCGCCCACTCTCCTGCAGCGCCTGCATGGCACCCAGCGCCATCTCGTCGTTGGCCGACCACACCAGCGCGGTCTGCGGGTAGCGCTTGAATAATTGCGTCGCTTGTTCGAACGCGCGTTGGCGACTCCATTCTCCGTAGACCAACTGGCGCAGGCGCACTTCGGGATGCTCGGCCAAGGCGCGGCGCAGGCCTTGCTCACGCCGTTGCGCGCTGGGCGTATTCTTGGCGCCGGAAAACGCCAGCAGGTCGAGGGAATCGCCAGGCTCGACCCGGCCATGCTGGCGCAGCAAGTCGGTGAGCATCAGGTAACCCGCCTGCTCGTAATCGGCCACCAGGCTGCAGATCCAGGGCGCGTCCTCACCGGCATCCAGCAAGTGCACTTGGTCGGGAGTGAGCGCGTTATTCACCATCAGCAACTTGACCCCGCTGCCCAGGGCCATGCGCAGAATTTGCGGGGCGACGTATTGCTCGTTTACCAGCACCAGGTAGTCGGGGCGCTCGGCGCCTTGCAGCGCTTCGCGGGCCTGAGCCAGGGTGTTGCGGGCATCGCGCTCGGAATAACGCACGCGCAAATCCAGGCCGAGGTCCTTGGCGGCGGCCTGCATGAATTGCGCGTAGTCAACCCAGAAGGTTTCGGTGGACGTGCCGGGGTTGAGAAACACCACCGACGAGGCATGGCTCATCGCCGCGAACGTCGATCCCAGCAACCACACGCACGTAACAAGAACCTTCAACATGGTTGTTCAAGCCTGGAATGTTGACCGCCATGATAATGGCAATGCGACATTCAATCGAGGCTCAATCAGCAGACTTTACGGGTGGCTGACCCAGAACACGGCGGTTCCCACCACCAAAATTATCAAGAACAGAATGGCCCAGGCATCCACGCTGCTCTCGGGTTTACGGGCTTTTGTCGAATTGCTCATCGCATCGCCTCTTGTCGGTTTTATAGGTGATTGCATCAAGACACGCTCACAGTAAAGTTCATGCTTGCCCCTGTGACAAATGTGGATATGAAGATAATCAGTCTCATTAGTCGATTTGGTTCTTTGCATATACTCAAACATCACTTTTGCGCATAAACGCAAACTGGTATCGTGCGCCGGCTCCGTTTGGAGTGCGCGGCCGTGCGCGCAGATTTGCCGAGAACAGGACCTATATGTACGTATACGACGAATACGATCAGCGCATCATCGAGGACCGCGTCAAGCAGTTCCGTGATCAGACCCGACGCTACTTGGCAGGTGAGCTGAGCGAAGAAGAGTTCCGCCCTCTGCGCCTGCAAAATGGCCTGTATGTTCAGCGCTTTGCGCCGATGCTGCGGGTCGCCGTGCCTTACGGCCAACTGACTTCGCGCCAGACGCGCATGATGGCCAAAATTGCGCGTGACTTCGACAAGGGCTACGCCCACATCAGCACCCGCCAGAACGTACAGTTCAACTGGCCGGCACTGGAAGACGTGCCGGACATTCTGGCTGAACTGGCGACCGTGCAGATGCACGCGATTCAGACCAGCGGCAACTGCCTGCGCAACGTGACCACCGACCAATTCGCCGGTGTGGCGGCCGATGAGCTGATCGACCCACGCCCCTGGTGTGAAATTGTGCGTCAGTGGACCACCTTCCACCCTGAGTTCGCCTATTTGCCGCGCAAGTTCAAGATCGCCGTCAATGGCTCGACCTCGGACCGTGCCGCCATCGAAGTGCACGACATTGGCCTGGAGCCGGTGCACAACGCGGCCGGCGAGCTGGGCTTCCGCGTGCTGGTGGGTGGCGGCCTCGGCCGCACGCCGGTGGTCGGCGCGTTCATCAACGAATTTCTGCCATGGCAGGACCTGTTGAGCTACCTCGACGCGATCCTGCGGGTCTACAACCGCTACGGCCGTCGTGACAACAAATACAAGGCCCGGATCAAGATCCTGGTCAAAGCGCTGACCCCTGAGGTATTTGCGCAAAAGGTCGACGCGGAAATGCAACACCTGCGCGGCGGCCAGACCACCCTGACCGATGCCGAAGTGCATCGCGTTGCCAAGCATTTCGTCGACCCGGACTACAAGGCCCTGAGCAATCAGGACGCCGAGTTGGCCGAACTCGACACGCAACACCCAGGTTTCGCGCGCTGGCGCAGCCGCAACACCCTGGCCCACAAAAAACCCGGCTATGTGGCCGTGACCCTGTCGCTTAAACCGACCGGCGTTGCACCGGGCGACATCACCGACAAGCAACTCGACGGCGTTGCCGACCTGGCCGAGCGCTACAGCTTCGGCCAATTGCGCACCTCCCACGAGCAGAACATCATCCTTGCCGACGTTGAACAGTCGCAGCTGTTCGCCCTCTGGGGTGAGCTGCGCGAGCAAGGTTTCGCCACGCCGAACATCGGCCTGCTGACCGACATCATCTGCTGCCCGGGCGGCGACTTCTGCTCGCTGGCCAACGCAAAATCGATCCCGATTGCCGAATCGATCCAGCGCCGTTTCGACGACCTGGATTACCTGTTCGACATCGGCGAGCTGGACCTGAACATCTCCGGTTGCATGAACGCCTGTGGTCACCACCACGTTGGCCACATCGGCATCCTGGGCGTGGACAAGAAAGGCGAAGAATTCTACCAAGTGTCCCTGGGTGGCAGCGCCAGCCGTGACGCGAGCCTGGGCAAGATCCTCGGCCCGTCCTTCGCCCAGGAAGCCATGCCCGAGGTGATCGGCAAACTGATCGACGTGTACGTTGAGCAGCGCACCGAAGATGAGCGATTCATCGACACCTACCAGCGCATCGGCATTGACCTGTTCAAGGAGCGCGTCTATGCAGCGAATCATTAAGAACAACGAAGTGCTCGACGAAACCTGGCACCTGCTGCCCAAGGACGCGAGCTTCGACGGCATCTCCAACTGCGACGACCTGATCGTGCCGTTGGCGCTGTGGCGCGAACACGGCCACGCCCTCAAGGCCCGCGACGGCGGCCTGGGCGTGTGGCTGGACGCCGATGAAGAAGCTGAAGAGATCGGCGCTGACGTGGAACACTTCCAGGTCATCGCGCTGAACTTTCCGGCCTTCACCGACGGCCGCAACTACTCCAACGCGCGCCTGCTGCGTGACCGTTATGGTTACACAGGCGAGCTGCGGGCGATTGGCGACGTGCTGCGCGACCAACTGTTCTACCTGCGCCGTTGCGGGTTCGATGCCTTCGCCTTGCGCGCGGACAAAGACCCGTACGAAGCACTGGAAAGCCTCAAGGATTTCTCGGTGACGTACCAGGCGGCCACGGATGAGCCGCTGCCGCTGTTTCGTCGTCGCTAGGGCTAGGGCTCCTTACGTTTAGATTGAAGGCATATCCGTTATTGGGCTAATGGCTTATATCGGTTCCGCTTTTACAGCGGGTCACTTTTGAAAGGCCCGGAAGCCGGCCCAACCCCCCAAGCAGAATGTGGTC
>NZ_VUAZ01000193.1 GCF_009296165.1 Pseudomonas kitaguniensis | reverse complement strand
CCACGCGCGTGGGAACGATCAACAGACTCAGCGCCGCCGATGCGCTCGGCATTGCGGATCGACACCTGCGTGTTCAGCGTCCAGAAGTCATACAGCACCCCTACCAGAAACAAACCGCCGGTCAGCAGGTAAATCAGGCCGGTGATCCATTTGCCCTGGTACATGCGGTGCACGCCGAACACACCCAGGAACGCCAGCAGTATCCAGGCCACGTTGTATTCGATAGGCCCGGCGGTAAAACGCAGGTCCGCTTCACGGTCCATGGCCGGGATCAGGAACACGTCAATCAGCCAGCCGATACCGAACAAGCCAAAGGTGAAAAACCAGATCGTCCCGGTCACAGGTTTGCCGTAATAGAAACGATGCGCCCCGGTAAAACCTAAAATCCAAAGCAGGTAACCAATCACCTTGCTGTGGGTGTCCTGCTGCGAATAATCCTGTCGATAGGTGTTCATGACGTACCTCTTTTGCCTCGATAGATAAATTTTTTCATTTTCTTTGTGACTTTTTTACGGCGCCCGACGCACGGCAAATGGTATCTTCCTTCCCGCAAAGCCTTATGCCACCTGACTTCTGTCGGACAATAGCGTCAATTCATCGCGTTTTAACGAATTTGACCCCAGGGTTCAGTCGACAAACGGCCTGAGAACGACACAAAAAGCTGTTATAAAGTTGCGCGCAAACCTAAAAGAGCCACGCCGAATGCGACCATTTTTCAAGACATGGCTAACCATCTGCCTATTAATGCCACTGGCCGCCCACGCCACCAATCGTGAGCAACGACTTCCTAACGTTAACGGTTTTACCCCTAAAGTTCATAGCGCTCCAGGCACTGCCAAAACCGCAAAGCTGACTGTTAAACGCCCAACTCAATTGAGCAAGGCCCACAACGGTAAAGCCACTCCCGGTCTTATGGCGGTTAACACCAAGCAAAGCAGCAACGTCCTCAGCCGCGCCGTTAACGTGCTCGGCACTCCTTATCGTTGGGGCGGCAGCAGCCCAAGTAAAGGGTTCGACTGCAGTGGTTTGGTGAAATATGCGTTTAACGACGTAAAAGCTGTGGATTTGCCGCGCACCTCCAACGCCATGGCCGCTGGCCACGGGATGAAGGTTGATCGCAAAGACTTGAAACCGGGCGACCTGTTGTTCTTCAAATTGAAGAGCCGCCAGGTCAACCACGTTGCCATCTACATGGGCAACGATCGCTTTATCCACGCCCCAAGCCGTGGCAAAGCGGTGAGCATCGACACGCTGAAAAAGCCGTTCTGGGACAAGAACTACGTGGTTGCCAAACGTGTTCTGCCTAAAGAACAAAGCAATCTGCGGATTGTGCAGCGCTGATACCGGGCTGAATGCGGTAAACATGTGGGAGGGGGCGCTGCTTCCTCCCGCATTTGATTTGATTTGCCGAGCGGCCTCATAGGTCTGCTGGCACCCTCGCCTGCCCGCGCGCGTCTTCCAGGCTAACCACCCCCTCGCCGACCAACGCCTTCAAACTCATGTCCAGCGTCTTCATGCCCAGCGCCCCGCCGGTCTGAATCGCTGAAACCATCTGCGCCACCTTGTCCTCGCGAATCAAATTACGAATGGCCGGTGTGCCCAGCATGATTTCGTGCGCCGCCACTCGCCCACCGCCGACCTTTTTCACCAGCACCTGGGCCACCACCGCCTGCAACGACTCAGACAGCATCGAGCGCACCATGGCCTTTTCCCCCGCCGGGAATACATCGACCAGCCGGTCTACGGTTTTCGCCGCCGAGGTTGTGTGCAAGGTGCCAAAGACCAGATGCCCGGTCTCGGCCGCGGTCAGCGCCAGGCGGATGGTTTCGAGGTCACGCAATTCGCCCACCAGAATCACATCCGGGTCTTCGCGCAGCGCCGAACGCAGCGCTACCGAAAAACTGTGGGTATCACGGTGCACCTGCCGCTGGTTGATCAATGCCAGTTGCGGCGTGTGGATAAATTCGATGGGGTCTTCCAGGGTGAGGATGTGCTGACGCCGGTGCCGGTTGAGGTAGTCGATCATCGCCGCCAGTGTGGTGGACTTGCCGCACCCGGTAGGCCCGGTGACCAACACCAGGCCGCGCGGCAACTCGGCAATGCGCTGAAACACAGGCCCCAGCCCCAGGCCTTCCAGGCTTTGCACCTGTGCCGGAATCGTACGAAACACCGCGCCCATGCCGCGATCCTGCTGAAATACATTCGCCCTGAACCGCGCGACGCCCGGCAGTTCAAAGGCAAAATCCGTTTCAAGAGATGTTTCGAAATCCTTTTGTTGGTATTGGCTGAGCAAAGGGCTCAATAAGTCCGCAACTTGCGGCGGTGAAAGCGCCGGCCCATCCAGCGGCCAGACCTCGCCATCGACGCGCAGCATCGGTGCCAGCCCGGCCGACAAATGCAGGTCGGAGGCGCCACGGCGCACGCTGGCCGTGAGCAATTCAGTGATATCCATAGGGCTTTCCATTTCCAGTAGAATGCCGCGGACTCCATATCCACGGGTGCATCTTGAATGTCGACGATAGCAGACAACATTGGTTTGGTTAGCGAGCGTATCCGTGCCGCGGCCCACGCCGTGCAACGTGACGAAAGCAGCATTCACCTGCTGGCCGTGAGCAAGACCAAACCCGCGCAAGCCGTGCGCGAAGCGTTTGCCGCCGGGGCCCGCGATTTTGGCGAGAACTACCTGCAGGAAGCCTTGAGCAAACAGGCCGAATTAACCGACCTGCCCTTGAGTTGGCACTTCATCGGCCCCATTCAATCGAACAAGACGCGCGCTATCGCCGAGAACTTCGCTTGGGTGCATTCCGTGGAACGCCTGAAAATCGCACAACGCCTGTCCGAACAACGCCCGGCCGAGCTGCCGCCGCTGAATATCTGCATTCAGGTCAACGTCAGTGGCGAAGCCAGCAAGTCCGGCTGTACGCCCGCCGACCTGCCGGCCCTGGCCAATGCGATCAGCGCCCTGCCGCGCCTGAAGCTGCGTGGCCTGATGGCAATTCCTGAGCCGACGGACGACCGCGCCGCGCAAGACGCAGCGTTCGCTACCGTCAGCGAGTTGCAAGCCAGCTTGAACCTGCCGCTCGACACACTTTCCATGGGCATGAGCCACGACCTTGAGTCGGCCATCGCCCAAGGCGCCACGTGGGTGCGGATCGGTACCGCGCTGTTTGGCGCCCGCGACTACGGCCAGCCGTGAAATGGCTGACTTCCCTCTGAATAAGGACCTGTCATGAGCAACACGCGTATTGCCTTTATCGGCGCCGGTAACATGGCGGCCAGCCTGATCGGTGGCCTGCGGGCCAAAGGCCTGGAGGCGGCGCAGATCCGCGCCAGCGACCCGGGCGCCGAGACCCGCGCCCGCGTCAGCGCCGAGCACGGCATTGAAACGTTTGCCGACAATGCCGAGGCCATCCAGGGCGTTGATGTCATCGTGCTGGCGGTCAAGCCGCAAGCCATGAAGGCCGTGTGCGAAAGCCTGCGCCCGAGCCTGCAACCGCACCAGTTGGTGGTGTCGATCGCCGCCGGCATTACTTGCGCCAGCATGACCCAATGGCTCGGTGCTCAACCCATCGTGCGCTGCATGCCCAACACCCCGGCGCTGCTGCGCAAGGGCGTGAGCGGCTTGTACGCGACTGCCGAAGTCAACGCCGCACAGCGTGATCAGGCGCAAGAACTGTTGTCTGCGGTGGGCATCGCCGTGTGGCTGGAACACGAACAGCAACTGGACGCGGTCACCGCCGTGTCCGGCAGCGGCCCGGCCTACTTCTTCCTGTTGATCGAAGCCATGACCGCCGCTGGGGTGAAGCTGGGCCTGCCACGCGAGATTGCCGAGCAGCTTGCCGAGCAAACGGCTCTGGGCGCTGCGACAATGGCGGTGTCCAGCGAAGTGGATGCTGCCGAGCTGCGCCGCCGCGTAACGTCGCCAGGCGGCACCACGCAGGCTGCCATCGAATCGTTCCAGGCCGGGGGCTTTGAAGCCCTGGTGGAAAAAGCACTGGGTGCTGCCTCGCATCGTTCGGCTGAAATGGCCGAGCAACTGGGCAAATAGTCGTCCCCTTCATAGGAAACCAACATGCTCGGAATCAATGACGCTGCCATTTTCATCATCCAGACCTTGGGCAGCCTGTACCTGCTGATCGTGCTGATGCGCTTTATCCTGCAACTGGTGCGGGCGAACTTCTACAACCCGCTCTGCCAGTTCGTGGTAAAGGCCACCCAACCGCTGCTCAAGCCGTTGCGCCGAGTGATCCCGAGCCTGTTCGGCCTGGATATGTCGTCGCTGGTGCTGGCGCTGCTGCTGCAGATTGCGCTGTTTGTGGTGATCCTGATGCTCAGCGGCTACCAGGCCTTCACCGTGCTGCTGTTGCCATGGGGCCTGATCGGCATTTTCTCGCTGTTTTTGAAAATCATCTTCTGGTCGATGATCATCAGCGTGATCCTCTCGTGGGTCGCACCGGGCAGCCGCAGCCCTGGCGCCGAGCTGGTGGGCCAAATCACCGAGCCAGTGCTGGCGCCTTTCCGTCGGTTGATCCCCAACCTCGGTGGCCTGGATATTTCGCCGATTTTCGCGTTTATCGCGATCCAGCTGCTGCAAAGCTGGGTGATCCCGCGCCTGGCTTACTATGCGTTCATGCCTAAAGAGCTGTTCGGGCTGATCTGATTCGCGAGCCGCGTGTGTGGGGGCTGGCTTGGCTGCGATTGAATCACTGCGGTGTAACTGAAACACCTTGGTGCCTGCATCGCAGGCAAGCCAGCGCCCACATTTTGTATCTGCGTACTGGTGCAGGCCTTTGCTTGCCGCTGGGGTCCCCGCTCTTTAGACTTACGCCTCATTTAAACGAGAGCAGGGTCGATGCCAACTGCCTTTCCCCAAGATTCTGTTGGACTGGTCGTGCCCCAAGTGGCGCACTTCGGCGAACCGCTGGCCTTGGCCTGCGGGCGTTCGCTGCCTGCCTATGACCTGATCTACGAAACCTACGGCCAACTGAACGCCACGGCGAGCAACGCCGTGCTGATCTGCCACGCCTTGTCCGGCCATCACCACGCTGCTGGTTTTCACAGCGTTGACGAACGCAAGCCCGGCTGGTGGGACAGCTGCATCGGCCCCGGCAAGCCCATCGACACCGACAAGTTCTTTGTCGTCAGCCTGAACAACCTCGGCGGCTGCAACGGCTCCACCGGCCCGAGCAGCCTGAACCCGGAGACCGGCAAGCCGTTCGGCGCAGACTTCCCGGTGCTCACCGTCGAAGACTGGGTGCACAGCCAAGCGCGCCTCGCCGACCTGCTGGGCATTCGCCAATGGGCTGCCGTTATCGGCGGCAGCCTCGGCGGCATGCAAGCGCTGCAGTGGACCATCAGCTACCCGGACCGCGTGCGCCATTGCCTGGCGATTGCCTCGGCTCCCAAGTTGTCGGCGCAGAACATCGCCTTCAACGAAGTGGCGCGCCAGGCGATTCTCACCGACCCCGAGTTCCACGGCGGTTCGTTCCAGGAGGCCGGCGTGATTCCCAAGCGCGGCTTGATGCTGGCGCGAATGGTCGGGCACATCACTTACCTGTCCGATGATTCCATGGGCGAGAAATTCGGCCGTGGGCTCAAGAGCGAAAAACTCAATTACGACTTCCACAGCGTCGAGTTCCAAGTGGAAAGCTACCTGCGTTATCAGGGCGAGGAGTTTTCCGGGCGTTTCGACGCCAACACCTACCTGCTGATGACCAAGGCGCTGGACTACTTCGACCCTGCGGCGAACTTTGATGACGACCTGGCAAAAACCTTCGAAGGCGCCACGGCCAAGTTCTGCGTGATGTCGTTCACCACCGACTGGCGCTTCTCGCCAGCGCGCTCGCGTGAGCTGGTCGATGCATTGATGGCCGCCAAGAAAGACGTCTGCTACCTGGAAATCGATGCTCCGCAAGGCCATGACGCCTTCCTGATTCCGATCCCGCGTTACCTGCAGGCTTTCAGCAACTACATGAACCGCATCATTTTGTGAGAACGCCATGAGAGCCGACCTGGAAATCATCCAAGACTGGATCCCCGCCGGCAGTCGCGTGCTCGACCTTGGCTGCGGCGATGGCGAACTGCTGAGCTGGCTGCGCGACAACAAGCAAGTCACCGGCTACGGCCTGGAAAACGACCCGGACAACATCGCCCAGTGCGTGGCCAAGGGCATCAACGTGATCGAGCAGGACCTGGACAAAGGCCTCGGCAACTTTGCCAGCAACAGCTTCGACATCGTGGTGATGACCCAAGCCCTGCAAGCGGTGCATTACCCGGACCGCATACTCGACGAAATGCTGCGTGTGGGCCGCCAGTGCATCATCACCTTCCCCAACTTCGGCCACTGGCGCTGCCGCTGGTACCTGGCCACCAAGGGCCGGATGCCGGTGTCGGACTTCCTCCCATACACGTGGTACAACACGCCGAACATCCACTTCTGCACCTTCCAGGACTTCGAAGCGTTGTGCGGCGAGCGTGAGGCCAAAGTGATCAACCGCCTTGCTGTCGATCAACAGCACCGCCACGGCTGGGCGAGTAAACTATGGCCCAATCTGTTGGGCGAAATCGGTATTTACCGGGTCAGCAGCCCGGGCCTCGCGGACCACAAAATTGCCGTCTAATCATTTTCAAGAGGGACGCACATGAGTCGTTTGGCTGTTTTTTTACTGACCGCACTGCTTGGCGTCAACGCCATGGCGGCCGACGTTATCGACCCTGATCGCAAGAAAGAATTTGGCGACATCACCGTGCGCTACAACACCTTCACGTCCAGCTTCCTGCAGCCCGAAACCGCGCAGGCGGTGGGCGTGGTGCGCAGCAAGAACAAGGGTTTGATCAATGTGTCGGTGTTCAAGGGCGTGACGCCCGTGGTGGCACAAGTCACCGGCACCATCAAAGACTTGAGCGGCAAGAGCGAAGTACTGACGTTCAAGCAGATCACCGAAAAAGGCGCGACCAATTACCTCGCGCCGTATTCGGTGCCGCAACAGGAATTCAGGACCTTCACGATCAACGTTGAAACCGGTGGCAAGGCGCACAGTTTCAATTTCGTCCAAGAACTCTTTCCGGCTGAATAATGAACCTCACACACCTCGTACTGGCCAGCCATAACGCCGGCAAACTCAAAGAACTCCAGGCCATGCTCGGTGAGGCCGTGCAACTGCGCTCCATTGGCGAATTCAGCCAGGTTGAGCCGGAAGAAACCGGCCTGTCGTTCGTCGAGAACGCCATCCTCAAAGCGCGCAATGCCGCGCGTATTTCCGGCCTGCCGGCGCTGGCGGATGACTCGGGCCTGGCGGTGGATTTTCTCGGCGGCGCGCCCGGCATTTACTCGGCGCGTTATGCCGACGGCAAGGGCGACGCGGCGAACAACGCCAAGCTGCTGGACGCGCTCAAGGACGTGCCGGATGCGCAACGCGGCGCGCAGTTCGTGTGTGTGCTGGCGCTGGTGCGGCATGCCGATGACCCGTTGCCGATTCTCTGTGAAGGCCTGTGGCACGGGCGCATCCTGCACGCCGCCAGCGGCGAACAGGGTTTTGGCTACGACCCGCTGTTCTGGGTGCCGGAGCGTAATGTGTCGAGCGCTGAACTGAGCCCGGCGGACAAGAACCAAATCAGCCATCGCGCCCGCGCCATGGTGCTGCTGCGTCAGCGTCTGGGCCTGAACTGAAATGACCCAGAACACCTCTGCGCAGCCGCTGATCCACGGCGGTGCGCAAACACCGCGGGCGCCACTGCCGCTGCTGCCGCCCCTGGCGCTGTACATCCACATCCCGTGGTGCGTGCGCAAATGCCCTTATTGCGACTTCAACTCCCACACCGCGAGCAAGGTGCTGCCGGAAGAAGAGTACGTGGACGCGTTGCTGGCTGACCTTGATCAAGACCTGCACGCGGTTTACGGCCGTGAGCTGAGTTCGATTTTCTTTGGTGGCGGTACGCCCAGCCTGTTCAGCGCCGCCGCGCTGGGCCGTTTGCTTGAGGGCGTACAGGCGCGCATTGCGTTTGCCGCCGACATCGAGATCACCCTGGAAGCCAACCCCGGGACCTTCGAGCAAGAGAAGTTTGTGGCCTACCGCGCGCTGGGGATCAACCGGCTGTCGATTGGCATCCAGAGCTTCCAGCAAGAAAAACTCCAGGCGCTGGGCCGTATCCACAACGGCGACGAAGCCGTACGTGCGGCCGGCATGGCGCGTCAGGCCGGGTTCGATAACTTCAACCTGGACCTGATGCATGGCTTGCCCGACCAGTCACTGGAAGACGCCTTGGGCGACCTGCGCCAGGCCATCGCCCTCAACCCGACACATTTGTCGTGGTACCAACTGACGCTGGAACCCAACACGGTGTTCTGGAACCAGCCGCCCGCGCTGCCGGAAGACGACACGCTGTGGGACATCCAGGAAGCGGGCCAGGCGTTGCTGGCCGAACACGGTTACGCGCAATACGAGGTGTCGGCCTACGCCCAAGCGGGCCGCCCGGCGCGGCACAACCTGAATTACTGGAGCTTCGGCGACTTTATCGGTATCGGCGCCGGCGCCCATGGCAAGCTCAGCCACCCGGACGGGCGCATCGTGCGCACCTGGAAGACCCGCGCGCCTAAGGACTACCTGAACCCGGCCAAAAGCTTTCAGGCCGGCGCGAAAGAACTGACCAATGACGAACTGCCCTTCGAGTTCCTGATGAACGCGTTGCGGCTCACCGAAGGCGTCGACGCCAGGCTTTACGCCGAGCGCACAGGCCTCGACCTGGCGAGCCTCACTGAAGCACGCACAGAAGCAGAACAAAGTGGCTTAATGCAGGTCGAACCGTCACGCCTGGCGGCGACCGACCGCGGGCAACTCTTTCTCAATGACCTGTTGCAGAAGTTTTTGAGCTGACGCTCTAAGGAAATCGAATGGATTGGGTACTCGACCTGCTCGCCACCGCGTCGCGCTGGAGCCGTAGCAACCTGTTGGAAATCTCGCTGGCGCTTGTCGGCTGCCTGCTGGTGCTGTTCGGCGCCGACATCAAAGGCTGGGTTGAAGGGCGCCTGGGCAGTATCGCCGGCGCCTTGCGCGTACCGTTGATGGCGCTGGTGTGCATGGTCGGCAGCGGCGCGGCACTGATCTACGCCACGCCGTGGATTGTGCGCGGGCTCAGCCAGTTCAATAACTACAGCCTGGCGCCGGTGTTGGTGGTGGTGCTGGTGTTGATCGGCGTAGTCGCCGACCGCCGCTGAGCCCTCACCCGACACAGATACACATGTGGGAGGGGGCTTGCTCCCGATGGCTGATTAACAGTCGACATCAATGTGACTGATTCACCGCCATCGGGAGCAAGCCCCCTCCCACATTTGATTGCATTTCAAGTCGAAGACGAATTAAGCCAGCTTCTCGAACTTCAAATCCCACACGCCATGCCCCAACCGCTCACCACGGCGTTCGAACTTGGTGATCGGACGCTCAGCCGGGCGTGGCACGCATTTGCCGTCTTCGGCCAAATTGCGATAGCCAGGCGCTACGTCCATCACTTCCAGCATGTACTCCGCGTACGGTTCCCAGTCGGTGGCCATGTGCAGGATGCCGCCGGTTTTCAGCTTGCTGCGCACCAGTTCAGCGAAGGACGCTTGCACGATGCGACGCTTGTGGTGGCGCGACTTGTGCCATGGGTCCGGGAAGAACAGCATCAAGCGGTCGAGGCTGTTGTCGGCGATGCAACGGTTGAGCACTTCGATCGCGTCGCAGTCGTACACGCGCAGGTTAGTCAGGCCTTGCGTCAGTACGCCATTGAGCAGCGCGCCGACACCCGGACGGTGCACTTCAACACCGATGAAATCCTGTTCCGGCGAGGCCGCCGCCATTTCCAGCAGGGAGTGGCCCATGCCGAAGCCGATTTCCAGGGAACGCGGGGCCGAACGGCCAAACACTTGGTCGTAATCCACCGGCGCATCGGCCAGCGGCAAGACGAACAGCGGCGTACCCTGCTCCAGCCCTTTTTGCTGGCCTTCGGTCATGCGACCGGCGCGCATCACAAAACTCTTGATGCGGCGGTGCTTGGACTCGTCGCCTTCGTCCACGGTGTTCGGCGTTTCGTTTGATTCAGTCATCAATGGCTCTTACTTGATCAGACCATCCAGCGGCGAGGAGGCGCTGGCGTACAGTTTTTTCGGCATGCGCCCGGCGAGGTAAGCCAGGCGGCCCGCGACGATGGCGTGTTTCATGGCTTCGGCCATCATGATCGGCTGCTGGGCATTGGCGATGGCCGAATTCATCAGCACCGCTTCGCAGCCCAGTTCCATGGCGATGGTGGCGTCGGAAGCAGTGCCCACGCCTGCGTCCACCAGCACCGGAATTTTCGCTTCTTCGAGGATGATCTGCAGGTTGTACGGGTTGCAGATGCCAAGGCCAGTGCCGATCAGGCCAGCCAGTGGCATCACCGCGATGCAGCCAATTTCGGCGAGTTGGCGGGCGATGATTGGGTCATCGCTGGTGTAGACCATCACGTCGAAGCCTTCCTTGACCAGCGTTTCGGCGGCCTTGAGGGTTTCGATCACGTTGGGAAACAGGGTTTTCTGGTCGGCCAGCACTTCCAGCTTCACCAGGTTGTGGCCGTCGAGCAGCTCACGCGCCAGGCGGCAGGTGCGCACGGCTTCGATGGCGTCGTAGCAACCGGCAGTGTTCGGCAGGATGGTGTAGCGGTCCGGCGGCAGAATATCCAGCAGGTTCGGTTCGCCCGGGTTCTGGCCGATGTTTGTGCGGCGCACGGCCACGGTCACGATCTCGGCGCCGGAGGCTTCAATGGCCAGGCGGGTTTCTTCCATGTCGCGGTACTTGCCGGTGCCCACCAGAAGACGCGACTGTAGGTACGACCGGCCAAGACGAAGGGCTTGTCGCTACGAACGATGCTCATGGGAAATCCTCGAAATAGGGTGAGGTTCTGCACAATCTCGGCGGGCGACTAGCCGCCGCCAATGGCGTGGACCACTTCAACCTGGTCACCCTCGGTGAGCGCGGTTTCGGCGTGCTGGCTACGCGGCACGATGTCCTGATTGAGCTCCACTGCGACCCGACGCCCGGTTAAGTCCAGACGGGTCAACAGGGCCGCAACGGTTTCGCCGTCGGGCAGTTCAAAGGGTTCGCCGTTCAACAGAATGCGCATGCCACGGGCCGCCATCGTTTTTAGGGGCCAGCATTCTAGCCCGATTGGCACTAAAGGTCAGCACCGAGCGTCAAGCGGTCAGCTGCAAGCGCCAAGCGGTGAGGCCCAGGAAGAACCAGCCGAGCAGGAACGCCAGCCCGCCAAACGGCGTGATGATCCCGAGTTTGCTGATGCCGGTCAGCGTCAGCACGTACAGGCTGCCGGAGAACAGCAAGATACCGACGACAAACGAGATGCCCGCCCACGTCACCAGTCGGCCAGGAATGTGCACGGCCAATAACGCCACGCCGAACAGCGCCAGCGCGTGTACTAACTGGTAGGTCACGCCAGTGTGGAAGATCGCCAGGTACTCGGCGCTCAGACGGTTTTTCAGGCCATGGGCGGCAAAGGCACCGAGAGCAACGCCGGTGAAGCCGAAAAAGGCAGCCAGCATCAGAAAGCTACGCAGCATGAGGAACTCCAATCAGACTCAAAGGGCCGGGTCTGTATAATGGCCCGCTCAACGGGTTCGGCCAAGCCATCTCTATGCTGCGTATCCTCTTCAAGCGTTTTCTCAAAGTCGTGAAATGGTTTGCCATCGGCAGCGTGTTGCTGGTGCTGCTGTTTCGTGTGGTGCCGCCGCCGTTCACCGCGTTAATGGTAGAGCGCAAGGTTGAATCCTGGTTTGACGGCGAGCCGATTGACCTGCAGCGCACGTGGGTGTCGTGGGACCAGATCTCGGATGACCTTAAAGTGGCGGTGATGGCCGGTGAAGACCAGCGCTTCCCGCAGCACTGGGGCTTTGATTTTGGCGCGATTCAGGCCGCGTTGCTGCATAACGAGCGCGGCGGTTCGATTCGCGGGGCCAGTACCTTGACCCAGCAAGTGTCGAAAAACCTGTTCCTGTGGACCGGCCGCAGCTATCTGCGCAAAGGCCTGGAAGCCTGGTTTACCGGGCTGATCGAGGTGTTGTGGCCCAAGCAGCGGATTCTTGAGGTGTACCTCAACAGCGTGGAATGGGACGAAGGTGTGTTTGGCGCAGAGGCGGCGGCGCGGCATCACTTTGGGGTGAGCGCCAAAGCGCTTTCGCGTCAGCAGGCCAGCTACCTGGCGGCGGTGCTGCCTAACCCACGGGTGTGGAGCGCCAGCCATCCGACGGCCTATGTGGCGCAGCGCGCGGCGTGGATTCGTCAGCAGATGGGCCAGTTGGGTGGTGATGGTTACCTGGTGGAACTGAACAATTCCCGCAAGGCGCCCTGGTCGGACTGAAACTACACAAACCACTGTGGGAGGGGCTTGCTGGAGAATGGGGGTGGTTCAGTCAACATTTTGCGGTGGTAGACA